>JAYVXO010000250.1:0-66667 GCA_043785105.1 Fimbriiglobus sp.
AAGGAGTACCCACCCAGCACGCCGACGAGTTCAAGTCGCTGATGACCCTGAAGTTCCAGACCTTCAAAGACGTATCACTCCTGGCCGCGTAATGTATAGTTGTCCGGGCGTTTGGCGTTAGCACGGTGTGGGGTTTGGTGACGTTGTTGATACCGGGCGTGTCGATCCTGTTCTTCTTGTTCCATTTTCGTCGTGCGATTGCGCCATTTTTGCTCGGCCTTTTCGGGGCGGTCCTTTGTGGCGGTCCCGTGGTGTACAGCATCATCAACCCGCCGAAAATTCAAGACACGATCGCCGTTCAGCAAAAGACCGTCACCGACCAATCGACCGGCGAAAAAAGTGTCGAGGAATCAGTCACGCTGACCGGCGCCAAACGTGAAGAATACGCCAAGCTGAAGACCTCGAAGAACTGGTCGGTCATTCAGTGGGCCAACAAGGACGTGACCGACAAAGACATCGAGATACTCCACGGTATGGAGAAGGTCCGCGAACTCGACTTGAGCGACACGGACATTACGGATGAAGGGCTACATGTTCTCGAAGAGATGCCGAAATTGGCCAAGCTGAAACTGGCCCGCACCAAGATCACCGAAGCTGGCTTCAACGAACACATCAAGCCGATCGAGTCGCTGATGGAACTCGACGTGCGCGGCACAAAGATTCCGGGCAAACTGGTCCGCGACTGGAAGGCCGCCAAAGAAGGCCGCAAGGCGATCAACTAACCCCGAAGCTTTTCGGTTCAACACTCGGTGTGGGGATGGAGCGCAAAACCCCACCCCCTAACCCCCTCCCCGACGCGGAGAGGGGGAACTGTCTTGCCCCCCTCTCCGCGTCGGAGAGGGGCCGGGGGTGAGGTGGATTTCGTGACGGACACCCCAGAGAATTCAACGACACCTTAACACTTTCAGGAGGAACAGTTCGATGACGTATGAATTGGTCGAAGACGCGATGGGCGACCCGTGCAATGCGGCATCACTGGCAGCAGCGTCGCAGTTTGCGTACTTCCCGGCGGACCGGGGGGTGGAGGCGTTTCAGAGTGAAATGGGCCTGACGGCGAAGCTGATTAGCGTGAACAACACGCAAGCCTATGTGGCCACCAACGACAACCACATCCTCGTGGCGTTCCGTGGCAGCGAGGGGCCGAATAGCATCGACGGCTTGAAAGATTGGCTGATGACCAACGCAATGAACTTCCTCGTTCAGCCAACCGGCGCGCTGTCCACAGAATTTCTCGCGGCGGGGGTCGGGGCACGCTGGCATCAGGGGTTTGTGAATGCGATCACGGACATCTGGGACGCCCTTTATGCGGAAGTCGATGCCCAGATGAAAACGAAAGAGCGCTGCTTCTGGATCACCGGGCACAGCCTCGGGGGTGCGCTCGCCCTCATGGGGTCGTGGCTGTTCCTGCGCAAGACGATGAACCCGCATCAAATCTACACGTATGGCGCACCGATGGTCGGCAACTCCGTCGTGGCGGAGGCGTTCAACCGCGAGTTCGGCGGCAAGATTTTCCGCTACATGAACTCCCCCGACCCGGTTCCGCTGCTACCCATGATGAGCATGGTGGCGAACGAGTTCGTCCACTGTGACAAAGGCGTTGTGTTAGGCGATGCGGCTCACGCGGCCAACCTCATTGAGTACATCAAGCAAACCGGCGGCGGGGTGTTCGAGGGCGTGCTGTCCGGCGAGATCGGCGAAAAAGTCTGGGGCGCGATGAAAGACCGCCTCATGGCCCACCTGCTCAACGACTACCGGGAGCTGTTGAAGGTGGGATAATCCCGTCTTCTTGTTGCCGTTATTCGGCGTGTGGCTAAACCAATTCGGTCAGAACTTACGGGTCCGCGCCCCTCTATTTACGGAGATTTTCGATGGCCATGTTCATTGGCGAAGGTTTGGTCGGCGACGGCAACGAGATTGCCCACATTGACTTGCTCATCGGCGATAAGAGCGGTCCGGTCGGCACGGCGTTCGCCAACGCTTTGGCGAACCAGTCGGCTGGGCACTCCAGTTTGCTCGCGGTCATCACCCCGAACTTGGTCTGCAAACCGGCCACGGTGATGATTACGAAGGTCACGATCAAGGGTGCCAAACAAGCCGTACAAATGTTCGGGCCAGCCCAAGCCGCTGTGGCCCGCGCGGTCGTCGATAGCGTCGTCGATGGCGTGATTCCGAAGGACAAGGCTGAAGACTACGTGATCGTGTGTGGCGTGTTCATCCACTGGGCTGCCGCCGACGACACGAAAATTTACCAGTACAACTACGAAGCCACGAAACTGGCGATCAAACAAGCCATGACCGGCACGCCGAAGATCGACGAAATCATCGCCCGCAAGGACGAAAAGCACCCGTACAGCCCCAAGTAGTGATGTTTTTGTGCCCGGCGTTTTCAGCTTGCCGAGACCTGCGACCCCTCCGGGGTCGAGGAGAATGGGGTGCCGAGTTCCTGGGGTGCGCGAAACACGACCCCAGGCTAATGGCTTGAATCCCTTCGGGATAAAGCAATACGAAGCATCCTGAAAGGATGCCAGCGATTACCCTGGGGTTGAGCGTAGCGACACCCCAGGCTAATCGGTTGAGCGTAGCGTCACCCCAAACTGCACCACCCGCGACTTGCTTCCGCCTAGTTTTTCTATTCACTTTCCACTACCCACTCTCCACTACAGCAATGGATAAACCGACCATACTTCTCCAACTCGATACCGATCGGCTCCCGAGCGTGTTTGATCGGGTCGTCGCAGTGGATGCCGGTGTGCAGCATGTTTTTAGTTATGGTTGCGTCACTGCGGAAAATGTAATGTCGCTCGTGCATGGGTGCATTTTCACACGGGGGCCGAAGGAACTTCACCGCACTGCTATCTTCATCGGCGGGTCGAACGTCGGTGATGGCGAGGTGTTATTAGCCGCTGTCCGCAAACATCTCTTGGTCGAGTACGGGTTGAGCGTTTCGATCATGTTGGACTCCAACGGCGCGAACACGACTGCTGCTGCCGCCGTCCGGGCTGCGGCCCGTCATCTGGATTTAAGCCGAACGACATCGTTGGTTTTGGGTGGCACTGGTCCAGTGGGGCAACGGGTGGCACGGCTGTTAGCCAAAGCCGGGGGGACCGTCCGCATCGGCAGCCGGCAGTTCGAGCGTGCCGAAGCAGCCTGTCACGAAATCCGCAAGAACTTACCGGGGGCCAGCGTCGTTCCCGTTGCCGTGGGGTCGTCGTCCGATGGCCCGAAAGCACTGGAGAGTTGCGAGCTTGTGATCGCCGCCGGTGCGCCGGGAGTGGTCGTGTTGCCGAAGAAAATCCGCGAGACGTGCCAGACGTTGAAGGTAGCCATCGACCTCAACGGCGTACCACCCACCGGGATCGAAGGGATTGAATTAACCGACAAAGCCAGTACACGCGACACCGTGATTGTCTACGGCGCACTGGGCATCGGCGGAACGAAAATGAAAATCCACAAAGCCGCCATCGGCGACCTCTTCACCCGCAACGATGCGATCCTCGACATCGACGCGATCTATCACATCGCCCAGAAGATCGACTAAACCAATTCAACCTTTTCACCACGGAAGGCACGGAAAACACGGAAGAAATCCAGAGATTGAAGCACAGAGTGTTCGATCTGAATTCCGTAATTTCCGTGTGTTCCGTGGTTGTTCGATTTGGGTCAATTCAGCGGCAAGTGGTCTTGGCCGGGCAGTTGAACCGGGGCTAGCGACCCTTTGCCACCCAGAACCACGCGCATCAGGTCGTCGTTGCCGACCGGGTGGGGTAGCGCGAAGAGTTCGCCGTACATGAAGCCGCAGCGCGCGCCTTGATACCCGTTCACGGAACTCACGTAGTGCCGGACTTTGGCAAACCGCTCCGGGTCGAACTGCGATTCGTATGCTTGGATCGAAGCGATTTTTTGTTCGATGGTCTCCGAAATGTCGATCACGAAGGTGCTGTGCCATTGCCGCTGTTCCGCATCGGTGGGGAAGAGTGCGTAGACCAAGTGTGGAACCCGATACGGTGCCGTGTTGTCGAACCGCTCGTCCCATTTCGTCAGTTGTGAGTAGAACCGCGACGCTTCGGCAATCAGGTGGCCTTGGTGGTGGTCCGGTGAAGCCGCCGGCGTTCGCCCCGCCCCCGTAATCAGCACTTTGGGTTGATACTTCCGCAACTCCGTGGCCACGCGAAACCGGGCCTCCGGGCCGTCCATTAACACCCGGTTCGGCAACCCGAGATTGACCCGGACCTGCACCCCGAGTAACTGCCTCGCCTTCTCCGCTTCAACTTTGCGCGTTTCGAGACTTCCGCGTGGTGTCGGTTCTCCGGATGTTAAGTCGAAGATGCCCACCCGATACCCTTGCTTCACCAGTTTGGCGAGAGTCCCCCCGCACAGGATCTCCAGGTCATCCGGGTGCGGCGCGATCGCAACCACGTCCAGGCGTTCAATCACGGAACTCGAATCAGCCATTCGCAACACTCCAGAAACGGGTTCAGTCGTAGTCAGGTTACAAGCTCATACCCACCCAGCCCACCGTGCATTTCATGAACCTTTGCAAACTGCCTCTTGTCCAAATGCAATTCGGAGTCTATTTTGAGGGGACATTGATGGAGTCGATACCGATTCCACCAAGGCCAAGTGGCGGAATGGCAGACGCAGTCGATTCAAAATCGACCACCGCAAGGTTTGTGGGTTCGAATCCCTCCTTGGCCAAATTTCGATTCTGTATCAATCGACACGTTCAGACACAACGTGACGTGAAGCCTTATTTTTTGGGCTTTTCGTCACGTTTGTCGTTTCAGGGCCGGTTGCGTCCGACCCTTTCTTGGGTTGACGACGGGTGCCGTGTGCCGACACGAACGCCGCGCCCGTCTTCCGCAAAATATGCCAATGCCAATGGATTGTTCCTGACCGAGGGCATAGTATCGGCTCCGTCGAGGAAACTCTTTCTCTCGACTCCCTCACCCAAGTCTCCTCCCCCATGAACACTCGCTTGTTTCTCTGGTCGCTCGTTTCCGCGCTGGCGGGATTTCTCTTCGGCTTCGACACTGTCGTCATCTCGGGCGCGGAGAAGACGATCCAAGCACTTTGGGGGTTAAGATCGGAGATACATGGCCTAGCGATTGGTGCGGCGCTGTGGGGGACGGTCTTCGGGTCGTTCGTCGGGAGTTGGCCGACGGATCGGTTCGGGCGGAAGCGGACGTTGCTGGGGATCGGAATTTTGTTCCTGATCGGGTCGTTGTGGTCTGCACTGGCCACCGACGTTTATTCTTTCATGGCGGCCCGGTTTCTCGGCGGCATTGCCATCGGCGTTTCGACCGTGGCGGCCCCGCTCTACATCTCGGAGATTTCGCCGCCCGAACGACGGGGGCGCCTGGCCGGTATGTTTCAGTTCAACATTGTCTTCGGCATCTTGATGGCCTTTCTGTCGAACTACCTCTTGACCGGGATTGGCGAAGAATCGTGGCGGTGGATGCTCGGTGTCATGGCCGTGCCCTCGGCGGTGTACACACTGGCTTGTTTCTTGATTCCCGAAAGTCCCCGCTGGCTGGTCTCCAAGAAAGGCGATCGAGACGGGGCACTTGCGGTACTCAAGCTGATTGAACCCCAAGCCACTGAGGTCGAACTCGAAGCGAAGCTGCGAACGATGGCAACGACGACGGGGCAATTGACGGGCTTCGGCTTTTGGACCCGCAAGATGCGAACGCCGATTCTGATCGCGTTCCTGGTGGCGGTCTTCAACCAACTCTCCGGGATCAACGCGATTCTCTACTTCGCACCCCGCATCTTTGAACTCACGGGCCTCGGCAAAGACGCTTCGCTATTGCAGTCCGTGGGGATTGGCGTGACCAACCTCGTGTTCACGTTCGTCGGCCTCGCGTTGATCGACCGGCTCGGGCGACGCACGCTGTTGTACATCGGATCGGTCGGGTACATCGCGTCGCTCGGCCTGTGTGCGTGGGCCTTTTTCACGGAGACGTTCTCGATCGTCCCCGCCTGCATTTTTGCGTTCATTGCCGCCCACGCGATCGGGCAGGGGGCGGTGATCTGGGTGTTGATCTCGGAGATTTTCCCGGACAAGTACCGGGCGACGGGTCAATCGTTGGACAGCTTTACGCACTGGATTTTTGCCGCACTGCTCACATCGTTTTTCCCCACAATGGTCGCCGCCTTCGATCCCGGATACGTCTTCCTGTTCTTCTGCATCATGATGGTGTTTCAACTTATTTGGGTGAGGACGATGGTGCCCGAAACCAAAGGCCGGACACTGGAGCAAATCGAACGCGATCTGGGCGTGTCCTGAGCAACCAAGCGACTGGCGTTATTGGCCCGACACGCTAACTATGCCTGTAACTACCTACTGGTCTTAAAACCGAACTGCAAGGAACCTCTCCATGAAACAATTCATCGGCTTCATGTTAGCAATCGCGTCGATCCAAACGACACACGCAGCCGACCCGATCGGCGCCGCAGACATTCTCATCGCGGATTTTGAAGGTGAGACCTACGGCGATTGGAAAACGACTGGAGAAGCCTTCGGCCCCGCACCGGCGCGCGGGTCGTTGAAGGGCCAGATGCACGTAGACGGGTTCAAGGGCAAGGGGCTTGTGAACTCCTTCTTCAACGGCGACGCCAGCATCGGAACCCTCACGTCTCCGCCGTTCAAAATCGAGCGAAAGCATATCTCCTTCCTGATCGGCGGGGGCAAGCACGCTGAAAAGCTCAGCATGAATCTGCTCATCAACGACAAAGTCGTCCGCAAAGCGACTGGTCCAAACGACAAGTCCGGTGGTAACGAAACGCTTATTCCCGACTCGTGGGATGTCGGCGAATTCATGGGCAAGACCGCCGTCATCCAGATCGTGGACAACGCGACCGGAGGGTGGGGCCACATCAACGTGGACCACATCGTGCAAACCGACCGCAAGCCGGCTCAACTGCTCGCCGATGTCAAGCGGGACTTCAAAGTGGAATCGCGGTACCTCAACATCCCGATCAAAAACGGCGCACCAAAGCGTGTCGTCACCATGCTTGTCGATGGTCGCGTGGAGGTGAAGAACGACATCGAACTGGCGAACGACTCCCCCGACTGGTGGGCGTTCGTGGACGTGAGCGCGTGGCGTGGTAAGACCATCACGCTCCAGGTAGACAAGCTCCCCGACGATTCCAAGGCGCTCAGTGCGATTGAACCGAGCGATGCCATTAACGGTTCCGAGACCCTGTTCCGCGAGCCGTTACGTGGGCAGTTTCACTTCTCCACCCGGCGCGGGTGGAACAACGACCCGAACGGCATGGTGTACTTCAACGGCGAGTATCACCTTTTCTACCAGCACAACCCCTACGGGTGGGGGTGGGGCAACATGCACTGGGGCCACGCCGTCAGCCGCGACATGGTCCACTGGGATGACCTCGGTGACAAGCTCATGCCCGATTCGTTCGGCCCGATGTTTAGCGGTAGTGCGGTCGTGGATTGGAACAACACCAGTGGCTTCGGCAAGGACGGCAAACCGCCGCTTGTTCTGATTTACACCGCCGCTGGCAACCTATCGACGCAATGCATTGCCTCCAGCACGGACGGACGCACCTTCACCAAGTCCAGCGGCAATCCGGTCGTGAAGCAAATCACCGGGGGCAACCGCGACCCGAAAGTGTTCTGGCACGAGCCGACTAAGAAATGGGTGATGGTGCTGTACGTCGAGTTGAAGAAGGTCCACACGGTTCACTTCTTCACGTCGCCCAACTTGCGTGAGTGGACATTGGCCAGCGTTACGGAGGGAGGCACGACCAGTAACCAGTACCTCTTTGAATGCCCGGACTTCTTCGAGCTACCGATCGACGGGGACGTGAAGAACAAGAAGTGGGTGCTCACTGCGGCGAACACGGAGTACGCCATCGGCACGTTCGACGGGACGACGTTCACAGCCGAGAAGACAAAACGACCCGGCCACCGTGGGCGCGGTTTCTACGCACCCCAAACCTTCAGCGACATCCCCGCAATGGACGGTCGCCGCATTCAGATCGGCTGGTTCCAGACTGCCACGCCAGGAATGCCGTTCAACCAGTCCATGACCATTCCGCTGGAGTTGAAGCTCACCGCCACCCCCGACGGCCCGCGAATGACGTTCACGCCGGTGAAGGAACTCCATTCGCTACGCGCCAAATCGCACGACTTCAACGGCATCACCTTCCAACCGGGCGGAGCCAATCCACTGGCCAACGTGAAAGCCGAACTCGTGGAACTCCGTGCCGAGTTTGAACTGGACAACACCAGCGAAGTCACGTTCACCGTTCGTGGGGCCACGATCGTATACGACGGGAAGAAGCAGGAACTCGTGGTGAACAACCACCGCGTCCCCGCCCCTTTGCATGACGGGAAACAGCGACTGACAATCTACTGTGATCGCACCGGACTCGAAATCTTTGCCAGTGACGGGTTGATTTACGTCCCGATGCCGTTCACGCCGAAAGCCGACAACCTGACATTGGGAGTTCAGTGCAAAGGGGGAAACACGAGGTTCACCACCCTCCAGGTCCACGAACTGAAATCGGCGTGGAAGTAAGCACCGACACGAACTGAATACCGTGGGTTACTCATGGGTAAACAGCCTACCAACGGATGTGATGCTCACCCTAATTCTTAAGCATGGGCGTGGGCAAACAACCGCATCTCGGGGCCGAAGGTGTCGGCCAGGGTTTTCGGGTTGAGGATCTCGTCCGGCTTGCCTTGGCACTGGATCACGCCGTCACGCAAGCAAAGAACGTGGTGGGCGAACCGGCTCACCACGGTCAGGTCGTGGGAGACCAACAGGATGGTCACCCCGGTGCGGCGGTTGATCTCGGAAATCATTTCGTAGAAGCCGTGTTGGCTCTTGAAGTCGATGCCCGACGCGGGTTCGTCGAGCAACAAGAGTTCGGGCGACGGCTCCAGTGCCAACGCCAACAAGACCCGTTGCAACTGCCCGCCGGATAAGCCTTCGACAGGTGTGTCCAGCAAGTGGCCGACACCGACTTGCGTGAGTACCGCCGTGATCTTTGCGGTTAGCGACTTGCTCAGCCCGAAGAACAGCGGGCCGCGTTTGAGGGAGAGGCCCATTAAATCACGGACTGTGAGGGGTAGTCGTGGGTCAATGCTCAGCCGTTGCGGAACGTACCCCAGGTACTCCGGTCGGGGCCGCGAGTGGTCGTGGCCGCACCGAAAATGAATCTCCCCCGTGTGGGGGAATTCGCGGAGCAGGGTTCGCAGAAGTGTTGATTTCCCCGAGCCGTTCAAACCGATGAGCGCGGTGATTTGCCCACGCAAAATGTCGGCGGTCACGCCACGGAGAATCGTCTGATTGCCGCGCACAACCTGAAGGTTACGCAGGCTCACTAGGGGTGACGCATCGGTCGGTAACATTGTCAGCGGGACGATCAGAGGGATGGTCATTTCAACGCTTTCACCAGAGCTTCGATGTTGGCCCGCATCTTGGTTTCATACCAATCGGCCGTCAGTTCCGACGGGTTGGCGGTTTCAAGTGGGTCAATCTCCACAAGCACCGCTTCGATGCCGCCCCGCTTGAGTTCTTCCACGAGACGCTTGGCCGACGACTGTGCGGAGTATTGCGGCTCCACCGCGATGACGTGGATCTTGTTGGTTTTGCAAGTTTGAATCAACTCGTCCAAGTCTTTGGCGGTCGGCTCTTTGCCGGGCGTCTTTTGAATGACTTCCGGCGTTTCGAGACCGAGCGACTTGGCAAAGTAAGTCAGCGAACCGTGGTAGGCGACAAACTGCCGTTCCTTCTTGTCCTTCAACTGAGCGGTGCCGTCCGCTTGCAGCTTTTTCAGCTTCGTTGTGTACTCCGCAGCACGGCGGTCGTAATTCGCGGCGTTCGCACTATCGACGTGTTTCAACTCGTCGCGGATGGCGTCCACGAAGGTGACGGCGTGGTTCAAACCCACCCAAACATGGGGGTCGGTCAGGTCGTCGTGATCGTGAGCGCCGTGGTCATGGTCATGATTGCAAACGCCATCGACGAGAAACTTTTTGTCAACGCGGGAACCGAGGTCGATGAGCTTCAGGTTCTTGTTGGCAGCGGCCTTGGTCAACTTAGCCGCAAGTTTATCGTCGAGTCCCAGACCATTGATGAAGAACAGATCGGCCCGTTTCAGCAGCACGGCTTCGGCAAGTTTCGTTTCGTAGTGGTGCGGTCCTTGGTTCGACATGATCGACTTCACAGCCGCGTCGTCACCGGCGACGTTCAGCGCGAAGCAGTACAACGGCGCAAACGACACGATCACTTTCGGCCCCGGCTTTTCGGGCCAATCCACGGCGTTCCCAGCACAGCCGATCCCAGTCAGCAGCACCCCGCAAGCAACCAACGGGGCTAAAAAATGATACGAAGATCGGGTTCGCATAAATTAGCCCCTAGACATACCAAGTAAAACCACACACATAATATCCTATACGCCGCGTTAGGACAAGCGGTTCAGATTTCATGTCCCGCTAAGCGGCGGATACAGTCGAACTATTGATAAAGGGATAAAAGCTCACCTCATTTGAACCACCCCCAAGTGGCTCACTTACCGAAGCCTTGCCGGGGCAGGTACACATGACGATGAGCCGCGGTCAAATAAATACCGTAAGAAATCAGGATGACTGGTACACGGGAACGGCTGCCAAGCAGTAAGATGATGCCGAGATACTGTCCACTTGTCTTGGTGCGACGCGAATGGCTAAGCAGCTGAAGCCTGTCCTTGTTTCGTTGATCTACGATGCATTACTCAAGTGCTACTGGCGCAAAAATGCCCTCAAGCAATTCTTGCGATCATCGGGTGTATCGAGCAACTACCTTGCCCAACTCGACCAAAGCGAGAAAAAACGAGCTTGGCTGGACAGGCTATTCCCGCTGCTGCAAGATCAAGTAAAAGGGCCTGAGCTTTTAATGCAAATGGCGAAGGCGCTCGCCGGGATGACGGTGTTTCCCGACTTGGTTGGGTGGGAAGATACTGAGATTAAACTGAGTGATGCAAGGCAAGCTGTATCTGCTCTTGCCGATGCTCTCGGAGTCGAAAGCGAGAGCGATAAAGCGGCACGTGGTCAGGCTGATCTCAGGAAAAAATCCGACGAGAAGCTGAGGACAGCGGGTCGCCAACAAAGCGATCTTAATAAACTCAAATCCCAGATGGACACACTTGCACTCACGCTTGGCACGCAGGCGGGAGGCTATGAGTTCGAGAAGTGGTTCTACTCGCTAATAGAACACGAAGACATTGACTTCCGGCGACCTTATATGACCGCCGGTCGTCAAATTGATGGTTCCATTACTGTAGACGGCACTACTTACCTCATAGAACTCAAATTCGAGGCAAAGCAAGCCGGAGCCGATGCGATTGATAGCCACAAGGCAAAGGTCGAAACGAAAGCCGATAACACTATGGGCGTCGTAGTGGCAATGTCCGGTTATTCATCAGTGGCGATTCAAGAAGCGTCAAAGAGCAAGTCCGCCTTGCTTCTAATTGACTTCACTCACATTTACATGGTTCTTGACGGAAGAATCACGGTCGAAGATCTGATTCGCCGAGTTCGACGCCACAGTTCACAAACAGGTCAGGCTTACCTACCAGCATCCGAGTTGGGCGGATAAAAACGGCGAATTCAAAGCTGGTTTCATAGATGCTGTTTCGAGGGAACGCCGACGAGGAAAAGCCCAATCCACTTTCTTCAAGTTTCCCCGTGACTAAGGCGATGTGTCAGTTCACCCTTACCACGTCGCGACAGCGGGGTTGCGTGGCATCGCGTCCCATGTGGCGGGTGGTGCGGAGGGGTCTGGCATATTTTTCTGGTAGTCGTTTTGTGCCTTGTTTTGTAGGTCGAGTTGAGTCTTCGAGGCTCGACCTACAAAACAACGAGCGGTCAAGGACCAGCCTTTTGTCGGGTAGCAATCGAGTGTCGGGCCTCGCAAAGCCTCGACCACGACCTACCAAACCCTGTCCAAAACGCTTGACCGAAAAATTTGCCAGACCCTCATTGCGGCAGTGCCACGTTCAGTTCACTGGCCGTTTTTGCAAGGATTGCCCAGGTGCCGTCCGAGATGGTGATGCCCGTCTGTAGCCGGAGTTTGCGGGAATTGCGTTCGGGGTCGCCGGGGAGTGTGATTGGTTGCGCGGGATCAGTGGGCGGGCAATCGCGGACGAACTTCGTTAGGCCGTCGGTTTGCTGTAGAAAATGTTCAACACCCCCGAACGCGATCGGATCATAGACCGCGAAGAACACGGTGTTGCCGATGCCGCCCATCGGGGCGTCCGGGTTGCTACATTGCCCGCCGGATAGTCCACCGCACAACAGATCGAGCACTAACCCTAACCCAAAGCCCTTGTAAGTTTGTGCCCCACCGAACGGGAGAATGCTGCCACGCGGTTCGGTGTAAAGCACGGCGGGATTTGTTGTTGGTTTCCCTTCGTGATCGACAAGCCAACCGGGGGGCGTCGGTTCGTTCTTCTGGTGATGGACCCGCACTTTGCCCTCGGCAGCGACACTGGTGCCGAAGTCCAAGACGACGGGTTCGCCCGATGTCGGGACGCCAAAGCAAATCGGGTTCGTGCTGATTCGCCCGGCTGTTCCTCCCGGTGGTGCCACTCGCCTGCCTGCGCCGTGCGAATTCACCGAGCCGAAGAACGCTAGGTTTTCTTTGGCTGCCACTTCAGCGTATTCACCCAGTCGGCCCGTGTGGGCACAATTGCGAAGTGTCCCCGCTGCAACACCCAATGTGCGTGCCTTCGGAATCAGCCGTTGGAGTAAGCGATGGGCTTGCACTTGGCCGAGACCCCACCCGGCATCGGCGGCTATCACGGCAGGGGTTTCGTTCAGGATTTCAAACTTAGCGCCGGGTTTGTAAGTACCGGCTTTGATGAAGTCAACGTATTGTGACGCCCGCATCACCCCGTGGGAGTCGTGCCCGCAAAGGTTGGCATCCACTAAGCTAGTCGCCACGATCTTGGCTTCGTCGTCGGGGACGCCCGCTGCCACGAAGAGTTTGTACGTGAAGTCGGTGAGCGGTTCAGCGGAAATCGTCGGCATCGGGTTGCTCCGAAGGTTGTGGTTTAGAATTGGGCTACGATCGGCCACTGACTTTGTTTTGTAGGAGAAATCGGAATGTTTCACATCACGACGCGAGAAGCGCAGGCAGGTCACTTTTCGGGAAGCGTTTACACGCTCGCGGATCAAGCCGAATCCGTGCGGGCGGAAGTGTGGCCGTTTCTGGGGATGAATTGTTTGCGCTGGCAGGTCCGCAACCCGGACGGCTCCTGGGGCAACTTGCTGTACTCCGCGCCGGTTTGGGAAGCCAACCCCGTACCCACGCGGAGTGGTCACCCGGTGCTGTTTCCCTTTCCCAATCGCATGAAGGATGGGCGGTTCACATTCGCAGGCCAGACCCACCAACTGCCCCGGAATGAAGCGACCGGCAAGCACGCCATTCATGGTTTCACGCCGCGCAACCCCTGGCGCGTCGTCGGACTCGAAGCGACTACCGATTACGCCTCTCTCACAGGGCAGTTTCAATTGTCGAAGGACTTACCGGAAGCACTGGCGTACTGGCCGGCTGATTTTTGCATCACGCTGACCTATCGGTTGACAGCCCAGAATCTCCGTGTGGATGCACTCGTTCAAAACCCGTCAACGACTCCACTACCCTTCGGGATCGGCTATCACCCGTATTTTTGTTTGCCCACGGCGCCAGATGCCGCAGTCGATGACATGATCTTGCACACGACTGCCAACTCGCTTTGGGTTGCGGAGACCAGTCTCGCCACCGGAGAAAAGACCCCGATCCCGCAAGAAATCGACTTTCGGCAACCCCATCTCATCGGAGAGGTCACGCTCGATCACCTTTTTGGTGACATCCCTTTCCACAATACGGGGTCGTTAGAACCCGTTGCGTGGTTACGGCATCGGTCCGCACCGGGACAATTGACGGTGTCAGTTGACCCGGCGTTCCGCGAACTGCTTCTGTTCACCCCGCCGCATCGAAAAGCACTAGCCGTCGAGCCATACACTTGCACCACGGATGCGGCCAACTTTGCTGAGCGGGGGATTGATTCGGGATGGCGCACATTACCAGGCGAGGACCAATTTCGGTCGTCAGTGGAATATTCATGGCAGCCGGTCTGAGTTATCCAACCTTTACAGTTTAGCAAGGAGTGTTTGCCAAACTCTGGAACGCGAACTAAGTTTGGACGCCGGTTCGCTGAGGTGCGGATCGTGGCGTTATCTGCCGAGGTATGACATGATGCGGTCGCCTGGAACATCGGATCGTGCACCCTCTCCGAGCGGGACTCAGGTTCTTTCGCGTCGAGACGGGCCGGAACGGACTATGCTGGGCAAAGTGTTCCTCGGCAAGTACCGGACGATCCGCTTTTTGGGCGAGGGTAGCAACGCCCACGTTTACTTGGCGCAATCGCTCGCGGACCCCAACACCTTGGTGGTCGTCAAGAGGATCAAAGACCACGTTCTGGCGACGCCGCGTTTCCGACAATTCTTCGACAACGAAGTCCGCACGATGACGCGCTTCGTCCACCCGTACTCCGTGCGGCTTTTTGACGCATCCCTGGATGACCCGCTGGGTCCGTGTCTGGTGCTCGATTTTATTCCCGGCGTGACGCTCGAAAGCGTGCTGACCAAGTACCGCCGGTTACCGGCTGAACGGGTGGCCCGGTTGATCGGGCCGTTGTGCCACGCGCTGGATGCCGCCCACAAGGCGGGGATCGTTCACCGCGACTTGAAACCGGCCAACTTGATGGTTTTGAACGTCGATACGCCGCAAGAAACAGTCCGCGTGATGGACTTCGGCTTCGCCGGGTTCTCCACCAAGCCCCACATCCAGCTTGCCGAACTCACCGGCACGGGACCGCTGTTCGCGTGCGGAACTCCGGCTTACGTCAGCCCCGAGATGATTCGCGGGGATTCGGTCGATGCGCGGGGTGATCTGTATTCGCTCGGCGTGATGATGTATGAAATGCTGACCGGACGGTTGCCGTTCGAGTGCAAATCCCAAGAGGATCTGCTCGTCGCCCACATTCAGTATCCCCCGCCACGGTTCCATCGCATTGGCGCCGGTGACATTTCTGCAGTCGTCGAAGGGGTTGTGCAGATCGCACTCTTGAAGTACCCCAATGAACGACATCAAAGTGCTCGGGAACTGGCTAACCAACTCAGCCGTGGCGTTGGGTTCGACGTTTGGGCCGAGTCCGCACCGCTGAACTACACGCCCCCTGCCGTGGACGACGACATCGTTCAGTGTACGCTTGCCGACGAGTCGCAAGCGGATGCACTTCCCACGGATCGCTTCGTCCTTTCCGACCGCTTTCAAGCGATGCTACCCGAGCGACTGGCCGCCGCAAAACTGCGTGGCTTTATCGAAGACGTGGGTGGCGTCGCGGTCTCGTCCGAGCCGGGTTTGATTCGGGTGCGTTTGGAACTTCCAAGTGGGTGGAAAGATCGTCCCCCAGCGAAAAACAGCAAAAGCGGCCTGATGACGTGGATCTCGTCCCTCCGCACGCCGTCGGTTGCTAGTGGCAAGGAGCCGATCGAACTCGACCTGATGATGCAAAAGATCGACTCAAATCACGTCGAGGTACTCGTGACCTTCCGCCCGTTAGCGTGTTACCTGCCGGACGATTTACCCACGTGGTTTGCCCGCTGCGAAGCCTACTACGGCATCCTGCGAAAGTACCTGATGGCCGCCATGTGATGCGCGAATACCGACAATGCCCTCACCCCCAGCTAGAGCACTTTCAGTTTCAATATTGCGTCCATGTTAGCCCGACGCGCCAGCGAGGGGTCAGCCGAAACAACTCCACGCCGTATCAACTTTGTGCGGCAAGACGGACCGGGGCGGGACCGTCCTGACAGTGCCCCTCGCTGGCGCGTCGGGCTAACAAAAGCCGCCAGAGTGATGTCGAAAATGCTCTAATCACTGACATCCCGCCGGGATGCTTCAACTTGCTGGTTTTTTATCCCGAAGGGATTGAAGCCATTAGCCTGGGGTCGCGTCGGCGACCCCAGGATGGCGCCCCCACACATTTCCCCGACCCCGGCAGGGGTCGCAGGTGCCTGGGATGTCGCTGCGTTCAACCTCCAGCGAATCGCTGGCATCCTTTCAGGATGCTACAATCCGATCTGGCATACTGAACCCGGCCCCATGAGCAACAAGCATGTCGTCCACCTACCTCAGCCTTCATTACCACATCGTGTTCGGAACGAAAAACCGCGAACCATTCCTTGATCCTCAGTGGCGTTCGCGTTGACACGAATACTTGGGCGGCACGATCGCAGGTCTCGGCGGATTTCCACAAGAGGTTGGTGGCGTGGACGATCATGTCCATCTTCTCGTCGGTTTGAAGGCGACCCATAGCTTGGCTGACGTGGTCCGCGAATTGAAGAAAGCCTCCTCGGTGTGGGTTCACGAGCAAATCGGCGTGCCGACATTTGCCTGGCAGATCGGCTACGCGGCCTTCACGGTCAGTGCGAACATACGGGAAGCGGTGGAACGCTACATCGCCAATCAAGCGGAGCATCACCGAACGAAATCCTTCCGCGAAGAGTTGATCGAAATGCTGGATCGCGCCGGGATCGTGTACGATCCGAAATACCTCGATTGAAGTTGATGCGCTTGCGATACAACGCTGCGACCCCTGCCGGGGTCGGAGAAATGTCGGGGCGTAATCCTGGGGTCGCCGACGCGACCCCAGGCTAATGGCTTCAATCCCTTCGGGATAAAAGACAGATCGAAACTTCGGAGCGCGGCGGCGATGGCTTCGTCACCGCGCTCGCTTCAATCCCTACGGGATAAAGGACAAGTCGAAGCATCCTGGAGGTATTCCATTAGCTGGGGGTTGAACAGAGCGACACCCCCAGACTCGCATCCCAGCGAGCCTGGAAAGCCACCAAACCAGTGCAAAACAAAAACCGAAACAACAATGTCCTACATGACACGGGAAAGATCCACATCCGAGACACCGACAATGCCCGTCGAATTTGGTATCTTAATGGGATAGCCTTCCGTGCCGTGCCGCATGGGGTTTCTTCCCAACAATGCTGAACGGATTTCATGTCTGATCTTGCGACTGAACCCCTTCCCCACGTTCGCCTCAAGATTGAGCGAAACTCGTCGCACCCCTGGATTTTCCAGAAGATGGTCGAGAAGCCGACGATGCGTATCCAGAACGGCGGCGTTGTGGATATTCTCGATCGCGCCGGCAAATGGGTGGCCCGTGGCGTCTACAACGCCCACTCTCGGATCACGCTACGGGTACTCACCACCGATCAGAATGAACCAATTGATGGCGCGTTCTTCGCCAAGAAAATCCGGGACGCGGTCACGCTCCGCCGCGACCTGCTGAAGCTCGACGCCGTCACGAACGCCTACCGTCTCGTTCATTCCGAAGCGGACGGGTTGAGCGGCTTGGTCGTCGATCGGTTCGGCGCGATGATCGTGATGGAGTTCTTCAGCGCGGGCATGTTTCGGCAACGGCAGGTCATTCAAAGCGTGCTACTCGACCAGTTCCCTGGCAGCAAGTTCTACTACTTCGCCGAAGAACACGTCGGCAAGCAGGAGTCGTTCGATTGCCGCGCCCCGGACGCCCCGGCCCCGGATGTCATCACGGAACACGGCCTGAAGTTTCGAGTCGCACCGGGGAGCAAGCACAAGACCGGGTTCTTCCTGGACCAGCGGGACAACCGGAAGTTCCTGGCGGACCTTTGCAACGGCAAACGTGTGCTGGACATCTGCTGCAACAGCGGCGGGTTCGCGGTTTATGCCAAGGCACTCGGGGCCGCTGGCGACGTGACGGGAATTGATCTCGACGAAGAGGTGCTGGAAGTCGCCAAGGAGAACGCCAGGCTCAACAAGGCCACGGTGCGGTTCGTCCAATCCGACTTATTCCCCTGGCTACGGGATGCCATCCCGAACGGCGAACGATTCGACGTGGTCATCCTTGATCCGTCCAAGTTGACCCGCGACCGGGAATCCGTGGACTTGGCACTGAAGAAATACACGGACATGAACCGCTTGGCGATGCAAGTCGTCGCGCCGGGTGGCATCTTGCTAACCTGTTCGTGTACGGGTCTGGTGAGCGAACCGGACTTCCTGGAAATGCTCCGTCGGGCGTCGTGGCAAGCGGGACGATCGTTGCAGATTTTCAAAATCAGCGGGGCCGGGGCCGATCACCCGTACCTAGCCCACGTCCAAGAAGGCCGCTATCTGAAGGCCGCTTTCTGCCGTGTCTTTTAAGATCGCCGTAGAAATCACTTCCGTGCCAATCCCCGAGCCGATCAGGCCGCTGGAAAGAGAACAGTCCGTGCGCAACGCAAAATTTGGTGAGTGAGTGTTCCCGGATTGGTGACCCCGTTAGGGGTCAAGGCATGTAGCCACGGGTGAAGGCTTTGCGCAACCCGTGGACACAGTGACTCCACGACTGAACCGCCCTGAAGGGGCGGAGGATTCCGTCGCCCCTTCAGGGCGAGTGACAACAGGATGTCGCTGTCCACGGGTTCCGCAAAGCCTCCACCCGTGGCTACACGCCGGTGCCCATTCAGGGCACAAAACCGAGATGGCCAATTTGAATGAACTGAAATCCGCCAACACACGGGATGCTTTTTAGTGATCTATTTTCTCGTCAACCCACAATTGACAACGGCGATTGGCACGGAAGTTATTTTTGCAGTGCTCCTAAGGGGCACTCACTGGGTATTGCGTGGGTTCACTTCCGGTTTGCCGAAGTTCCACGGGCAATGGCGGCAGATGTTTTCGCAACAGTACCCACGGGTTCGGTGATACAACTCCGTGAAAACCCATTGGCCATTTTCGATGGTGTAGTCGCGGCCCTCGATCAAAACACCTGAGTTATTCACATCAGACATTGGCACACCCGACGGGTCCAGATACACCGACACTAGTTTAGTATTAGCCGCGAACCTGCCACTGAGTAGCCGATGCCCGACCAGTCTACCCTACCACGTTCGTCCGGAATTCTACTACACCCTACTTGTTTGCCTGGGCCGTATGGGATTGGTGACCTCGGACCGGAAGCCTATCGCTGGATTCAAACGCTCGCCGCCGCCCGACAGTCGTGGTGGCAAGTCCTTCCCCTCGGACCAACGGGTGCCGGGGATTCGCCCTACCAGTCGTTCTCCGCGTTCGCCGGGAACATTGCGTTATTAAGTCCCGATCATTTGACCCGCGACGGACTTCTCCCGGAGAGCTTCACGCAGGGTCTGACATTCCGCGACGATCAAGTTGACTACGCCCAGGTGCTACCCTTCAAGCAAAAAATGTTGCGCGAAGTGTGGGGACAGTTTCGCGGCGGACGGGGACCGCATGAGTACCGTCACGAATTCGAGGAGTACGTTCAGCGAGAATCGGCGTGGCTGAATGATTACGCATTGTTCATGGCGATCCGCGAAGCACTGGGCGGCGCGGGGTTAACGGACTGGCCGAGCGACTTGTTGCGCCGCGAACCCGTGGCCCTCGCCGCCATGCAGGAGCGACTTCACGACGAAGTGAGGATGCACCAATTCGGCCAGTTTTTGTTCGACCGCCAGTGGCGCGAGTTGAAGCGGTACGCCCATGAAAACCGGGTGAAAATCATCGGCGACGCCCCGATCTTCGTGGCCGGGGATTCGTCGGACGTGTGGGCCAATCCGCAAGAATACCTACTCGGAGCCGATCGCAAACCGAGCGTCGTGGCCGGGGTGCCGCCCGATTACTTCAGCCCGACCGGGCAGCACTGGGGTAACCCGCTTTACGATTGGGACCGCATGGCCGACACCGGGTATGCGTGGTGGATTGCCCGGCTGCGGCGCAACTTTTCGCAAGTCGATTTGATCCGGCTCGACCACTTCCGTGGGTTCGCCGCCGCGTGGCACATTCCGGCCAACGAACCGACCGCTCTGAACGGCCGCTGGATGGACGGCCCGCGTCGTAAGCTGTTTGATCGGTTGCAAAGTGAACTCGGTACGCTGCCGATTATTGCCGAAGACCTGGGCCTGATTACGCCCGATGTCCATGAACTCCGTGAACAGTTCACGCTGCCCGGAATGCGGATTTTGCAATTCGCCCTGGGTGGTCCTAGTAGCCCGTACTGGCCGCACAATTACGAACCGCTCACGGTGGTTTACACCGGCACGCACGACAACGACACCACCAACGGTTGGTACGCCACGTTGAACGAACACGATCGCAAAACGATCGCCGATTACCTGGGACGCGACGTGAAAAATCCGGCCCAGGATTTGATCCGGCTCGCGTGGTCGTCGGTCGCAGTCCTGGCCGTTGCCCCACTGCAAGACATCCTCGAACTCGGCAGCGAGGCCCGCATGAATGTCCCCGGCACTGCGAGCGGAAATTGGCGCTGGCGGTTTCGCAGAGACCAGTTCAAGCCCGGCAACATCGAACGACTGGCGGAGTGGACCACGTTATACAATCGCCAACCGCTTCGGGAATAATTGGCACCCGTCGGGATCATCTCAACAGATTCCATTTAACGCCAGTCCCGTCAAGAGGCAGACGCCATGTCCCGCCAATGGTCCGTTACGTCCGTGTTGGTCCTACTCGTGTGTACCGCAGTCGGCTGCGGCGCGGAGGCACCCGGAACAAAGAGCAATGCCCCCAAACGGGCGGATGTCGTGATTGATAAAGCGGACAACCCGCCGAATGCCCCACAAGCCGGTGGAAAACCCGGTCAAGCGGATGAGCAAGCCGTGTCGCGGAAGATCATTTACTCCGCCAATCTGGACGTGCAAGTCGAAGACGTGGAAGCGGCTCAAAAGGAAGTGGAGAAACTGGTTGAAGACGTGAAAGGGTACATCGCCAAGTCCGAAGTGATTGGAAATAGCGGTAGCAAACGCACCGCAACTTGGACGATCAAAGTCCCCGCCGAGAAGTTTCGTTCCACGGTGACGGCGTTCACCGCGTTGGGCAAACCACTGCGAAACACGTCCGATTCGCAGGACGTTACCGAAGAGTTTGTCGATGTGCAAGCCCGCGTCAAGAACTTGAAAGCCGAAGAAGAGACGCTGAACAAGCTGCTCCGCGAAGCCGCCAATCGCATGGAAGACTTCCTCAAAGTCCGCGAGCAGATCAAGAACATCCGCGGTGACATTGAGCGTGCCGAAGGACGCATGAAGTTCCTGACCACGATGGCGGCGATGTCCTCAATCGTGTTGACGGTGCGCGAGGAGGCCAGTTACGTTCCGCCCGTTGTTAAGCAAGCGATACCTTTTCAGGAGCAAGTTGAAACCACGTTTACCGGGTCGTGGAACTTGGTTGTCGATACGGGGAAATCCCTCACCCTAATCTTCGTCTCGCTCGCACCGTGGTTGCCGATCATCATCGTGGGCCTGGTCGGGATGCGTTGGGTCGTGAAATTGTTGATCCGCTATGCCAACACGCCGATGACAGTCAAGCCACTTCCACAGGCTCGCCGGGTACCTGATACCGGCGATTCGGTTCAGACAATTTAAGCGCCGTACTCGTCCTTCCACTCCTCGTACCACGCCATTTGGATGGCTTCGAGGAGCTTTTCACTGGAGCCACCGGCCTGGCCTTCAAAGCCTTCGAGGTCCATCACCCACTTGTGCAAGTCGGTGAAACGAACTGTGAGTGGGTCGAGGCTGTCGTAGCGCTCAAAAAGTAATTCGCCGAGTTCGCGTGGGTTTTGCCAAGTGAGTGGCATGTCTGTTTCTCCTTGTGTCTTGGTCGGCGGCGGCTTCAAGTCGTCGCTTAAATTCTCTTCGCTTTTGCCTTTTAACAACGTCTTCGCCGCCGCGTTCATCAACGCTTCCGCGAGCGGGGTCGTTGCCATGTTGAACTGGTCGGAAGCCCGTTGCAACGCATCGACATCGGCACCAATCATGGCGACGCGCAGGATTGTGGCCGCCTTCGCAATTTCGTCCAGTTGATCGGCGTGAAGCTGACTACTCGCCGCGATCAGCCCCTTTTCGGTGTGGCGTAGGTCGGTGTCGGCCTTGTTTTTCAGTTCGATGAACCGGCGGGCGCTGAAGTCGGCGTGGGCGTGTTCGACGCTTTCCAGCACGAGCGATTCCACTTCCTCCTGGCTCAAGCCGTGGGCGGCTTTCACTTCAACGGACGCCTCTTTTCCGCTCCGTTGTTCCTTCGCGGTGACACGCAACAGGCCGTTGGCATCGACCAAGAACGTGACATCGACTTGCGGTAATTGGGCGGGCATCGGTGGGATGCCACTCAGTTTGAACTCCCCCAGCAATCGGCAATCCTTCGTCAACTCGCGTTCGCCTTGATAGATGTTAATCTTGATCGCGGTTTGGCCGTCCACGAACGTCGAATACCGGGCAGTACCATAACACGGCACGGTGGTGTTGCGGTGGATCACCTTGTCCACCACGCCACCCAACGTTTCAATCCCGAGTGACAACGGGATGACATCCAACAAAAGCAAGTCGCGGTTCCCGCTCGTCAGGATGTCCGCTTGCACTGCGGCACCCATCGCCACGACTTCATCCGGGTTCAGATCGGTGTGCGGTGTGCGTCCGAAGAACTCTTCGACCTTTCGTCGGACCAGCGGAATTCGCGTGGACCCGCCGACCAGCACAACCTCCGCGACATCCTTCACTGTCAACCCACTGTCACGCAGCGCCGCCTTGCACTTGGCCAGCGAACGGTCGATCATCGGCGTAATCAGTGCTTCAAATTCGTTCAAAGTGAACGTGCGGCGAAACTGAATACTACGTGATGGAATCGAGACGCTGAAGTCGGCGGTTGCAGTCTGTGAGAGTGCTATTTTCGTCTTCTCGGCGGTGTCACGCAGGTGTTGCAACAACTCCGGGTCGCGGGTGGCGGTCAAATCGAGTTTCATTTCTCGTGCAACGACTTCCATGATGGCGCGATCGAAATCATCGCCACCGAGGTACGTGTCCCCGTTGGTACTCAGCACTTTGAACACGCCATCCGTCAGTGACAAAATCGAGCAATCGAACGTCCCGCCGCCGAGGTCGTAGACGGCGACGTTGCCGGCGTTGCGGCGGTCCAAACCGTAGGCCAGTGCCGCAGCCGTGGGTTCGTTGATGATTCGCAAAACGTCCAGACCGGCGATTCGCCCGGCGTCGCGGGTGGCTTGGCGTTGGGCGTCGTCGAAGTACGCGGGGACGGTGATGACCGCTTTCGTCGGGTTGCCGCTACGCTTGCGGACTTCCTTGAGGATCATCGCGGAGAGTTCTTCGGGCGTGTATTCCCGGTCCGCGATTTTGACCCGCAGCACCTTCCGCCCGCCGTCCATTTCGCGTTCGACAATTTGATGGGGGATGAGTTTTAATTCTTTTTCGAGATCGTGCAGCGTCCGACCCATCAGCCGTTTCACGCTGAAGATCGTGTGCTCCGGATCGGACAGTGCCCGCTCTTTCGCAGCAGTTCCAACTAAGACAGTGCCATCGTCATGAAAGCTAATGCAACTCGGCACCAGCGCCGCGCCTTGCTCGTTCCGCACCACAACCGGCTTGCCGTCCCGCATGTACGCGGCCAAGCTAAACGTGGTGCCGAGGTCAATTCCAACAACAGACGGATTCATAACATGCCCGAGAAACAAGGATCCGTTCACTCGGGGTTATGATAGGCAATCAACCCTTCCAGACCGCCGTTTGCCCGGTCCGCATGGCTTGATTCGCCAGATGTGCTGCCGACGCCGACGAGACACCGGCACGGATCGGAGCCGTCGGTTCCTTGCGGGAACGGATGCAGTCGATCCAATTTTGCAGATGCAACAGTTCGCCATCCGGCTTGTCGTAGAAGTCTGCACCCAGTGGCCCGCTACCAAGAATCTCCTGCATCGCCTCGACTTTCTTGCCCCGTTCCGGGATCAGTTCAAACCGCCCACGGTCGATATACATCGTGGCTTCACTGCCCAAGAATTCAATCCGTGCGGCGTTGCGGGCGTTGCTGAATGTGCCCTCAAAGTGCATCTGGATGTTGCCGGGGTAGGTCAAAAGCGTTTGCACCGTGTCGGGCGTTTCCCATACGTCTTTCGCGGCGATGTGTTGACCGATACTGACCGCCGATTCGGGGTGATCGACTTCGAGAATCCAGTGGGCCACGTCGATCCAGTGAACCATTAAGTCCGTGAAAATCCCGCCGCCAAAGTCCCAGAACCACCGCCAATTTCGGAACCGATACTCGTCGAACGGTTGATCTTTGGCCGTGCCGAGGAACGTTTTCCAATCGACGGACTTTGGATCGACGCCGAGCGGAAATCGTTTCACCCGATCCGCGTTGCGGTTCCAACTCATCTTCACTTTCAGCACTTTGCCGATCTTCCCGGCCTGAATCAATTCTTTCGCGTGAATGATGTGTGTCATGCTGCGTTGTTGCGTGCCGACTTGCACGATGCGTTTGGCCTTCGCCTGGGCGTCGAGAATCGCTTTGCCCTCGCTCAGTTCGTGCGTCAGCGGTTTCTCGACGTACACGTCCTTGCCCGCTTGCAACGCGGCGATCGTCACCGGCACGTGTTGGTGGTCCGGCGTGCCAACGAGAACCGCGTGAATGTCTTGATCCGCGAGCAGTTCAGCAGAAGCTTTCGTGGCAGTTGCTTTCGCATCGGCGAGCGGCGCGGCTTGGCTGATGGCCGCATCCCACACATCACACAACGCGATGATTCGCACGCCCTTGATCGTGGCCAGCGCCTTCATCAGGTGCCGCGCGCGACCGCCGGTGCCAATGACGCCGACGTTGATTGTCTCATTGGCCGCGAACGCGGTGGCGACGTTCCCGACAATCAAGGAAGTGGCTGCGGAACTCGCAGTCACCAGGAAACTACGACGGGTGGGAGAGGACATGTTTCAAAACCTCACTCTTTGGTGATCTTCAGGATTCGACCATTATCGCTGTCCGCGATGTAGATTTCACCTGTTTTCGGATGAATCATTACGCCGTGCGGTCGTGCCAAGCCTAGTTTCAGTGGGTCACCACCCACACCACCGGACCCGGCTTTGCCGGTGCCCGCGATCAGCGTCATCACTTCCTCACCGGGCACGTACCGGCGAATCTGGTGGTTTTCGGTGTCCGCAATTAGCACGGAATCGTCCCGGTCGCAGGCAATAAATTTCGGCCCATTCATGGCAGCTTTGAGGGCCGGTCCGTTGTCGCCCCCAATGCCCGCCTTGCCGGTCCCAGCCACGGCGCGGATTTTCCCGTCGGGATTCACCACGTACAACCGATGCCCGCCCCGTTCCAGAATGTACACGTTCCCCTTGGTATCGACGCAGACGGCACGCGGATCGGTGAGGGGTTGCTTCGCGGCGGGTTCGCCGTCTTTGGGTTCGCCTTTCTGCCCGGTGCCTGCGAACGTGCTGATGACTCCGGTTGCCATGTCGATCGCTCGCACACGGCGGTTGCCGATGTCCGCAATGTACAACGTCTTCTCGCCCAAACCGAACGCGATGCAAATCGCTTGCGAAAACTCTGCGTTCAGGGCTGGCCCACCATCGCCGGCGTAGCCTTTCATCCCGGTGCCAGCAAACGCCGTGAGGGTGCCGGACTTTGGATCGAATTTCCGTACCCGATTGTTGAACGTGTCAGCCAAGTAGATCGTGCCATCAGGTGCGATCAGGAAGTTGTGCATCCCGTTGAACTCGGCTTTCAAACCGGGACCGCCATCGCCGCTATCGCCCTTCTTCCCCGTCCCCGCCAGCGTCGAAATTTTGCCGTCCGGCGACACCTTGCGAAGTCGCTCGCCGCCGACCATTTCAACGAACAGCAAACTCCCGTCTGCGGCAAGTACCGTGGCGAACGGCTGGACGACTTTCGCCTTCGTCGCTTCGGCACCGTCGCCCTCCGTACCACTCCCCGCAACGAGGATCACTTTGTCAGCTTGAACGGAACTGGTCGACAACAACACGACCACGAACAAACCAACGATGTGTAAAGTTTGGCGAATCATGATGGTTCCGTGAAGAGGACTCGGCGGGCGAAGCGCGTGCAAATTAACCTCCCGATCGGCACCAGTCAACCGTTTCGACCGATTTGACGCGGTCGCCTGCCGTCGGTAGTTCAGCTCTGAGGCCTTGTCGTGTTCCGGAGATGCAAATGCACGACACTCGTCGGTCAAGGACTCACGTTGCCGCTGGTCATCCGTCTGTTGGGCATCAACAAACACATGGAAAACGAAGCGGACCCTCACGCCGAACAACCAGCGTGTTGACTCGACCTGTTGTTTCCACCGGGGCAAGCCCGGTGGCTCGTGGTTCATCACGCCGAACAACCCGCTTGCTCACACTTTTTTGAACGCAGTCTGAATGTCGAACGTCCCGTCCGGCAGCGGGATTTTCTGGTAGTCACCAAAGAGGTTCGGTGCCTCACGTTGAAGGATGTCGAGGATTTTGTTGGCGAGTTTGCGTATCTCCGGTTCCGCGAAAACACTGCCCCGTTGTTCGATGAAGTGCCGCAAGGCGCGGGCATTCCCGGTCACGGTAATTTTGGTTTCGGTGGCATTCGGTAGCACGCTTCGTGCCGCTTGGCGGGCCGTTTTACGCCGGGTGGTGCGGTCCGCATCCGGGGGCAACATCGCGGCAGCGGCGGCCTTGGGGTCAGCGAGTTTCGTGTTCAGCTTCTCCGCAAGTAACATGTAACACGCATGGGCATGATCCATCGCTTCCATCCAGATGGCGTGCAACTCCGGGTCGTTGGCGATGATGTCCGGTTCGACGTACTCCGCAACCGACTCATCGACATAACGCTGGGAAAGCTGGGAAAAACCAAAGCCAGCCCGGTGCCGAACCAGTTCATGCGTCAGTGTTCGGCTGACTCCCGTTATCAGCAACGTCCACACCGCATGTTCAAAAACGGAACCGTGGCCCACTTCTTTAATGTGGTGCAAATACGCGGCATTCCCACCCGGACGCGGTTGGGCGAACGACATGTAACAGACTCGTCCTGCCGTTTCCGTAACCACCTCCGCAGCGACTTCGCTATCGCTTTCCCACGTCACGGCGTGATCCGCCAAGAAGCGATCCAGTTCGGTCTCGTTGAGTTGTTGCTTGGTTAGCAAGTAAACACTGGGTTCGGTGATGATCTTCATATCGGTCTGCATGTTAGCCTCCCGCAGGCGGGAACAGTTGTATCGAATGGTGCGGAAATACCGTCGCCCAGCAGGGCGGTCTACGCCTTTTCACGTGGCTTGGTAAAGATGGGATATTTAGTCTGACCGGGCAATTTAAGCAGGACGGGACGAATTTTTTGAACGTCCGAGAAGGAAGTCTCATTCATTACGCATTATACTTAAATTGTTCACATCACGACCTCTCAGGATTTCCAGGCCATGCGGGCCACTTCTGCCAACCACGTGCCAACTGCATCCGTTTGGTCTTTGCACCGTATGGCGGGGGGCGCTAGTTTGGTGGTTGGGTTTCTCGTGCTACTTCAAGTCGCATCGGGGGCGCAACCGCCTGTCAAACCAGTGGACGCACCTGCAAAACCGGCTGCGATGAAATTGCCCGATGGTACCATCATCTTGTTGACCAAAAGTCCGGATGATGTGAACCCGCCAATTGACGGAGTCTTGCTGAGTGCCCAGGAGTATCAGCTACTTGTCGAACAAGTCGAGCAGTTCAAAAAGTCGAAAGACAACCCGAAACCGCAGTCACCGAGTTCGTGCGACATCCGTGGCAAAATGATCACACGGGGTGAGCGAACGGTTGCCAACCTGCAGTTGACGTACACCGTGCAGACGACCACCCCCCGGTGCGTTGTGTTGCTGGGCTGTCAACGAGCCTTTCCACTGAGTGCCAAGTTTGCCAACGGGAAGTTGCCGATTCTCGGAGCCACCGAAGACGGGCTGACTGTCCTGATCGAACAACCGGGCCAACACGCAATCACGGTCGAGGTGGAAACGCCGCTGACCCCGCGAAGTGCCAAAGGCGATCTGGGATTTGAAATCGGCTTACCCCGCGCCGCCATCACCACACTGGCTCTCGAAGGCCCAACTGGGATTAAGCAATTGAACATCGGCCTCCGGTCACCGACCGATCGGCCCGGAGAAACACGGTGGAGCATGGAAGAGGTCGTATCTCTGGTTCGCAAAAAAGACGAACGCGGTTACCCACTCGGCCCGATCGACTGGCTTGAGGTCACCTGGGATTTACCATCTCGTACACCCGCGACAACGAATTCTGACTTGAAGGCAGACGCGGAGATTGCAGTGCGGGTTGAGGAATCGCAGATCATCACCACAACCACATTCCGACTTCAGGGGTCCGCAACAGAATGGCAACTGGCCATGCCCGCAACCGCAGATGTCATGACCCAACGAGTCTCGCCGTCGGCACCACGAGAGTCACTTGTTGAACCCCCACTCACTCCACTCCTCTTTCCGCGAATTACCCGCCCGACAGATCCCGCCAAGCCGATCTGGACTTTCCGCCCCCCCGAGACAATCACAACCGAATGGCTTGTCACAGCTACAGTCCGTCAATCCCGCCCAAAACCGACTGATCCGCAACACCGTGGGCCATACCCAATTGGCCCGTTTCATGTCGTGAATGCCTCACGTCAAACGGGAGCGGTCCGAATTTATGCCCCACCCACGATCCGAATTAGTACGGACAAACCCAGCGTTGATCTCCGCCGTCTCGATCCACCGAAAGCCGAAGACGACCTCGCGGGCTTCTGGCGGTATACCACGACAAACATCGCAGGACCGAAGCCTTCGTTCGCCGCACTTTTTGAGCTATCGACTAAGACACTCCCCGGATTTATCGGCGTCCAACCGACCTACGTTTTGAAGCGCAACGATTCCGGCTGGAGAATGCAGGCCAATGTGAAAGTGACACCAGTCCGCGACGTGGTCAACGAACTGCTTGTCGAAGTTCCACTGGGTTGGCAAGCCTTTGAAGCGTCCGGTGTGGCCAATGCGGAGCTGATCGACGAAGTTCAAACCGTGAAGGAAACAGCATCGTCTCGCCAATTGGCGATTCGTTTCGCAACACCCCAAAAAACCTCGTTTGAGTTAGTTCTCACTGCTTCACTGACAGGCTCAACAACGCAACGGCGCGAAGAGTTGGTGTTACTTCGATTTCCGAACGCCCAGGAACAATCCGCCCGCATCACCGCAACCGTGCCGGATGGTTTTGAAATCGCCGGGTCTGCTGTCTTGAGCGACGGAAGTAACCTGGTCTTAACACCAGACACGAAGGCACCGACCGGGTTGAAGACGAATAGCATCCAAAGTGTAAGCGTTCAATCTGCGAAAAGCCTGTCACGAGTCGATCTGACTTGGCAACGGTATCGTCCGGCCCTGCAAGCCGAGATCCGAGCTGACGTGGACCTGCAAGACAACCAGGCCGTGGTGACGCAAACAATGAAGTTTCGGACGACCGAAGGCGATACGAGACCGATCACATTCACAGGTCTCGCCGTTGGCTTGCGATTGACTTCCAACAACTCCGTTCAGTTGGAACAACTCGATCGAGACCGATGGCAGATTCGTCACAGCAATGAGTTGAGCAAAGACTTTGCGATGAGTTTCAAATACTCGATCCCGTTGCCAGGACGGAAACCAAACCTTGGTCCTGCTCGCATTACGCTGGGTTTACTGTGGCCAGATACCGCGACCAAAACCGAAACCACCGTTCGGATCTGGGGAGCCGGTTTGAGTCGTCGGATCGTTCAATTTGACGGACCGTGGCGCGAACTCCCCCCGGAAGCGAATCCCGAACGAGACACCTGGCCGTGGCTGACGCTATTCGGAACCGATGGCAAGCTACCACTCAGTCTCGAACTCGCCGAAAGTGATGCGGTACTTCCGGGTGCCATGATCGACCGAACGCTGACGCAAGTTTGGCTGAGTGGTGATGGCACGAGTGTTGTTCGGAGCCGATTTCTGATAAGCCGGTGGGCACCGACTGGCATCGAGTTGGAACTACCGATCAATGTCACTCCCGAGATCAGTATTGATGGCCGCAAATACGACACCGCCACACTCGCGCCGTCACTTCATGCTGAACTGACCGAGAGTCGTGTTGTTCGGATTCCGTTGCCCGAAGCCAAACCGGGCCGAACCGTCTTGATGTTGGATGTAAGGTATCCGCTTTCGAGTACCAGCAGTCAACGACGAGGTGTGCAAATTGTACCTCCTCGTCTGGTGTCTGCCGTCTTTCGATCGCCGGCCCGGTGGCAATTTCATTTACCGGGGGATCGCGTCCCCCTCAGCTTCAACCGCGATTTCATGATCGATCAACGGTGGGCCTGGCACCAAGTCGCATTCAGCCCGATAGCAGGTGCGAACTCTACAGACCTAGAGCAATGGCTGAACGAAGGCGTCGAGATCGAATCGTCTCCCGCAGAGATGCTAGCACTGAGTTCGACCTCTCACGACACGCTAACCGGGCGTCAATCAAACCTTGCGGATGTCCAACTGGTTTTGTTGCCCCGGATGGGTTGGGTCGCAAGTTGTTCTGTTCTCACAGTCGTAGTCGGACTTTTCATCTCCCGACTTCGACCCGTGGTCGTCGGTTTTGTGCTCACGATACTCGGCGTGATGTTGGGAATTGCCGTGGGAGTCTATCCCCAACCGACTGGCAATCTGATTGCGGCCATGCAACCGGGACTTTGTGTTCTGGCACTCCTGCTCCTGTTGATCAGTTTGGTTCGTGGCTATTACCAGCGCCGGGTGAAGCACTTGCCTGGGTTCACTCGCAACCCTGGCGAATCGGTCTTAGAGGGGACTGTTAGCCATGTCCCACTCTCGGGATTGGACAACCGAAAATCCTCTCCTCCTTCAAACCAGGTGATTTTAGACGGCCCTGAGAGCCGTCCACTCCACTCGACAACAGGGAGTTAAGCGACCATGCTAAACCGCTACTGGCTCACCCTCGTGGTCGGGCTGATCGGATTTGCCCTCCCACTTTGCGCAGACGAGCGAATCCCGATTGCCCCGGCTGGGATCACGGGTGCCGCAATACACGCCCCTGCTATTTTCACTGCACGACCGTCACGCGATCCCTTCCCGATTCACCGTGTCTATGTCCCCCAAGATCGGCTTGCCGCCGCGATCAAGCAACTTCAACCGGGGCCGGTTGTTCGTCTCTCTCACCGAGAGTTTGAAGCCCGCGTCCAAGCCGCAACCCAGACTGTAACGGCTCCAGCACCACGTCTACTGGAAGCCCGATACCGGGCCATTTACTCGGCAGAAGGATTGAAGGGAGTCGCGGATTGGCGATTGCATGCTGGTGCGGCGGGCCAACTTTTTACGGTGGAGCCGTTGAAGGTCGCAGTGAACCTCACGCACTCGTCTGGCGTCTTGTTCACAACAAAAAACGAGACGCCGACTCTCTACCTCGTGAAGGCCGGTGACAACGCGGTGTCATTCGACTGGTCGGCACGCGGGATCGAAGAACCAACAATTGATCGCTTTGAATTAGCATTTCCACCTTGCCCGATCGCAACACTCGAACTCGATCTCCCGACGGATCGGACGCCCAGCCTATCTGGGGCCAATCACTTATTGACTGGACCTTTGCCAGGAACGCAACCCAATCGACAAGTCTGGCAGATCTCCTTTGGCGGTCAGTCGCGTCTCGATCTCGCCATCCGCAAGCCGAAACAGGCGAATGAGCCACGCCCTCTCCTACGAGTGAATCGCAAGACCGAGTTCAAACTCACTCCGAATGTCGTCAATGCCGCATTCGAGTTATCTCTCGATCCAGCTCGAACATTTCCGCAGGAAGCGGTCATTGAGTGTGACCCACGATTGCGAATCTCGTCCGTGACCGGGTCTGGCCCTGTTACCTGGCGAGCCGAGCCGGAGACTCCAGGTCAGCCGTCTCGGCTCCGCGTGTCGCACCAGGAATCCAACTTAAATCGGATCACGGTGAATGGGTTTTGTGCGTTACCACGAGACACGGAATCGGGTTGGGCGGCACCCATCGTGCGCGTGAACGTGGCATTTGTTGGCACAGATACCATCACCGTCATTTGCAATCCCGAATTGAAATGGCTCGGTGCAGACCCAGGTGATTACCGGGTTATCAACGCCTATGAGGAGCAAGGTTACCATGTGATGTACACCGGAAGCCTGCTACCCAATAGTAATGGGCAAGAACGTCGTCCGGTGCGGATCCGAGTTCAAACAGTAGGAACTGAGTATACAAGCACTGAAGAAATCCTCTGGGAAATCAGTTCCAAACCTAAACTCTCGGCCAAGTTGAATGTGAACGTAACTCACGGCCCACTGCTTCAGTTACCCGTCACGTTACCTCCCAACTTCGTCCTCATGTCGGCTACCACGACACCTCAAGACCTGGGGCTGGCTTGGACTGTTTCACCGAGCAATCCGAACACGATCCTGTTTGAACCTGCACGCCCAGTTGGGACAGGACAAACACTTGAACTGAACCTGGAATTGCAAGACCAGACTGAACAGCGTTTGCCGATGCGACGCACCTTCGACTTCCCTGTGCTTCAACTACCAGGTGTCCAGGAACGCGATGGTGTACTCACCATCCACCTCGCTCCGGGACTGCAAGCATGGGCATCCGTCAACCTCACGCCAAGCAGCGAGGATGCGAAGCGACTTCGGTTTCCCTATCGAACAGAACTACCTCGTAGTACCTTGTCCGTCTCGGCTGACTCCGCCATTGGGTCCGATCTCAAACCCGAACCGATACCTAGCGCGATCCTTGTGAAACCTCCGATCGGTCAGATTACGGCACAGAATGCCAGTGAATGGCAATTCTCCAAGTTCGATCTCCTAACTCATCTCGAATCGAATGGACGACAAAGTGTCATCCTTGTGGGAAGAATTCTTCGGGCAGGAGATCGAACTTTGTCGGTGACGCTACCCGCTTCAGCGGAGTTACAAGGCATCCAATTTGCGGGACGCGCCGTTGACCACGCGGAATTGCGATCTGGTGATGATAGCGATGGACCTAGCTTTTCTGTGCCACTGCCAGCGATTCCACCAGATGGGTTACCGATTGAACTGCAGTATCAATTGCCTAACCTTGGTCGTTCGATTTGGCCTGTCCAGGTGACTTCGATCATGTCTCCCAAATTGCCAGGTGACCCCGAAATTGTCTCACGCTGGACGATGACACCAGAATACCGCTGCTGGCCTCGGTTCGATTCTCCTACGGAACCTGTTGACATCGAGATCTCGCCGCTCATTGCAATACCGACATCGGTGTTACTCAGCGTCGGTTTGGTCTTGGCCGTTATCGTAGCAGGTGTCGGTTCCTACCTCGTATTGCATCGTGGTCATCGTCGATGGCGCTGGCTATTTTTTCTGTGCATCGGCGTAATCGGAGTCGCATTGTGGCCGTTGCCACAAGGATGGGAGGTTTTGTTGCGACCTGGGGTTGTGGTAGGCATGGTGGTTATCACAGTTTTGCTGGTATCTCGTTCCCAGACGAACAACGACGAGGTTCGACCTCCGCCCGTCTCGACTTCTCGTGGGAGTAGTTCGCGGCCACGAACCTTTTCGGCTGTAGGTGTGATGCTGGGGTGGGTCGTCTTCGGGTTCGATAGCCCGGTCAACATCGCCCAAGCGCCGGAACCTGTCACAGTCCTACTCACCCCTGGGGACGCCAATAACTTAAATGTCGTTGTCGCCCAAAACATAATCGACCAGCTCGACACATTGGCACGTTCCACAGTTCCAGGCGTTGTAATGACAGAGGCAGAATACGATGTGACTTGTGAGAAGGGCAAAGCACGTATCTCCGCGAAGTTCAACCTCGTCTGCTATCGCAGCGGTGAGCACCGCTTCGTTCTCCCGTTAGGTGGGATACGGCTGGAAGCGTTGGAGTTGGACGGTCAACCCGCCTTCGCCGATGGGACAAAACCAGATCAGTACACGATCACTATCAGCAACCCCGGTTCGTACATTCTGGCTGCCCGATTCGTTGTACCCATTCTGATCGCCGGCGTGGACCGTGAAGTGAAGTTCACGATCCCGGATCATGTGTCGTCTCGTGTTCAACTTCTTGCGATGAGTGGTACGAGTCTGCTCGATTGTCCAACACGGCACGGTACCCAATCCGTGACAACTCAAGGCGACCGCCTCCGGTTACAGGTAGACCACGGCGCTGGACGCTCGCTGGTTTTGCGATGGCGTGAAGGATCTCCCACGAGCGAGAAGGCAACGGTGATTGTCTCCGAGGCCAACATCTGGGATCTAGCAGAAAGCGAAATGACGCTGAATTCTGCGTTTCAGTACAGCGTCGAGGGACGAGGTGTCTCTCAAGTCGCATTCGAGATACCTCCTGGTTTAGAAGTGGGCAAGCCGATCGTTCGTGGTGGCGACGGCCAATCGAATCTACCAAGTGGACCAGGATTACGAGATTGGAAACTCATCCCCCAAGCAAACGGTTCGCAGCTACTAGAGATCGAATTCCAAACCGTGTACACAGGTCGTTTCACGGTCCTGTTAAAACTGATACCACGTCAAGGGGCGAGTGTACGCCCCGTTTTACGAATGCCACATGCCATCCAGGTCTCGCAGTCGGACGCCTATTCGGTGATCCGATTGCGTGGGCTGACGGTGGAGAGTTTGGAGCGAAATCACGCGATTGATTTCTCAAATGACGAAGTCTTGCGTCGATTCGGAATGTTTCCCGAACTCGCTCTGGATCGTAATTCGCTGGATCGTGTTTTTCAGCGGACTGGTCCCTTACCCGAACTCCGACCCGTTTTGCGGCTAACTGAAGAGAGCAGTTCGACTGTGGTCGATGGACTTTGGGCAGTCGGAAATCGTGCCGATTTCGAGGAGCAAATCCGGTTCACTCGCTCCGCAACTGTTCCGTTCTTTGAATTTGACTGGCCGACAACTGCGACGATCGTTGACCTCCGGGCGCCGGGTCTGTTGAATTGGTCCCGTGTCGGCAATCACGTCCAGGTCTGGTTTCGCACGCCGACACGAGACGCCAGTATCCGGTGGACAGGATCGTTGGCCAATTATACTCCCAGTTCCAAACAGCCAACCGAGGTCAAAGAGGTCGAACTCCCGATGCCAACCGGCCTGCCACCGAACGCTGTTCAGACACTGCGATCGCGTCCGGTATCGGGTTGGACGGTCCAGTCACAGCCAGTCAAAGGGGTTGTGCAAAAGTCCAATCCCCTGAGCGTTGAAGAATCGTTTACTGTCGAGTCCAGCGCCGGTACGCCGAAGTTCCTTGTTGGGTCACTACGAGACATCTTAGACCCCAAGATACTCGAAATCGTGGATCGAGTAGGTGACACGGCTCGCTATCGCAGCGTGATAACTGTGTTAGTCCCTCCAGGTCCAGCAACTCAGTTCAAGGTACATCTGGCCGGGACGACGATGCCGACGATGCCAGAGGTTCAAGGCATCCAAAATGCTGTGATCTTCGCATTCGATACTCGCGCCGAATCCCAGACTTGGATAATCCGCGTACCTCCAATTCAGACTGCAAGTTCACTCACTATCATCTGGACCGTAAACAAAATTCCATTTGGGACGTTGCCGGAACCTCGCATCATTTGGAATGGTGTCCCACGCGAGTGGTCCGATCGGACGCTAACACTTGACCCCAGCCTGACGGTCACGAACGGACCCACTGGTTGGGAAGCGAGCCGAATCAGGTCTACGAATAGCTGGGCCACTCGCGCTATGGGCAAATGGACTGTAGCGCCGGTGACGGTCCAACCTCCTATCCCCCAACAGGCGAGTAAAGTCGATCGACCAGCCACCTCGCCACCAACTTTGGTACCATCCGAACCTAGTAGTCTTGGGGTAACTCCGGCAACCATCATCACTGCCAGTGGTTGGCTCGCGGGGTTGGCGTTGCTGGTCTGGTTCTCAAACCGCTCGTGGTTCATGTGGCCGGAGCGACTGGTCGGGTGCAGTATTCTGGCTGTTGTGATCGTAGGGGTCACGACATTCGTGGGGGTCTTGTTTTGCGGTGCCGGGATGGTTGGAATTGGGGTTCGGCTCTACCACGTCGTGCAACGATTTTCTCAAGTCATCCTGCGATAGCAGGTCACGCGAAAGGTATTCGATAAAATCCCCGAGTTGAACGCTCCTCCCGTTTCTTACTCAATAAAGGATGTCGCATGAAGGTGCTGTTCCTCAGCGCTGTGGTGCTGGCTGTGGTAGCGTATATGACGCAAGACGCTGTCGCGGCGGACAAACGACCGATGCAGGTTGATGACCTCTTTAAGTTCAAACGCATCGCGGAGCCGCAAATTTCGCCAGACGGCAAACACGTTGTTTACCAAGTCACAACGGTGAGTTTGGAAGCCAACAAATCTAGCACTGCTCTGTGGTTGGCTACGACGGACGGCAAAAATCCGCCGAAGCAACTGACCAACCCCAACGGCAAAAAGGACACCCACCCGCGGTGGTCACCCGACGGGAAGTCCATCCTGTTCACCTCCACCCGAAGTGGTACCGGGCAATTGCATCTGTTGCACCTCGACGGCGGGGAAGCGATCAAGATCACAGACATCAGCACGGGTGCCGATACGGGGATTTGGTCGCCGGACGGCAAGAAAATTGTGTTCGTCTCGGCAATCTATCCGGAATTCAGCGAACTGCCGTTTGCCGAGAGTAACAAGAAAAATGGCGACAAAGACAAAGCCATCGAAGAGAACCCGGTGAAGGCGAAGACCTTCACGAAGTTGTTCTACCGCCACTGGGACGAATACGTGGGCGACAAACGCCAGCATCTTTTCGTGATCGACGTTGACGGAACCAATTGCCACGATGCCACCCCTGGCAACCGGGATGCTTACCCGACCAGTACCACGTTTAGCGTCGGGGACGACTTCACGTTCACACCGGATAGCAAGCACCTCGTCTTCACGGCGGTGCCCGAAACGGGCGAATCGTGGGTGACGGATTACAACCTCTGCCGCGTAAGCCTGGACAATAAATCGACGAAATGGGAAACGCTGACGAGCAGCAACAAAGCGGCGGACGTGTTTCCGAAGTTCTCCCCGGATGGCAAAAGACTCGCGTGGCGTGCCCAGAAGAAAGCGGGGTACGAAGCGGACAAATGGGACATTCTGGTCGTCGATTGCGCTGCGGACGGAAGTCTGCAAGGGTCGGCAACGAATGTCACGACCCATCGGGATTTGTCGGTCGGTGAATTCGCCTGGCGCAATCCTGGTAGTTTGGCATTCATTGCCGACACCAACGGGCAGAACATCATGTATTACACCTCGACCTCTTCTAAAAGCGAGATCACCCAAGAGCCACTCAATAGCGGGTCCGCGAGTGGGCTGACCTATTCCAGTGATGGGAAAGCCTCGACCTTCCTTCACGTGTCGATGACCGCCCCAGGTGATGTCTGGGCGATGAGCACCGCCACCGGCACATTAACCGAAGTGAAGATCAGCAAGGACAATGATGCACTCCTAGCGGACCTGAACCGGACGAAGCCGGAAAATGTTAAAGTGAAGATCGAAGATGGAACGATGCAAATGTGGATTCTGAAGCCGCCCGGCTTCGATGATAAGAAGAAATGGCCCGTGGTGTACCTCGTACACGGTGGCCCCCAAGGTGCGTGGGAGGATGCTTGGAGCAACCGCTGGAACCCGCAATTGTGGGCCGCCCAAGGCTACGTCGTCGCGCTACCCAATCCACGCGGAAGCACCGGCTTCGGCCAGAAGTATGTTGATGAAATCTCCGGCGATTGGGGTGGCAAGTGTTACCGCGATCTCGTGGCGGGTCTCGATTATGTGGAGAAGTTACCCTTCGTTGACAAGGACCGGATCGGCAGCGCGGGGGCGAGTTTTGGCGGGTACATGCAGAACTGGTTTGCGGTGAATGACATTGCGAAGCGGTTCAAGTGCCTCATCACCCATTGCAGTGTGTGGAACTTTGAAAGCATGTGGGGGACGACCGACGAGTTGTGGTTCGACGAATGGGAACACCAAGGGTTGCCCTGGGAGAAACCCGGAAGTTATGCGGAGTTTAGCCCGCACAAAAAGGCCGCCAACCTTGGCAAGTTCAAAACCCCGATGCTGGTGATTCACAACGACTACGACTTCCGTTGTCCAATCGGGCAAGGGCATGAACTGTTTACGGCACTCCAACGCCAAGGCGTGCCGTCACGATTTGTGAATTTCCCCGACGAAGGCCACTGGGTTCTCAAACCCAAAAACAGTCAACATTGGCATACCGAAGTGTTTGCGTGGTTGACAAAGTACGTGCCGCCCGGCGGCAAGTAACCGCGTTCCGATGGATATTTCGTACAATTGTGTTGTGTAACTGTTGATGATGTTCAATCGCCACCCATGCCCGGCTCGTCCGGTGTCGTGGGTGTTTTCTTCGCTACGGAGATTTCGTGACTGTGTACGCAGCGGTTAACGACACTGGCGCTTTGTTTACGATCTTGGGCTTGTTGACGATCCCAGTGCTTGTGGCGATCAACGGGTTTTTCGTCGCTTCGGAATTTGCCCTCGTCGCCGTCCGAAAGACTCGGGTTCAAGAGCTCGTCAACGCCGGCACCCCGCGATCGACTTCCCTGCTGGAAGCCGTCGAACATCTTGATCGCAGCGTCGCGGCCGCACAGCTTGGGATCACGTTTGCGAGTTTAGCGCTGGGATTAGTCAGCGAACCGGCTATGCATGATTTGATCGCCCCACTTCTGTCATCCTTACCCGATTCCTGGCAAGGTCCAATTACACGAACGTTATCCGTCGTGCTGACTCTCGGAATGGTGACCTACTTGCACGTCGTGTTCGGGGAGCTAATGCCGAAGATCGCCGCGTTGCAATCGTCAGAACGGATTGGGTTGCTAGTAGCAAGACCAACAAATTTCTTTGCGAAAATGACCCGTCCCGTCCTTCGACTGATGAACGGTTCGAGTATGATTTTTTTGCGCTGGATCGGATTCAAATCGGATGTCCAGGGTGAAGGCGTTCACTCGATCAACGAGCTACAACTGCTGATCGAGGACACGGAAGAAGCGGGGTTGATTGATGCGGAGTCCGCCGATTACCTCATGAACGTGTTTGCCCTATCGAACAAAAAGATTCACAACGTGATGGTGCCGTGGGACAAGGTTATGGCACTGGAAGTGAGCATGTCGCCTGAAAAAATCTTACAGGCGGTCCGCGATGGCTCCCATACGCGGATGCCGGTTTATGATAAAGACCCGAACAACATTATTGGCATTGTCAACTCGAAAGATTTATTCTTCCTCTTCAGCCTCCGGGGGCTGGTGAACCTAGAAGACGCCCGGTACGAGCCGCAATTTCTTGACCCCGATGAAAGTGTTGCCAACGCCCTGCGACTGTTCCGTAAATCCAAACATCCGATGGCAATCATCCGCGATCGAGCCGCGAAAATCGTGGGGATTTTGACGCTAGAAGACGTGCTGGAAGAGATTATCGGTGATATCGAAGACGAACACGACGACCCCGGACGACGACGGGCTTTGATGGCCAAGTCGGTTCGCAGAACGGGGGGTGGCTTCACGAAATTGCCACCCAACGTCCCACGGAGTCCCAAACCGGGGCGATAAACCACTACCGTTTAATTAACCGAAATATCAAGATCACGGCTAGGGTGCCGACTATTGCATTGGCACCCCAAACGCCCACAATCATTGGCACCTTACCATCTTTCGCCATTCCACCGCCTGATAGGAGAAGCGGAAAATACGTGAAGACCGTCGGTAAGAAGCAGATCACAAATGTACTGAGGTAATCACTCCGGTTGAACCAAATGCCGACGGGACAACCAATCAACGCAAAGATTAAGCAACTGGCGGACAGTGCAGGACGGATATGAAACTCATACTGTGCCCCCCGTAAATTTCGGGTGGCGTCATTGATTTTGTTGTTGTAATCTTGAACATGATACTCATGCAGTTTGGCATGATTCGGGTTGAGGTCATTTTCTGCCGCTTTCTGCGCTTCTTTCTTTTTCTCACCGAGTTCGAGTCGATTGTTGGTGAGTCCATCAATCCGATAATAGAGAACATCCCAATCCAGTGCCATGGGTCGAGAGCCAATTTGCTTTCCGGAGAACCATTCCTGAAGATCAATTTCAATCGGCTGGGTACCTTCACTCTCGGCAAAAACCCCTTTGTCGGCAACGGCCCATCGGCTCGCATCAATTCTTAACGTTTTTTTTTCGACATCGACAATCAGGCGGGCTTCCCGTGTCCGCGCTACGTAGTCATATTCGGACTGGGGGCCGAGTCCTTCGACGATTCGCACACCGGATTTGCGTTTGATGACCACGTCAATTAACCGCAGACCTTGTACATCGCGTACATACAGCGAATAGGGTGATTTCAATTCTCGCAAACACCGTTCTCGTTTCAACATGCTGTAGAGAACGGCTTCCGGGTCTTTCAAGACTTCTTCTTGAAGCAACACTTGGGTTCGGGGGATCAATGAATAACTAATGCCTGCTGTAGTCACCATTGCGAGAGACCCCAGCAAGAATGCCGGGAACAAGATGGTCAAAATATCCACCCCGGCCGCCTTCATGGCAACAACTTCGTTGTCTGTTGAGACACGACCGTAAACGACACACGATGCAAAAAGTGTTGTAGCGGGAATCGTGTACGGCAGGGTGCTCGGTATCAATAACGGTATGATTTGTAAAATTTGCGCCGGTGACAACCCACTCTGGGAGGCTTGTTGAATCAACCCGCCAATGAGAAACAACCCGGTCAAACCCAACAACGCCAACGTAAAGACGCGAAGAAGTTCCCAGAAGATCATCCGGTGTAATGTTGTGAAACCGGGGATCATTGTCGCTCCAAAGTTTGCTGCGGATTCATGACACTCGATACAACAATGCTTATCGCGGTCCGGTTGCCCGATACGTGGGTGGCGGTGGTATCGGAGTCGTTGGCCCCAGTCGATTTCGCAACCGTTCCGCGACCAGTTTCATCGGCTCCGTCACGGCAGGCAACATGTGTGGGCGATACTCCATCGCTCCGTTCGGCTTCTTCACCATTTCGATCTTAAACAGATTTCCACTCAGGAACGATGTCACATCACCAAACGGTGTCGTCAACCATCGCTTCAAGGCTTGTGACCAAATTGTATAAAACTCGAACCGGACATCCTCCGCTTTCGTGTCCAATTCCCCGGAGCCGCCGAGACTGACCGCTGTGCCAATCAAGTCGAGTTGGTTGACTCGCACCCGATCGCCGTACAAGTCGAACACGGCATGGGCTTCTTCAAACGCGGTTTGGTCCGGGGCTTGCAATTTCAACAGTTTCAACAGTGGCAGCAACACGGGCAAGTTGTACATCCGTCCGTTCGGCACATCAATTTGCCCCGCGCCAGTCAGGACATAGAGTCCGGACTTGGCATCTTGGACGTTTTCCAACAACAACTTACCTTGGGCTAACCCCCGAAGTTCAGCGCCGGTTCCCAGTTTACAGTTGGTCGCTAATTCATCGAGTCGGACACCCGCCGCCGTCAGCCACACTTTGTACCGGATCGTGTTCTCGAAAGCGACTCGTGCTTCGCCGCCGATCGTGCCTTGATAGAGGTTCGCCGACAGGTCCGGGAACTCCAAGACAGGCACGGTGTAATAACCGGGCCGCACAACGTCCGGTTGTTGGGGGCGAACGCGATACGTCATCTTCACATTGGTGAGCGGCTGTTTCGCAACGCTAGCCCGGTCGAACCACGCATTCCCCAGAATTGCCCCGAGGTGCGTCCCCTCGTACTTGCCGACCGATGCGATTGATCCGTGTACGTCTTGCCAATCAATCCCGGTGTCCAGGCTCACACCGAGAAGTCGTAATTCCGCATTCCAGTACAGAATCGGATCGGCTGGTGTCGGTGCTTGCGCACGGCTCACACGGTTAGGGTGTTGCAGCGGCATACGCTGGCTGACCAAACTGCCTGGGCCATTTGTAGGGCCATTTCCAGGTGACGACTGCGACGGCATTTTCACCACCAGATGCCGCACGTTCAGATCCATTGGCCCGTGGATGTTCAGTTCTTTGATTCCCTCGCGGGCTTTGGCAGGCAAGGCGTTCATGAGTGCCGAATCCAGCACGAACGGTCGCATCGAGATGCCGCCCAGGTTCGCCCAAACTTCGCTTTCCGTCCCGAAACGGATTTCGGCTGCGTTCAGTGCAAGCTGGCTGGCACCATGTTTGGCCGTGAACCACCCGAGATCAATTTTGCCCTGTGCGTATCGTAACACGCCCGCCAACTCGTCCAGATCGTAGGGGAAGAATTCGGGCGTGACCGACGGCCCTTTGAAGTTGACAGTCAGTTTCAAATCCGCCGCCGCATTGAACGGTGGCTCGCCGGGCAGGGCGTTCGTCGTCACGGGGACAACTAACCGGCTGGGGTCATTACTCAGGAGTGCCGTTGCGGTTGGAATTGGGGTGCCACGTTCGATGATCTCGACATCGGCACCAAACGTAATCTGTCCCCGTGGTGCAAGCGTCTGCCAAGCATTACCAACTTTCAACGTGGCAAGCGCCGTCCTGAAGTCGTCATCAAGTGGTAGATTTTCGCCTTGCAAATGCAGGGTCAACTTGCGGTCGTCCGTTCCCGGCAGCGGTTCATCGTCGCCATTCACCCAAAGCCGTCCGTTCGCGTGAACCGCTTCAAAATCGCGCAGTTCGACACGGTCGGTGTCCAGGATTGGACCTACCGGCATACCCGGACGTAGCGGTCGATCCGGCGCCACGGCGGCGACTCGAATGAAGATACGGCCACGGATTTTCGACAGCGAATACGGGAAGTGGGTGTAGTTGATCGTGCCATCATAGAGCCGGATTCGGAAGGTGTTTTCGCAGCGGTTCACGTCTTGCGGTTGGCGAATTTCGACGACGAAATCCCCACGCCCGTTCGCCTGCAACTTCCCCAGCGATGTGGCGTACTTCGGTGGCATCGCGGCGATGAGTTTTTGATCTATCGGAAAATCCACCCCGGAGAGCTTCAAGTCAATCAACGGGTCTTGTCCCTCGGCCCCAATTCGCCCGGTCAATTCCACTCGCCGATTCGCCGCGCTCCCAGACATCTGAACGCGGAATTCATCTTTGCCGTCCACCGTGGCAATTTTTTTGACCGAACCGTTCAGTTCTTGCACCGGGTACTTAAACTTCTCGTACACGATGGCCAGCCGGTTCGGCCGGACCTCGACTTCTTGCTTCAAACCATTGGGCGTCCGAGACAGAATGATACCCAGGTCGATTGTCCCGGTCGGACTAAACATGGTTCGGGCACGGTTCGCTCGTTTGGGTAATTTCGCAAACAATTCGTCATCCAGCGGCAACTCATGAACCTGAATGTTGAGTCGATCCAGCTTGTCTTCGATTACATCCCAAAAACTCGGCGTAGATTCGGCAGCACGGACTGTTGCGGGAAGGGGTTGCGGCACCGTGACTGTCGGAGTCACGATCACCTGTTGTGAACCAGCACCCGAAAGTTGGGGTACGATCAGCGGTTTTGTTTCCAGACTCAGATCAATGCTCGCTTTGCCGAACCGTGCGGTCCCTTTTTCCACCGTGAGCTTGTTGTCTTTGAATTGCACAACAGCCGCGATGTGTTCCAGTGGCCAAGGCAGCGCGGCATCTTCGTACCGCCCCTCACGGACTTCCACTTTTAGGTCGTACTTCAATGGCATGGCGGGGTCGATTTTCAGATCCGCTTTGATGCCAACGTGGGCAGTGAATTGGGACAGGTGGTCCCCGGCAGCGGGGTGCAGTTTGGCGAACGCTGGTGCCAAATCTGGGGTCAAGGCCAAATCCGCAACTTCGATTCGCACCGATGCCGTCTGATCAAGCCGGTTGACCTTCGCGGACACCGTCATCGGCACAGTCAGTCCACCGGGGTGTCCGTTGATCGACGGCGCCACTGTGAACTGGCCTTCGATTTTCAGCAACGAAACGGGGTCGTTCAGCAGGTTGAGTTTCGCGTTCGCAATCACAATCGGTGGAAATCCATCCGGCCGTTCATCGGCAATGTTGACAGTCGCATTCCGCACTAACAGCGTAGGCACTGGATTCATGGACGATTCGGGGCGTGCCGAAACCGGCAGATTCCACGTCCCATCGGCACGCCGAGAAATGCGGATTGTCGGGTCGTCCAATTCAATTTTGCGGATGACGAGTTGGCCGCGAATGAGTTGTTCTTTGTCGTGGGAAATGGTCGCCGCGGGTGCGACGAAAAACGGCTGCGATTCACCCTTGTGCGTGAGCGTCAGGTTCGTGATGGAAATTCCACCGAGCAGGCGCAGGTTCGCCGATTCGACTTGAACGTCCACGCCCGGCATCTGGTCGCGCAACACCGTAATGAGCGCATCCCGAACCCGGTCCGGACTAACCCAGTCTTGCATGACCCAAATGCCGCTAATGACCCCCGCGATTCCCGCAAGGATCAGGCCGCGAATCAGCCAACTCCGCAAAAGTCCCATCCGTGCCATCCGTGGCCGCCAGGAACCGAACATCAGCAGAGCTATGAGCAAGCCCCGCCACCGCAACAAAACAAGTCTCTCAACCTGCCGAGTGCGGCGGGATAATACGGTGGGGTTGGAATCTGGTCAATTGCGAACGCCGGAGTGAATTGGGCGTCGGTTAAACCGCGTTGTATTCAACTCAGGCTTACTTCGCCGCGTGGACCAGCAGTTCGGCGGCGCGATCGACTTCGGCTTCGGTAGTGTCGCGTCCGACGGTTAAGCGTACCGCGCCGATGGACTCGGTCGGCGGAATTCGCATCGCGCACAACACCGCCGATGGCGTGAACTGCGTTCCGTGTTTGGTTTCGTGGCAGGCGGCACCGTTGGAGGCGGCGATTTCGGGGACTTTGGCGAGCAGTTGCGGCCCGACGTGGCCGTGGAAATTGACGTTCAGGGTGTTCGGCAATCGAAGTTCCGGGTGGCCGTTCAATGAGATTTTCCCCGGCAAGCCGTCGAGCAGTTTCTGATACAGCCGATCGCGGAGTTGCTTCAACTTTTCCGTTGCGGTGGGCAATCTTTCACGTGCCAGTTCCGCAGCCACACCTAACCCGACGATGTAGGGCGTGTTCTCCGTTCCGGCACGCCGTCCGCTCTCGTGGCTGGCTCCGTGAATTAGCGGTTCCAACTTCACACCGCGACGAATGTACAACGCACCGATGCCCTTCGGGGCGTAAAGTTTGTGCCCGGCGATGGTCAACAAATCGACGCCGAGTTCCTTGACGTTCACCGCGACTTTACCCAGCGATTGCGCACAATCGGTGTGGATCAGCGTGGGCAACCGGGACTGGCGGACCACGTCAACAATCTCGCGGATCGGCATCAGCGTGCCGGTTTCGTTGTTGGAGTGCATCACGGAGACGATGCGGCGTGACGTGCCGAAACTCGATGCGCGAAACGCCTTCAGATCGGGCAACCCATATTGATCGACTTCCACGCGAGTCACACTCGCACCGAGGCGGCGAAGGTAGTCAACGGTGTGTAGCGTGGCCGGGTGTTCCACGGTTGTGGTGATGATGTGACACCGATCCGGCGTGATGGATTCCGTACCAAAATTCCGGAACCATTCCCGCCAAGTGCGCGACGCCGGACGGGCAATCTGGCAAGCCCCCATGATCGCGTGATTGGTCGCCTCCGTACCACCGCCCGTAAACACGATTTCGTCCGGCTCCGCACCAATTAAAGCTGCGACTTGCCCGCGTGCCTTTTCAATCGCCGCATTGGCAACCCGACCGAACGAATGTGTACTGGATGGGTTCCCAAAGTCCTCCCGCAACGACTGTGCGATTGCATCCGCAACCACTGGGTCAACTGGCGTCGTGGCGTTGTAATCGAGATAGATGGGGTTGGGCATGGCATTCATCATCTTATCTACCCACTATCCACTATCCACTCACCACTATTTGCTCACGGCACGGTCCGGAACCGGGGGCCGGTGCGGATCTCGGCGTTGTCGCCGGGGCTGCGTTCGGGCGGGCCGGTTTGCCAGTTGGGTCCGGCAATGCCGACGCGCACGCCTTCGACGTACAAGCGGTTCATCTCGTTCGGGTCGAAGTCGATGCCGGTGTCGTAGGCGGCGAACTCTTGCCGTAACGAAACGACGTGGAAGTTCAAACCACCGAGTTGCGACATGTGATAAAGGTTCGAGACATCGCTGCGGGTGTGGGCGTGCATCAGGGCACCCCCGGACGCACTCAAGACTTTCAACACGCGGGGTTGGACGCGGGCCACTTCGGGAAAAAACTTCCCGGCCACAATGACGTAGAGGTTCGCACCCGGACCCGCATCTTGAAGCACATGGGGCGGGACAAACACCGGGGCGGTCACGCCGCCATCGACGTGCATTTCGGTGTAGGGCTTGCCGTCCAATTCGAGGTCAATCGGCACGGGGGGGAAGACACCCGGCACCGAACAGGAAGCCAGTAAAATGTCGTGAATCAACTGCCGCGAGCCAGCACCCCTTTCCGCAATGGCACCCAGATCCCAGACCACAGCACGCCGACTATCGAGTTGGGTTGTAGCCACATAAAGCCGACGGCCTTTGCGGTGTTCTGCGGCGATAGCGATGACCATTTCATCGGTCACGCCGTTTTCGACTATTCGCCGCAACGGGGCCGACGTGGCGACGGAATCCCGAAACGGAATCGTTGCCCAATAGCGAATGCGGAAGACGTCGCGTTGTCCGACTTCGTTGTACACTCGGCGCATCTCGAAGTCGTACTTTTGCCCGAGAAACGCCAGCGGTGCGATTAGCGCCCCGGTACTGATCCCGGTCACCACGTCAAACTCCGGGCGCGTGTTTGCACGGGACCACCCGTTCAAGACCCCGGCAGTGTACGCGCCATACGACCCACCGCCAGACAGCGCCAGGATGTTCAACGGCTTGCGCGACGGCGTCGCCGGTTCGACCGCAATCGGTAACCCGTCACCGGGTGGCCGCGTGGGGATGTTTTCCGTGGCAGGTGCCGGAGTCGCTTCCGGTCGGTCACGGTTCGTGCGAACGTCGGGCCGCTTGCGCGGGAATAGCCACGCCGGCATACACCCCGTGATCGTGAGGGAAACAGACACCAGAATTAACGTGAACAGTCGGCCCATAACGTACCGGATACCCGGAACTACGGCCTGTTGTCAACCCAGCGATTTCAATTTCCAAACTGCGGGGTGCAGCTAAAATCACTGGGGGTCAAAGAAATGAATGTTCACCGCAGAGTCACAGAGGACGCAGAGAAATCTATTCAAATTGTTTTGGATTGCTCTGCGCTCTGCGGTGAATCGCTTTTCCGAGACCCAGAGAAATGAGTGACACCCAAACTGCTTAACAGCTAAACCTATTTTACGAACACGCCCCATTGGGAAAGTCCGGCCATGATCTTCACGTACTTCTGCGTGAACAGCGGGACTTTTTCCAGGTAGACCAAGTGGTCGTGCGGGCTGGTGCGTTTCTGATTCAAGCCGATGGTTTCGAGGGTTTTCATCACCCAGTCGCGGTGCGGGACGGGGGTGGTGATGAGCATCCGCCCCATCGGTTTGAGTAGGTCATGGCAGGCTTGAAAACAATCGACGTGCTCGACCACTTCAAAGGCGACGATCGCATCGAACGACTCGGCAGCGAGGCCAAGCGTTCGCCATTCGCGGACATCGCCGACGACTTCGGCGGGGGGCACGATGTCGAGGCCGACGTAGTTCGTCCAGCCGTGGGTACGGAGGTACTCGCCGACCCAACCGCTGCCACTACCGATTTCCAGAATGCGGGCGTCCTTCGGCAGACCTTCAAAGAAGTAAGCGGTTTTTTTTCGGCGAGCAATGTCACTGAGCAGCGGCATGGGGTTACTCTTAGGGGTGAGTTAATCGACTAGATCGTTCACAAACTGCGGCACTTCCGGGCCGGTAATCGCCACGACTAAGTATTGTTCACAACGGAACACGATGCGGTTTTCCCAGTTGCGCGGGGACCGCCATTCACTGGTGAGCGGCCACGTTGCGGGGCGGTCCCAGTCGCCGCCTTCGGGCGGAATGCGGCGGAGTAACCGGATGTCGATGACCACGAATCGTTGCTTGGCTTTGGCCGCGAACGACCCAAGGATTTCGTCTCGGCGGGTTTGGTAGCTCAGCAGATTGTTGTGGAACAAGTAGTAGCGTGTCGGTTGTTTCAAGCCAATTTGCTGCCAGACGGGCAGGGCCGTATCGGCAAGGATTGTCACTTCGTCTTGTTGGACGTTTTGCGATTGCAGGAACTCGCCCACCGCTTCGAGTGCCACCCAATTCATCCGATGATACTGGTTCAAATCCTGTCGCAGTTCGGTCGTCGGGGTGCTGACGCAACGGGACAATAGTGCCACTCGATCGCGCAGAACACTTGCGTGAGTCACCGCAGCTAGTCCGACAAAAAACACGGCCAGCACAGCACAGCGAGCCGTTGTCGGTTGGGTGCGCACCAATTGAAACAGGTACGCCCACGCCAGCAGAACACCGCCGAGATGGACGTAATCAAACATGTGCTGCACGCCCCACGCTTGAATTCCCCACGCCAGCAGTGCCGTTGCTAACAGCAAGCGGTGTTCGGGGCTGGCGATTGAATCCTCTGTTGGCGAAGTCCGTTTCCCCGAACGAAACAGTGTCACGATTTGAACTGCTGCTACTGGCAGCGCGAACAGGTACACGATGGCCCACGGGCGGTTGAACCAGAGGTAAAACAGCCGGTAGACCCAGATCCCGAACGGGCGGTAAAAATCCGCGTCGTAGTATTCACCGACCCAGGTCCGGACGTGGGTGATGTACAAATCCCAGATGCCCAGCTTGAGCATCACCGCCACACCAATTGCACCGCACATCAACCCGCCGATGAGTAACGGGACGATGTCCCGAAGTAACGTCGTCACCCGCGTTCCGCGCAGCCAACACCATGCCGCGCCCGTCAGCCACACCACGGCACCTACGGCCATCATGTGCGGTTTGATCCAGACGGCGCAGCCCCAGATGAACCCTTCGAGGATGGTGATCGAGATCCGAGAACGATCCGAGATTAAGCGTGCCAGTTGTGCGCGGCGCAGAGTCAGTGCGGCGAGGAGTGGTGTGCAAAGCCACACATCACCTTGCGCGTGACACAACTCGTTCGTGCTGCAATAGAACGCCGTGAGAACGGTTCCGGTGAGCAGTTGCCAATCCCACCGACCGGGGTGTGTGAATCGTGCCAAGAGTGTGATCGCCGTTCCCACGAGCAGCAGATCGAAGATTCGCAGCGCTTCAATGGACCCACCGAACAGCGCGCGAAAGACGTAATGAATCAACGTCATCGTCGGCGGTCGGTTGTCGAGCATGTCGCGGTAAAGTAGTTGCCCGTCGGCCATGTTGCGCGCGAAGACGTCGTACAGCACCACGTCGCAATCGAACGGCATCCGCAACATCACTGGGATGTTGATCGCCAGAATAATCGCCAGTACACCGCCTGAAACACCGGCAAGCCAAGGGTTGATCCTAACGGCAGACGGCGGGGCGAGTGGCGAAAGCATCGCTTTCGGCGGCGGCGTGATCGCAGGCGCCGTGTTTGTTTCAGTTGTTGCTATTAGTCCGGTGTTCATTGGTTGAGCAACGTAGCTGTTGATGGACTGGTATTCCTACACCGCAGTGATGCTTGCTGAGTGCCCTGAAGGGGCACCGGGGTGTAGCCACGGGCGGAGCGCTTCGCGGAACCCGTGGACACCGACTCTCACCCAAAACTCGCCCTGAAGGGGTGAAGGAATTCCTCTGCCCCTCCAGGGCAGTCGAAAATTCGGAGTCCCGGTTCCACGGGTTGCGCGACGCGCTCCACCCGTGGCTACAACCCGTGACCCCTACCGGGGCCATCTTGCGCCGGAGTCAGAATTTTCATCAACTCTAGAACACGGTTCGCCGGAGCCACGCAAGATTTCCGCGCCGTCTGAAAAGTGTGAACTAGACTTCGGCAGACACCCCCTGCCGTCGGTTTAGGAAAACCATGCACGAGACAACTGTTGCCATCATCGGCGCTGGCCCTGCGGGGTTGACTGCCGCGTATTTATTGTCGAAACAGAACATTCCCGTGACGGTCCTCGAAGCGGACCCCGTTTATGTGGGTGGCATCTCGCGCACGGTCCGGTACAAGGATTTTCACTTCGACATTGGCGGGCATCGCTTCTTCTCGAAGTCGAAAGAAGTCGAAGAGTTCTGGACGGAGATTCTGCCGGACGACATGTTGGACCGCCCCCGGTCGTCGCGGATTTTCTACAACAACCAGTTTTTCGAGTACCCGCTCAAGGGCGGCGAAGCACTGACCAAGCTCGGGATTCTGGAATCAACGCGGTGCGTGCTGTCGTACCTGTGGGCACAAGCGTTCCCAACCAAGAACCCGAAGAGCTTTCAAGACTGGGTGACCAACCAGTTCGGTTCGCGGCTGTTCAACATCTTTTTCAAGACCTACACCGAAAAAGTGTGGGGGATGAGTTGTCAAGAAATCTCCGCCGATTGGGCGGCCCAGCGCATCAAGGGGTTGTCCCTGAAGTCGGCGATCCTGAACGCGCTCTGGAAGCCGAAGGCCACGTCGCGCGGTGAAGTCATCAAGACGCTGATTAACACCTTCCGTTACCCGCGCCTCGGGCCGGGGATGTTGTGGGAAGCGTGTGCGGACAAAACGCGGGAGCAAGGCGGCACGATCGAGTTGGGCCGCAAGGTCGTCGGGTTGCACTGGGACCAACAGAAACGGTTGTGGGCCATCAACCACACGGACGCCAACGGCGATTTCCAGCAAGAGTTCGCGGAGCACGTCATCAGTTCGGCGCCGATGCAACACCTCGTGTACGGCCTGTCGCCGCGTACCAGTGATGCCGCCCGCCACGCCGCCTCGAAGCTCCGTTACCGGGACTTCCTCACGGTGTCGCTGATCCTGAAAGACAAGAACCAGTTCACGGACAACTGGATCTACATCCACGACCCGAACGTAAAAGTGGGTCGCGTCCAGAACTTCAAATCGTGGTCGCCTGAAATGGTGCCGGACCCGTCGCTTAACTGCTACGGCCTGGAATACTTCTGCTTTGAAGGCGATGGCCTCTGGACTGCCAGCGATGCGGAGTTGATTGCCCTAGCCAAAAAAGAACTCGCCCAAATTGGCTTGGCGAACGAAGAGGATGTGATCGACGGGTGTGTGGTGCGGCAACCCAAAGCGTACCCGGTGTACGACGACGACTACGCCACCCATGTCGAGACGATTCGCAAAGAAATCAGCGAGCACTACCCGAACTTGCACCTCATCGGTCGCAACGGGATGCACAAGTACAACAACCAAGACCACGCGATGATGACGGCGATGCTGTGTGTCGAGAACATCAAAGCGGGCCGCCCGGTGTACGACCTGTGGCACGTCAACCAAGATGCGGAGTACCACGAATCCGGCAACGCCGGCAACCAAACCGGCGCGACAGGTTTGCGGATGGTCCCGACCCGCGTGAAAACCGAAGTCGTGGCATCGTAATTTTGTGCTGAGGAAATTCTTATTCTGACTTGTAGGAATGACTACGGACGGGCTGGTGGTACGACTTCCGGTTTGGTGCCGAGTTCGGCGCTGCTGCCGGTTTTGGTGCGGAGGTGTTCGGCGAACTCGAACGGGTCCGGGATGCCAAATCGCGCGAAGCTGTTGATGACAACCGGGGCGAGCAGTTGGGTGAAGATGATGCGGGCCGTGGCAATGTCGGCAGTCGGGTCTTCGAGCGAAGCCCGGTCCGGGAGTTGGCGGGCCATCAGGGGCAACTCTGCGGTTGGACGCGGGGCGATCGCGGTTTGAAGTGGACGAACCGGAAGGCGTTCGGTCATCGTCATTGTGTTCGGATTGATGGCAACTTGTTGGCCGAGGTCATTGGGAATTCGTTCGGGTGGTGGACTAGGTAGCGTGCCCTTCGACTTGGGAAGCGGCAGCGGTATTAATGCGACGACCACTTTCGGCAACGGCAACTCCCCGCGTTCGATGTCGGACGTGCGAGACTTCGGCGCGATCCTGTTGGGTAATGGCAACGCGGCGGGGGCAGACGGAGCCAATACTTTGCTTACGGCCTTGCCGCCCGTATCGGTCGGGATGCGGAACGGTTCCGGAGTGGGTGGAACCGGCTTCGCCGCTTGGGGTGCCGGTTCGACAATTGGCTCCAGGCTGTTCAAAACCGGGCTGTTCAAAACGGGGACCGGCACGCCACCCGATTTGGCCACGGGTTGCGGTGCGGACGGACTACACCCGAGAGTGAACACGACTCCGAACATCAACCCGCGCTGGATTCGCATCGGCGTCATTTCCCCACGATTTCAAGAATGAGTTTCACCGCGTCGCCTTCCTTGGGCAGCACGTCTTTGTTCACTTCGAGCTTCAAATACTTTTCCTCGGCCATCGTCAGCGACGATTGTAGCACCGTCTCGTCCGTGACCGGGAAGAGGACGATGAGTGTCCCTGTCAGGTCCGCCCCGTAGACTTTTTCGGGCTTGTCGGGTGCCAGTTCGGTCATACCGGATCCGGTGAACTTAAACTTCACACTCTTCGGCAGTGGCTTCTTGGTCTTCGGATCGAGCAGCACTTTATCCATCGTCAACCGTTTCGCGGTGCCGTCGGCTTGCACCACTTCAATGTAGACAGTCACGTCGGGGCCATCGGCTTTTGCCCCCTCGCCCTTTGCCGGCTTGCCGGGTTTGACGCCGAGGGATTCGATCGCTTTGTGAACGTCGCTCGGCAGCACTTCGGTCACGACAACGGTTTCGTGCGCCTTGCCTTTCTTCCCCTCACGGTAGCCCCACGTGGCGATGACTTCGATCGGGTAAACCTGGTCCAAGTTCGGCAACTTCCGGGGCGCAACCTTCGCGGGAATGATGACCAGTTTCTTGTCGCGATCGACCGTGACCGCCGGGCGCTTCTCATCAGCAGCCTGCGTCGCAATCGACAACAGACTACCAGCCAGAACCGCAAACAGTGCCCAGAACCACAACATGGAAAACGCCTTCTGTGAAAGTTCAATTGCGTCAAGTAGTGTATCGCAACCGGCCTGACGATTCAGCAGTGCTGTGTCTAAAAGCTCTGGGGGTTCAAAGAAAGAATGTTCACCGCAGAGGCGCAGAGAGCGCAGAGAAAGCCATTCAAACTGTTTAGGATTTCTCTGCGTCTCTGCGTCTCTGCGTGAGCACTCTTTCTTTGAACCCCCAGAGCTTTTGCCAGACCCGGAGTTTGAATTCTGTCAGATGGCGAATGCGTATTCGCCGCAAAGCCGGTACGATGGGCCGGTTCGCATTCCCATTTTGCAGGAGGAGTTCCGTATGCGTCGATTCGTCATCAGTCTCACGGCTCTGTTGCTCATCAGTTTGGCGTGGGCGCAAGAAAAGTCGAAAGACGAACCCAAAAAGTCGGAACCACTTGGTCGAGCGGAGCAGTACAAGGCGTATGCCAAGGAGTCGCAGGATGCCGCGAACGAATTCCTGAAAGCGTACCGAGAAACCAAGGGCAAAGAAGAAAAGACGAAAGCACTCGAAGGTTACCGGGCCGCACCGAAGAAGCTCGCCCCGAAGATGCTGGAACTGGCGAAGGCCAAGCCGGACGACGAAACCGCCTGCGACGCCGCAATCTGGTTGGTCCAGAATATTCAAAATGAAAACGAAGGCAAACAAGCCGTCGAGATCATTCGCAAGCACCACCTGACCAGCCCGAAGATGGCGACCGCAGTCGGCACGATCGGTGCGGCGTTGGGCAACGACGCACCCGCCTTCTTGCAGGAGGTGTTCGACAAGAACCCGGACAAAAAAGTGAAGGCGTTTACACTCCACACGATGGCCAACAACGCCACCGATGGAGCAGTCGATTACACGATCACTGAGAAAGAGATCGCGGTCAAAACCGCTGTCGCGGAAAATCTCTGGGCACGACTTCAAGCCGACTTCGGCGATGTCGAATGGAACGGGCTCAAATTCGGCAACATGGCGAAAGGGGAGCTCGAGATGATGAAGACCCTGTTCCCCGGCTGTAAAGCTCCCGACATCAGCGGCGAAGATACCGAAGGGAAGCCGATGAAGTTGAGCGACTTTAAGGGCAAGGTCGTCATGCTCGATTTCTGGGGGACGTGGTGCGGACCGTGTATGCAGATGGTCCCGCACAACTTGGAAGTGTCGAAGAAGTATGCCGGTAAGCCGTTCGTCCTCGTCGGCGTCAACAGCGACCGCGACAAAGAAAAACTGGCGAAACGGATCGAGGAGGAAAAGATCACGTACCGCTCGTTTTGGAACGGAAAAGAAGGCGGGTCACAGGGCGAGATCAGCAAAGAGTGGAAAGTGCATGGTTGGCCAACCGTTGTGCTCATCGACCACAAAGGCGTCATTCGTCGGCGATTCATCGGCTGCCCCGACACCGCCGCCGAATGGAAGGGCCTCGACCAAGCGTTAGAAACGCTCATCAAAGAAGCCGAAACGAAGTAAGGCATCGTCCGTGTGCCGTATCGGGGTCAACCATGCGGAAGTTTTCGGACCGGGAGACTTCCGCGATGTTTCGATTTGCCTTCCTCTTCTGTCTGTTGTCAACAACCGTGGCATCAGCTGCGGATTTCCCATGTCTCCGTGGGCCATTGCACGATGCGATCTCCCGCGAAACCGGGTTGGTCGATCACTGGCCTGAAGCCGGACCGCCGATCCTGTGGAGCCGCGAACTGGGTCCGGGTTATTCAGCGTTCATCGTTGCTGACGGAAAAGCGTTCACACTGTTCCAGACGACTGGCGGAATGTTTCTGACCGCGTTGGATGCGGACACCGGCGTGGAGATTTGGAAGCAACGGGTCGATTGGCCCTGGCAACCGGGTGGGATGTATCCGGGGCCGTATGCCAGCCCGACGTGGTGGGAGGGGAAGGTCTTCTACGCCACGCCGACGGGTATGGTCGGGTGTGTGCAGGCCGTGGATGGCCGATCGCTCTGGACGGTGAATGTGCGGGAGAAGTTCGGCAGTCGCGGCACCGAATTTGGTTATGCTTCAACGCCCACAGTGGAAGAGGGCCGCGTGATTCTGCCGGTTGGCGGGTCCAAGGCTGCAATGGTTGCGCTGAACACAGCGGATGGCAGCACGCTGTGGGCCAACGGCGAAGACCCGGTCAGCTATTGCCCGGCCTACCCGATCACGCTGGACGGCCGGCGGCTTGTCGTCGGGTTCTTCAAAAACAGTCTCGTCTTGTTCGACGTGAAGACCGGCGAACGGGTCTGGCGTGAAATGCTCTCCTCCAGTTACGACGAGCACGCCGCTTGGCCACTCTTCGACGGCCGGCATCTGTTGATCGCATCACCCTTCCGAATCGGCTCCCAACTCTTTCGCTTCAACACCACAGAAACCGGCATCACCGCGAAGACGATCTGGAACGGGCGGCAGTTGTCGAACGATGTCTGCTCCAGTTTGTTACACGACGGCTCCGTCTACGGCTTCGATCTCCAACAGGCCCAAGCGAGTACCCATCGCACCGCGAAGGGGGCGTTCAAGTGCCTGGACTTCTTAACGGGCAAGGTCCGCTGGGAGACGGGTGAGGTCGGCCAATGTTCCGTGTTGCACGCCGATGGCAAACTGATTATGTGGACCGAATCCGGAGAACTGATCCTGGCGAAACCGAACCCCGAGCGCTACGAGGAACTGGCTCGCGTTAAAGTCCTCAGTGGCGGTGGGATGTGCTGGGCAACACCGGCGTTGGCCGACAAACGGCTCATCGTTCGAGACCACAAGCGCGCCGTCTGCCTCTACCTCGGCCCGCCGTCGGACCTCGACCCGGCCCGCCCCACCTTCACAATCAACGCGACCGAGAGTCGCTTTGACTGGACCCGACTCGTGCCGAAGGAGCCGGACTATGCAAACGACGCCCCACGTGCGGACGAAATCGCCGTGTGGTTCGCGTGGAGCGTGGGGCTATTCGTCCTCGCCTTCACGGGCGCAATTGCGGTCCGAAAATGGATTCCACGGTTCAACCCGCAAGTTGTTTTTGCGGGGTTGGCGTTCGGCCTCGGCGCCATCGGCACCACAGTGATCGGGACGTGGTTCAACACCTTTGCCTGGACTTGGCCCGTCAGCCTCTTCATCGCATTCCGTGTCGCCCTCACGCTCGGTCTCGACCACACGGTTCACGGCTGGCGGCGTCAAGTTTTTGGCCGACTGGCACTCCTACTCTTCATCACGTTGTGCTACGGCTATTACCACCTCTGCATGGCGGTCGGGTACGCGATGGCGTGGGGCTTCCTCTTCGGCTTCGTGCCAGCGTTGCCGTTCGCCGTGTTGGCCAATCGGGTAGCGAACCCTAAGCTCCGGTGGCTGCTCGACGGTCTCGGGTTCGTCATCTATTTCTGGATGTCCGCCCTCTTCCCCGGCTTCAAAGCAAGTTGGGGTGATTAACGAAGTGGGCGTTCGCTAACGCTGCTCTCGGTGCCAAGCGTGTGATGTGCGGGAAGCTTCCGTCATGTCAAGTTGTCCGATCCCAAGCCAACACAGTTTGTGGTAGGATAGTTGCTGGGATTAGATTTTGAGGAATTACCGATGTCCACACAAGTCGAAGCAGTTTATGAAAACGGTGTACTTCGCCCGTTGGGACCGTTACCACTTTCGGACCAGCAACGGGTGACCGTTACAGTAGATGTGCCGAGCGATTCGCACGACGCATCCCATTACATCCTCCCAGCCGACCGTTGGGATGCCTTTTGCGTCGCACTGGATGGCCCAGCCAAGGTGATCCTGCCCCTTCACAAATTGCTCTCGGAACCGAGTGCGTTCGATGGACTCGTCGCCGCCCCTCGCTAGAGCACTTTCAGCATCCTTGTTGCGACCACGTTAGCCCGATGCGCTAGTTTTGATGTTGCGCTTTCGGACTACCCCGAAGGGGTTGAATGTAATAGCCCAGGGTCGCGGCGCTTCGCCGCGCACCCTGGGTCGGACCGGAAACGGATTTTACCCCGAAGGGGTTACATCTGCGCCACGAGGGACGATGGAACCCCTCCGGGGTACGGCCGGGGTGGTGTCGAGAACCCAGGGTGCGCGACGAAGCGCCGCGACCCTGGGCTTTTACAATCAACCCCTTCGGGGTAGTCCGGTGGGGGTTTGCGGTAACTCGAGTCACGAAACGGGAGCGGCCGCAACATTGATCCGACCGAAAGAAATCTCGCTTGTTACGAAGGCACAAACAATCCGAGGCCCGCAGAACGCGCAACTTCAAAACGCGCTAGCGAGGGGTTCGGCGAGACCCCTCGCTAGCGCGTCGGGCTAACAAATTTTGTACCTATGATACAACTGCGTAACTTTGCATACTGTCAAACGTCGGGCCTCGTCGCCAAGCCTCCTCGACCGCGACCTACAAATCCGCCCGCAAGATTTGCAAGACGCGATCAGACCCCGTTGCTATCCAGTTTAAGCGAGGGAACCTCACCCCAGCCATTCGGGGTGGGTTGCGGTGCCGTCGAACCGGACGCTGGTTTTGAACTTCTCGAACTCGCCTTTTGCGGCGGCTTTCGCGGTCTTGGCGAGTAGGGTGTTCACCTCCCCCACGGCGAGCGGTTTGAATTCCTTGGCCACCTTCACGGCTTGCGTTAGCCGCGCCAGCGTTTCGATGCCGGTGATGACCACGGCGGTCGGCAACGTCAGGGCGTAGTTCAGGCACTCGACGGCCGTGGCGGCCTTCGACTCCAGAATGGCACCACTCGCCATCGGCTTCATCCCAAGAATACCAATCTGTTCCTGGACCAGCACCGGGACAACCCCACGGGCGAAACTGCGGAAGTGGGCGTCGAGCACATTGAGCGGCAACTGCACTGTGTCGAACCGGAAGCCGTGTTCCTTGGCGACTTCCAGGGTGCGGAGGTGAACCAATGGGTCTTTGTGGCCGGTGAACCCGACGAAGCGAATTTTCCCGGCTTTCCGGGCGGCTTCGACGGCCTCCTGAGCGCCCTTTTCGCCGAAGACGCGATCCGCATCTTCCATCCGGATCATTTCATGGTGCTGGACGAGATCAATTACATCAGTGCGCAATCGGAGGAGACTCTGGTCGATCTGCGTTGCCGCGGCGGTTTTGGTGCGCCCGTCGATCTTCGTCATGAGAAAGACTTTTTTGCGGTAGCCGTCTTCCAACGCCTTGCCCATTCGCAACTCGCTAAGGCCGTCGTGATAATCCCAACAGTTGTCCATGAAGTTGATGCCGGAATCAATGGCGGTGCGAATGATCTTCGTCGCCTCGGCGTCCTCGTTCGGAAGGCCAATGTGGAAGCCACCCAGACCGATGCAGGAGACGACTTCACCTGTTGTGCCGAGCTTGCGATACCGCATCCCGTCGCGGAGGATTTCATTCGCCACGTCGAAGCGAAGAAGTGGTTCTTCTGGCTTTACGGGAGCCGCATGGGACGTATTCATGACAGAACCCGCCATCAGAGGAACAGTTCCGGCAACCGAAACCTTGTGGATGAATTCGCGGCGCATCATGTGGTACTCCTCAACTACAGGGGTCAAAATTGCGATTGTTGGTTCCGACTGCGCAGCAAAACACTGCGCAGGCAACGACTCGGTACAAGAATCGAGTCGCGTAAAAGTTCAAGCAATTGCTTAAGGTCATGTCAGCAGATTGAATGCCAACGAAATGCGATGTAGGCAACCCAACGGCCACACTTTCTACGCGCCGCAATTTAATGAGATAGGTCAGGCTTTATCAGGTACAGATGATGCGTCACGACCGACCGCAACTTGGCAGCATCGTAACGGACCGCAGTTCAGGGAATCGACCACTTCACTGACTGCTCACTGGTGTCGGACATCACCTTCGTTCACCGCGTCACTCACGCCAGGGCCGCGCGGGTCCGCTTCACGACTGGGGCGTCGGGGGCGCCGGACCCCTTGAGCCAGAACAGGCTCGCCGCGAGGAAGCGGTCCCGCCACTCGGGGGAAACGTGCGTTGCATCCTCCATCACGGCCGCGCTGAACTTGTAGTCGTGCGAGTCGGTCCCCTTCAGGAAGATCAGCCGCCGGCCCTCGTCGATCAGTTCCTTTCGCCCCGCCGGGTTGCCCCGCAGGAACGCCATCGCCACCTGCGCGGCCCGCGGCTTGTCTTTGGTCAGCGTGTCGAAGACTTCCGAGGCGGTGTACTTCACAGCCACCACCGCGTTACCCTCCAACTCGTCGATGCGGGCGTCGCCGAGCTTCGCGCCCATCTGGTTGCGGAACAGCGGCAGGAACGCCGCCGCTTGTAGCATCAACAGTTTGCGCGTGGCGTCGTCGCCGGTCGCTCCGTAGGCGTACCGCAGGGCGTTCGCCGTCGTGAGTGTGTGAAGCCCGACGATTCCCGGTTGCCGCATCAGCAGTTCGCCCGCCCCGAGGAACACGGCGTCCCACACGCTCTGCGGCCCGATGCCGCTGCTCACGAGTGACACCACCTTGTCACTCACTTCCGCGTCGGTGCCGGTGCGGATCGCGGCGAGCAGGTCGCCGGTCGCGGCCGCGTCCGCCTTCCCGTCGCGCCACCCCGCGCCCAGCTTCTTCGCCAACTCCACGTTCCGCACCCCGACCGCGTCCGCCGGAGCGTCGCCGGTCGGCTTCCCCTTCGCGTCGTGCTTCAGCATAGCAAACGCCAAGGACCGCAGGACCGGCTCGGCGTGGTGCCACCCGATCACTTGCAAGGTGCGGAAGGCGTTCGCCGTGAAAATCGCCTTGTGCCCGATGTCGCGGTAGTCGCGGCACCCGAACCGGGCGAACAGGTCGAACGCCTCCGCCTCGGTACAGTGCCGGGCGAGGGCGGCGGCGGCCACGTCGGCCTTCGCCTCGTCCCACTCGGTCATCGCGTCGATGAACTGCTGCTTCGCCTTGCGGGCCGGTGGGACCAGGCTCTCCTCAACCGGCCCCATCCGCCACCCGCCGGTCTCCTTGATGTTCGTCGCCTGCGCGCCCTTGAAGTTGTCGATCGCCCAGAACAGCGGCAGCCACCGCTCGCGGTCCGGGCCGGCGAGGGCCGCTTGGTGGGCCGAGTTCACGACCATGACGGCGTGGAACTTGAACCCGACGTTCGGCCGCGGCTTGATGTTCCGCACCCCGGCGAGCAGCAGCGCCGCCAGCACGTCGCGGTACGCGAGTCCCTTCTTGACGCGCGGCCCGACCTCTTCGAGAAGTTGCTGGCGCGGCGTGTCCTCAATGAGGCGGACGAGCGGTTCGATGTCGGCGTCGAGGCGGACCAGTTCGGGGTCGAGCTTCGCGTCGGCGGCCGCGACGGTGGGGAGGGTATCAAGGAAGCCCAGCCCGCCGACGGCGAGGGCGGCGGACGCCTGAAGGAACGTGCGGCGGTCGGAAGAGGCAGTCATGGTCGGCTCCGGAGAGGTGGAAGGCGAACGACGCGAACGCCGGGATTGTACCACCCCGTGCGGTCCGAAGGAACCGCCTGAAGCGAGGATGCGCGACGGCCCGACCGATGCCCTGCCAGAGCCGTCCACACGCGGCCAAATGAGGGACAAGACCGAACACGGAAGCCTTGACAAGACACGAACCGACAACCATACCTGTCTGCGGCATCTAGCAGGCCGTGATGCCCGCGTTGAAAGCCGAAGAGAACCTTGCGTCGTGTTCAGTTGTGCGGCGTGTTGTTCAATTGTGGTTAGGTATTCTTCTGTCAGGGAGATCGAACGGCCGAAACTAACGGTCAAGCAGTCGGTGGCGCGCCTCACTGCAAAACTGATGACGCGACCGCACATTCGAGATGAGTCCCAAGCGATCCAAGTTGCCAGTCGGGAACACGCCCGTGTCACGTTGCCGGAACTTAGAGCACGTTCAGTTTCAGTGTTGCGTCCAGGTTAGCCCGACGCGCCAGCGCGGGGTCTGCCGAAACGAACTCCACGCTCTACCAAGTTTGTTCGGCATAACGGATCGGGGCGGGGGCGTCCCGACCGGACCCCGCGCTGGCGCGTCGGGCTAACAAAAACCGCCAGAATGATAGCGAAAATGCTCTAATTGGGCCGACGCCCAAGCGGGGTTCCTGGACATCTCCAACTTGATGAGAACAGTAAACGGCCAATGTACGTTTTTACATCCCGACGAATAACCGCCGGTGTGTCAAAAAGTTCCGGTGCCGTCGCCGGGTGTTGGAGGGCAAGGACGGTAACGATGTCGTTGAGCAAATCGAGGATGTCGAGTACGACCTCATCGACCCGATGAAGGCGCGTGAGCGTCTGGCGAAGCGGTTGGGGTACGACAAGCCGCGAACCCCTCTCCAAGAGCTTGTTGCTGCCCTTTCGCCCGAACTCCGGGCCGAAGTGTGGGCGGAGTTAGAAACGAGCGGTCAACATCTCGGCAACCATGATGAAGTGAGATAACGAATGGGTGCGACAACGACTGTTTCCCCTCCCCGGACTTCGGCTGATGTTTCACACCCACCTGTCACATTAGCACTCTGCGGCACCACGATCATCACTACCGCCGCCCGCGGATCGATACCGTGACTGGCACGTCGTCCTTCGTCTTCTTGGCCGCTTCGGTCATCCCGAACTCGGTCTGGCGAACGGTCATCGTCGCGTCGAACGACACCTCGTCCGGCGTGATTGCGATGCAGGCCGGGAACGTGACCGGCTGCTGCACGCCGTGCAGGCTGAGCTTGCCCGACACTTGGTAGCGCCCCGGTTCGCCCGACGGACTGATGCCGTCCAGCACGAACTCGGACTTCGGGTAGTGGGCCACGTCGAAGAAGTCCTCGGCTTTCAGGTGCTTCGTGAGCAGCCCGATTTTCGTGGTCGTCGAGTCCATGTCCACGGCGACGCGGACCTTCATGTCCTTCGGATCGTTGGTCGGCACCTCCAGTGTGCCGTCGAACGCCTTAAAATCGCCCATATGGGACATGAGCGCCGTCGAGCCGGTGAACGCAATGCTCGCGTTCGTTGGTGAGATGAGAATCACCCCCGGTCGGGCTGGGGCCGCTGTTGTTGCCGTTGCATTGGTCGGCGGTGAGGCCGGCTTGACGGGGTCGGGCGAGCAGAGTTGACAGCCGACCGCCCCAACCGCGACGGCCAGCGGCAACGACCAGTACCATGATTTCACGAGCAATCCTCCGCGAGTGTCGGTTCGTTCTTCTCACCGCTTCGGCAGGTATTTGTCGGCTGCCGCTTTCACGTCCGCGAGGTCGGCGGCTTTGATCCCCGTCCACGCCCGCTTTACTGTGTAATCCTGGTACAGGATGACGGAGTTCGAGACCGCCGCGTCGATCTTGTACGTCTTGAGTTGCTTCTCTTTCCGCTCCGGGTCGGGGCGGCAGAGCATGAGCGTTTGGAGGGCGTGGTCTTTCGCCAACTTGCGGAGGTCAGCTTCCGAGCCGTCCACGACGACGAGTACGACCTTCAGTTTGCCCGCGCGGTGAGTTGTGGCGATCTGTTCCAACGGCTTGGCCAATTTCTCAGCGGCGTCCACGTCCTTGGCGAACGCGAGCAACATCGGCGCGTCGAGGTAGGTGCAAACGGGGCACGTTTTCGTGCCGGCGTGCGGCCCCGCCACGTGGACCGGTTCCCAGGCTAACACGTCGTCGCCGGGGCGGAGTCCGGAGACCGGCTCACCGGCAAAGGCGAAGGACGCGGCGGCGAAGCACCAGAGTCCAAAGAGCGTTCGCATCGCAAGCCCTCTTGTGTCAAGAAGAGGGGCGTGTAGCGGTTCGAGCGGTTCCGTGCAACCCCGAATGCTCCGAGTCCGACGAGCCGCTCTTGCACCGAGTTTCGGAACCTCCTATACGCCCGGTACTGGTTACCCGGCTCGGCGAGCGGGTTCGGAATGAGGAGATCGCCGATGCGATTCGTGGCGCGCGGTCTGATCGCCGGTTGGGTGTTACTTGGGGCCGTCTGCACGGGTTGTCACCAGTTCGTAGGAACGGAGGTGTCGTCGCCCCCCGGCGGGGTTGTGCCCGCGACGGCGGACGCGCCGATACCTTCCGAGGCCGCAATTCGGGCGGCGGTCGGGAAGGCGCACGCGGTGTTGTGGAAAGGGGTCGAGGGACACGCCGAACACCGGAGTTGCTTCACCTGCCACAACCACGGAGTCCCGGTGTTAGCGTTCGCTACCGCCCGAGAGCGGGGGTTCGCCGTTCCCGAAAAGGACTTCGCCGACCTGCTCGAATTCTCCACCGACTACTTCAAATCGTACCGCGAGCGGTTTCTCCGAGGTCGCGGCCCCGGCCCCCTGTCGTTGGGCGGGGCGACCGACACGACCGGGTGGGGACTGTTCGCGCTCGAGGTCGCCGGGAAGGAACCGGACGAGGTCACGGCGGCGGCGGTCGAGTACACCCTCCAGCGGGATCAGGACCGCGACCACTGGACGACCTGGGGGCCGTCCCGCCCGCCCGCCGAGGGCAGCGCCTTCATGCCCACGGCGCTGGCGATCCGCGGGCTTCGGGCGTTCGGCCTGCCCGAACACCGGGAGCGGATCGCCAAGCGGGTGGAGGCGGCCCGTGGGTGGTTGCTGAGAACCCCGGCCCAGGACACGGAGGATCGGGTCTTCCGGTTAATCGGGCTACGGGCCGCCGGGGCATCACCGGACGACATCCGCCGGGCGACCGCCGACCTCGCCGTCACCCAACGGGCGGACGGCGGGTGGGGGCAGACCGACGCGATGGCGAGCGACGCTTACGCGACCGGGTCGGCGTTGACCGCCCTCCAAATGGGCGGGGACTTGCCCGTCACCGATCCGGTGTACCGCCGCGGCGTGGCGTACCTGCTACGGACCCAACTCGACGACGGGTCGTGGCTGGTCCGGTCGCGGAGTTTCCCGGTCCAGCAATATTACGAGAGCGGGTTCCCGCACGGGCGCAATCAGTTCATCTCGTCCGCCGCGACCGGGTGGGCGGCCACGGCCTTGGCGCGGGCCTGCCCGACGGACGCCAAGCCCGGCCCGCGCCCCACGACACAACCACAGTAACCCCGTCGCCGGTTCGTCGATCAGATCGGCTTGCGGGCACGCCACACGAGGTACCGCATCGCCCCGGTCCGGTACGCCAACCAGATGCGGCCGATGGTCAGGAGGAACACCCGGTTCCGGCTCGCGGTGCTGAGCAAGTAGGCCCGCGCCTGCCGATCGGTGACGATCATGCCAGTCGCCCGCCGGACGCAAACGCCCCACGTCCTGCGGACCTGCCGGCTGATGTCCGCCGTCGCTTCGACCGTAAACCTGGCCCCGACCAGAAGGCCACAGTAATCGGCCTCGGTCCCCATCGCGGGGAGTCGGCCCTCTCGACAGATCGGTTCCAACAGGTGCCGGTTCTGCCACGGACGGGACACGTCGGCTGCGGTCCCGGCGCACACGACCAACCGCCCGCCCGGTCGAAGCACCCGGAACGCCTCGGCGAACGCGCCGGCCTTGTCCTCCATGTGTTCGGTACTCTCGATCGCGTAAGCGGCGTCAAACGAGGCGTCCGGGAGACCGTTCACGAGCCAGTCGCGGAGGAAATACCGGGGATTGTCCTGGGAGGTGGCGGCGACCGCGTAGCGGTACTGCGCCGCAGTGATGGTCAGCCCGGTGACCTGCGCCCCGTACCGGACGGCCAGTTGTCGCGCGGTCGCCCCGTACCCACAGCCGATGTCCACGGCTTGGCATCCGGGCACGATGCCGGCCTCGGCGGCGACCAGTTCGACGAGTTGTTCCACCGCTTCAGTCGGCGACTCCCGGCCGGTTTGCCACAGCCCGTGATGGAGGTGTTCGCCCCAGATATCGCGGTAGATACTGTCAAGGTCTTCGTAGTGGTCGGCGACATCGACCGGCAGGATCGGGCGGGACGAACGGATCATGAACGGCCTTCGTATCGGGAATCACGGACGGTGCGCGCGATCGATCGCGGGTTGTTACCATACCGAACCGCATGGACAAATCCTGTATCGCCCGCCGAACAAATCACGTTCGAGTTGCGACCACAAGACCGCGACGACTTCACCGTGAGTACCAGCAACAAGCAACTCAACTTCTTGCAACACTTCCTGACGGTGCTGAAACCGGGCGGGCGGGCCGGGGTGGTGCTGCCGGACAACTGCTTGTTCGCGGACCAAGCCGGGGAAGTCTTCAAAGTCCTCACCGAGGATTGCAACCTTCACACCGTGTTGCGGCTGCCACGCGGCACATTTACCCCTTACAGCCAAGGCGTGAAGGCGAACGTCATCTTCTTCACCAAGGGCGAACCGACGGAGACCGTTTGGATTTACGACGCCCGCACCAACGTCCCCGGCATCACCAAGAAGGACCGCCCGTTGACGGCGGACCACTTCGCCGCGTTCGAGCAGTGCTACGGCGGCGACCCGAACGGACGCGCCAAGCGGAAGCCGACGCATTCCAAGGATGACCGTTGGCGTGCGTTCAGCATTCAGGAAGTGCGGGAGAAGGGGTTCAAGCTCGACGGGTTCAAGTGGCTGAAGGAAGAGTCCGCCGACGACCTCGACGAATTACAGGAACCCGAGGAACTGGCCGCCGACGCACTGGCCGACCTGAAGGCCGCGTTCGCGGACATTGAGGACGTGTTGAAGCTGTTGGAAACGGAAGCAGGTGGGTAAAAAAAGAGACGCCTCGGCATTACCGAAGCGTCGGCCCGGAGATGCTATCTCCGGGGGGGTACATTGCTAATAATACCCTAGGCGTCAATTTCGTCAAGAGAAAGCATTCCACTAATGACCACGGCAAGCAGTCCCACGACGGACGTTACGTATTCCAGAGTCATCACGTACATCGACGGGTTCAACCTGTATTACGGGATGAAATCGGGCGGTTTCAATCGGTTCTACTGGCTCGATTTGCGAATGCTTTCCTTGCAGCTTCTCCGACCACAACAGAAACTGGTCAATGTGAAATACTTCACCGCCCGCGTGTCCCGTCCGCCGGACAAACAACGCCGACAATCGGTCTTTTTGGAAGCTCTCCAAGTCCATTCCGGTATCAAACCCTTTGAAGGGCACTTCCTTGCCAAGCAAGTCGAGTGCTACAACTGTGGCCACGTGCGGTACAACTTTGAAGAGAAAATGACCGACGTGAACGTTGCGACCGAGATGCTGACCGACGCTTTTCAAGGGTTGTACGACACCGCGTTGTTGATCTCGGGGGACAGCGACTTGGTACCGCCGATCCGTGCGATTCGGAAACTCTTCCCGACGCTGCGTGTCGTCGTCGCCTTTCCGCCTAACCGATACTCAAAGAACTTGGCGAACACGGCCCACGGCCACCTTTTCATCGACGAACCCACGCTGGGGCGAAGTCAACTCCCGAATGAAGTCACCAAACCTGACGGGTACGTCTTACGACGCCCACCGAGTTGGGGACCAACCGACGCGGAGGGCGCCCCCTCATGACCGCCGACGAATTACCGGAGGGGTGGGAAGAAGTGACGCTATCCACTATCGTTATTCCGGTCCCAAACATCAAACCGGAAGATGAGCCAAACCGGACCTTTCATTACGTAGATATAGCCTCAATAGACAATGAACAATTCCGAATCACAGAAACAAAGGCCATCAGTGGTGAAGTCGCCCCGTCGCGGGCGCGGAGGCCAGTTCAAGTAGGCGATGTTTTGTTCTCCAATGTCAGAACTTACCTACGAAATATCGCAGTGGTTACTGAAGGACTCGCCGCCGACGTTTGCTCGACTGGCTTCACGGTGCTTAGGCCGTCGAATGCCGTTTTGCCGTTGTTCTTGTTTCGATACGTGTTGACCCGTGAATTCACTAGACTCGTTGCGCAATAGCGGGGCCGGTCGGCGTACTTTCCCCTTGCCCCAGTTTGTTTCAGCTGTACATCCGGTTGTGAAACCCCGCCACATT
>JAYVXO010000251.1:0-10382 GCA_043785105.1 Fimbriiglobus sp.
CGACGGCGGCCTTGGAATAGCGCGTCGCATGGGGCAACGTCGTGACCCGATGCAACGCGGTGGTGCGGGCGGCAACGCGACCGACGCCCCCTCGTGGACCCGTTCGATCTCCAACGCTAAGTCGTATCCCGACAACTCGGCCGTCGCGTGTCGGGCTAACAAGCCCTGATTAAATCAACCCCGCACTTCCGGAATCAACTTCGCCGCAGCGAGTCCGTCCAACACGAATTGCACCGCAATTCCCGCAAGTACCAATCCCAACACCCGACCCAACACGTGAATTCCTGTGGTCCCCAGACGGCGCTGAATCGGGTCGGCGAGTCGTAGTGTGATGTACGAAACGAAGCCAGTCAGCCCGATGGCGATGAAGACGCTGCCGACTTCCCAAACGTTGTTGGCGCGGGACATCAGCACGGCAACGGTCGAGAGTGCGGCGGGTCCGGCCAGTAGCGGAATCGCCAGGGGTGCGATGGCGACATCACCGGCTTCGGTGCCTTCCTTCATTTCCGCCGGGTCTTCTTGCGTCGAACGCTGGGCGCGGATCATATCAAGGGCCACCAGAAACAGAATGATCCCGCCCGCGATCTGAAACGCGGGCAACGTCAGCCCGAGGTAGCGGAACAAGTACGTCCCGATGAGCGCGAAGACGGCCAGCGTCATCGTGGCCGCGACGCAGGCTACCAGTGCGGTCTTACGCCGCTTCGCAGAGGGGTAACTGGATGTGAGCGCGAGAAATGCCGGGATCGTTCCCGGTGGATCGACGAGGAACAGAATCGAAACAAACGCCGTGATCGTGAAATCAAGCATGGGCGACCTAGCAACAGATTTCACCACGAATCAAACGAATCGGACGAATAAAATCATGACCCGGAAAGACAGCGTGTCTGTTGATGATCGGTGTTCGTGTGCCCCAATCGTCATGCACATCAAACGTTTTCGAGTATTGTTTGATTCGTCTGATTCGTCTGATTCGTGGTGAATGATTACCGGGATTTCGGCTTCGTTTTGCCATCACCTTTGTCGGCCTTCGTCGGCTTCGCGGTGTTGGCAATGCCCGTGGGGCATTCGGTTTTGAGCGGGCAGATGGTGCAGTGGGGGGTGCCTTCAACGCAAACCGCATTCGCCAGTTGGATGAGTTCTTCCGTAAACTCGTAGCCGTTCGCTTTACTGACGTAGTGTTCCAGACTAGCGCGAGTGGCTTCCATATCGTCAATGTCGCCTTCAATGACGTGCAATCGGCGCAACACCCGGATCGTCGCGTCATCCAGCGGAACCGCGTGACCGCCGAGCGACCGCTGCGTCACCCAGGCGACCACGAAATCGTTGACACCCTTGTCCTTGTACCGTGCGAGTTGCTTGGCGGCTTGCTTCAGGCCCTTTTTTTCGAGGTCGTCTAGCTCGAAGGAATAGGTGCGTTCAAAGTGTTCTTGCAGGAACTCGATAATCCGCTTGGCCCGGTCCCCGGCACCCGGCAACGACACGAGGACATCCGCGACTTCTTGAACCGTGCTGACGCGGACTTCGTTCCAATCAAAGAACGCCACGCGGATCTTGGCGTAAGCCTCGTCCGCCGACCTCGTGGGAACGTTCTCCCGGCAGATGGCGTACACGACTTCGTCCAACACGGCCCGTTTGTCCGGTTCGGGCGGCGCGGGGAACTTCTTCTTCAGCGCCGTCAGCACGAGGTTCAGAAGGTGTTGCTTGTTGGTGGTAGCCGGCATGCGGGGTCGCTCTCGGGCGGTGTGGGCGCTCACGTCCCACGTGTTTCGCCGATCCGTCGGCGGGCAAAGACTCTGTCTCTCACGTCGTCAGTCACGAGGGCTTGTGCGGCACGTCCAGCGGCGTTTTGTCGTCGTCAACATCGTCGTCATCGTCGCCCGCGTCGTCATCCTCGCCAGAGTCATCGGTATCGGTTACGGCGTGTTCGTCAACGGGTGCGTTCCGCGCGTTCTCCTCGTGGAGGATTCTAGCGATCTCGATGCTCTTCTTAATCCCGTCGTCGAGGATGAACAAAATTTGCGGAATGAACCGCGTCGTGAGCCGCTTGGCCAACCGGGATTGCACGAACCCCGCCGCGTTTTGCAGGCCGTTGAGCGCGAGTTTGCCTTCCTTCTCCGAACCCATCACGGAGACGTACACTTTGGCGTGTTGAAGGTCCGCCGAGGTTTCCACGCGGGTGACGGTAATGTTTTTGACGCGGGGATCCCGAACCTCGAACAAAATCGTCGAAGCCGCCACCTCTCGAATGACTTCCGAAACCCGCGCTAGCCGATGCGATTTCATGAAAAACTCAGAGCCAAAAGCTGACAGCTAAGAAGCTCACAGCGATCAGCTAAACCTTGTGAATGTTAGTGAACTGGGGTTCGGTGCTAGTCGGTACGACCCACGCCGATGCTCGCCGGCGGCTCCTGCCCCCGCCGCAGCGCGAGTTTGGCTTGTTGGCGAAACCGGCGGACCACCCGCCGGACATGAGCCGCCATCCGCGACCGCATCCCACTTCGGCACATGTGGCAGCTACAAAACTTCATGTGATTTGGCACGGCCCCTCCGGTCGCCCTTCACTCGCCTATCTTGCTGTCAGCTTCCAAGCTGTTAGCTGTCAGCTACCGCCCACGTCCATCTCGCACCCCAGGAACTCCGCGATCGGGTGACCACGGAGTGCTTCGGTGATGGTTTGCAATACGCCTTGGACGATCGCCGTCTCCGGGCCAACGGCGGCGACGCCGAGGACCACGAGACGGTGATCGTCGAGCGCGTCCACCTCCGTCGCGGAGACGTTGAACTGGTTCCGCAGCCGGTCCAGGATGCTGCGGACCACCTGCCGTTTGTCCTTGAGCGAACGGGCCTCGCGGACGAACAGCCGGACTTTCAGGGTGCCGACGATCATAGGGTCCGCATCTTGATCTCGATCTTGAACGCTTCAATCACGTCGCCGACTTTGATGTCGTCGAAGCCGGTGATTTTCAGACCGCACTCGAAGCCCTCGCGGACCTCCTTGGCGTCGTCCTTGAAGCGCTTGAGCGAGTCCAAGTTCGCCACCTTTTCGCCTTGCGGGTACAGCACCGTGCCGTCGCGGATGACGCGAATTCGGGCGCTGCGTTCGATCGTGCCACTCGTGACGTAGCACCCGGCGATCGTCCCCGTCTTCGAGATTTTGAAGGTGTTCCGCACCACGGCGCGGCCGAGGTGGACCACTTCTTCGGTCGGCTTGAGGCGGCCTTCGAGCGCCGCCTTCACGTCGTCCACCAGGTTGTAAATGATCTGGTATTCGCGGATGTTGATGTCGCGGTTCTCGGCCAGTGCCAACGCCGCGTCGTCACTGGTCACGTTGAACCCGACGATGAGCGTGTCTTCGGGGGAAGTCAGCGCGAGCGTCACGTCCGATTCGGTGATGGCCCCGATGCCGGCGTGCAGCAACCGCACCGCCACTTCCTCGTGAACAAGCTTTTCGAGTTCCTTCTTGATGGCCTCGACCGAACCGCGCGCTTCGGCCTTCAAGATCACCTTGAGTTCGCTGATCTTGACCTTGGCGTTCTGCTCCTTCAACTTGTCCAGGTTGGTCGCCTGGAACTTGAAGCGGTCCGCCTCGTTGCGGCGGTCCTTGCGCTTCTCGGCGATTTCGCGGGCGGTGGCAACGTCGTCCACGACGTAGAACGGGTCGTCGGCGTCCGGCACGTCGTCCAAGCCGATGAACTTGACCGGCGTACTGGGACCGGCCTCGTCGAGCGACCGCCCGAGGTCGTCGTACATGGCGCGAACGCGGCCATACGTCGAGCCGCAGAGGACCGTATCGCCCTTGCGAAGCGTGCCGTTGCGGACCAGCAGCGTGGCCATGACGCCCTTGGATTCTTCCTTATACGCTTCGAGACACGTGCCCGAACCGGGTTGGGTCGGGTCGGCCTTGAGGTCTTTCAGTTCAGCAAGCAACGCGATGCTGTCGAGGAGTTCGCCGATGCCGACGCCCGTGACGGCACTGGTGAAGATGACCGGCACTTCGCCGCCCATGTCTTCGGGGACCAGTTCGAGGTCGTACAGGCGGTTCTTGACTTTCTCTGGCTGGGCGCCGGGGAGATCGACTTTGTTAATCGCCACGATGATGTCCACGCCGGCGGCCTTGGCGTGGCTGACGGCTTCCTGCGTTTGCGGCATGATGCCGTCGGTGGCGGAAACGACGATTACGGCGATGTCCGTGACGTTCGCACCCCGCGCCCGCATCTTCGTGAAGGCTTCGTGACCCGGCGTGTCGAGGAAGGTCGTGAACTTGCCTTCCTTTTCCACCCGCCACGCCCGCAGCACTTGCGTGATGCCGCCGGTTTCGGTCGAGACGACATCCGACGCCAGACCGTATTGTTGACGAATCTTGTCCAACAATGACGTTTTGCCGTGGTCCACGTGGCCCATGATCGTGACGATCGGGGAGCGGTGAACTTGCTTCTCGGTATCGCCCTTGCGGAACTCGTGGTCGCGGATCAAATCCTTTTCCGCATCGGCTTGCTTCTTCGGCACCAACTCGATGTTCTTCTCGATCGCAATCAACCCCGCCGTGTCGAAATCGACCGGCGAGTTGATGGTGTACAACGACGTGGTCAAGTTCTTTAACTTCAAGATCAACTCGCCGACCTTCATCCCGATCGTTTCGGACATGGTACGGACCGTGATCGGCAGGGCGATTTCGATCTTGCCGCCCGTGACAATCTTGGGCGGCTTGACGTGTTGCTTGCCGCGATGCTTCTTGATCCGCGAACCGAAGCTCGTGTCAATCGTATCAACGCGACCCCCCGGCCCGATGATGATCGAGGCGCGGTTGGTGTTCGGCTGGCGCTCGCGGCCCTTTTCTTGCCGCTTGGCGTGGCGTTGGTCCCGCCCAGGAACCGCCGCGCCGCCGGGGCCACCAGTCTTTTTGCGATCGTCGTCTTCCGGGCCGTTGGACCCGTCGGTGCCTTCACCGATCGGCGCCGGGAAACCGGGACGGGCTGCGGGCCGACCCGGCGCGCCGGGGACGGCGGGGCCTTTGTTCTGGACGGTCGGCGCGGGCGCGGTCGTCTGGTGATGAACGTCCGCGATGTTCAGCTTGCCGCCGCGTTGCTGCTCGATTTGCCGGAGCCGTTGAATCTGCTCCGAACTCAGCTTGACCGTTTTCGGTGCGCCGGGAGGTCCGGGCTTGGGCGGATTCGGACCGCCGGGTCGTTGCCCCGATCCCGGCGCGCCGCCTGGCCCACCGGGGTTGCCTTGGCCACCTTGTGGACGGCCGGCAAAGGAGTGTCCGCCCGGTCGCTGAGGCGGGCCGGGGTTGGGGGCCGGGCGTCCGGAGGGACCACCGGGGCCGGTTCGCGGGCCGGATGGCCCCATCGAATTTGGCCGCTGGCCACCCATGTGAGGACCGGGATTGCGTTGCGGCATTGGTCCACCCGATTGGGGCGGACGCGGGGCACCAAGGTTCGGCGGTGACGCAGACTGGCCGACGTTGGGCGCCACGGGCCGGGGTGGTGTGGCCGCAGGCGAGACAACCGCTGGTGCAGTCGTGACGGGGGCCACAGCCGCGATCGGCTGAGGCGGCACCGGCAGTTCTGGCGTGGCTTCCACGACAACAGGCGGTGTAACGGGTTTAACCGGCGTGAGGCTTGGCACAACGGGTCGAACCGGGGTCAAGGTCTGGGGCCGTGCGTTTAAGTTTTGCGGCCGCCCGACACCCGTGTTCGGGTTTTGCGAACGGTTCGGCAACCGGGGAACCAACGGGGTTGCTTCAGCCGACGGTTGCGGAACCGATTCGGCTTCGGCCACGGTCTCAGGCACTTCCGGAACAACGTCCACAATAACCGGGGCTTCGACTCGCGCAACGGGAGCGTGCTTGGCCGGCTTCGGGTGGTGGACTTCGGGCGTCGCAGGAACTTCCGCGACCGATGGCGTAACAACCGTAGCCGCAGGCGAGTGTTCCGCAACCGGGGCCGTGACAACGGCTGGCGTCGGCGTCGGTGCAACGACTACCGGCTTAGATGGCAGTGGCTTGGGCTTGGCGATCGTCGGAATTTTCGTGTCGATCTTGTTCGGAATTGACGGCTTACTGGACGGGGCGGAGGTAGCAGGCGTGCGCGCTTTCGGCCCCTTCTTGTGCCGATCCCGGACGGCGTCCGCTTGATCGGGATCGAGTGCCTTTAACTGGCTCGTGATTTGACTGTAGCCAAGCTCTTTACAAAACTCGATGACGGTCTTGGAATCAATATCCAACTCGGTGGCCAGCGCGTACACCCGCAGTTTGGCGGTGGCGGTCGCCTTGGCGTCCTTGGATTCTTTCGGCTCTTTAGTCTGCGACAAGCAAAGCTCCTTGGGATACTATCCCCACACCCCCCTTCTCACCCTTGTTCGGGTTGTGATGAGAGTGCTATGTATTCTAACGGTAAACCAGATTCTGAAAAGAGGGACGGTTACGGCGTTCATGCCGTTGGTCCTTGCGTCGTTACGTCTTTAGTCGGCGTTGTCATCTCGCCATCCTCTCCGGTTTGTTCGGCTTCATGGGTGACTGCTTCTTCAACAGCTTGGGTATCGGTCGGCATTCCCTCGTTCGACTCGGGGTGGCTCGCGGGAGCCTCGTGTTCACTAGACACCGCGTCCGGTTCGGTGTTCACTTCGGCGATTGCTTCAACTTCTTCTTCCGCAGTTTGAGCCGCTCGGGCTTCGGCGGCAGCGGCTTCGGCGTTGGCGGCTCGTTCTTCTTCGGCGGCACGATCCATATGATCGGCATATTCCTCAGCGTAGTCAAGCAGTTCGGTCGCTTGTTCTTCTGTCAACGTGGGGCAGAACTTTAACAATTCCTCAGCGTCAATGAAAGTTAACTCATTGTACGACAAAAACCCTTCCTCCACCATCGCCTGCACGTGTTCTTCCGCAATGTGGGGCAGTTGCCGGAACCACCGCTCCGCCCGTTCGAGCGCTTCGCCGAGTTCATCGTGGGTCATGATCTCAATGTCCATGCCCACTAATTTTGACGCCAACCGGACGTTCTGGCCCCGCCGACCAATGGCGAGCGAGAGTTGATCTTCGGTGACCAGCACAATCGCCCGACCCAATCGCGGGTAGGTGAACACGTCGCTAATGTCGGCAGGGGACAACGCATTCGGCACGAGAATTTGCAGCGATTCGTTCCACCGTACAATGTCGATCCGTTCGCCGTTCAATTCTTCAATGATGTTCTTGATTCGGCTGCCCCGAACCCCGACACAGGCCCCGACACAATCGACTTTGGAGTCGATACTGGACACAGCGACTTTGGAGCGGTACCCCGCTTCACGGGCAATCGCCCGGATGTCGATGGTGCGGTCGTCGATCTCGGGAATTTCTTCCAGAAATAGTGACTTCACAAAATCCGGGTGTGCCCGCGACAGGACGATTTTGACGCGATGTCCGGTTTTACGTACTTCAAACACCACGGCTTTGACCCGCTCGCCGACGTGGTGGGTTTCACCGGGGATTTGCTCACTCCGGGGTAGCAGGGCTTCTGATTTGCCCAACGAAACAATCGCGGTCCCGGCGTCGAGGCGCTGAATGGTCCCGACGATCAGTTCGCCCTTTTTCGTGTTGAACTCGTTGTAGACCGTGTCGGACTCGGCTTCACGGATCTTTTGAATCATCACCTGTTTGGCCGACTGGGCCGCGATTCGCCCGAGCATTTCGGGGTCCACTTCGTTCTCGCCAAACCGCGCGACGATGTCGCCGGTTGCCCGGTCGATGTGAACGTGAACGCCTTCCTCGACGGCGAAGTGTCGTTCGGCGGCCAGCTTGATGGCGGCTTCGATCCCGCCGAACACCACTTCGCGGGAGATTTTCTTTTCTTCCTGAATCTTGTCTACCAGTTCCAGCAACGCCTTGGACGCCAGTTTCTTCTTGTCTTCGACTTTAATGGGTTCGAGTTTGGCTTTGGCCATGTTGCCGTCTCCAGGTGCGGGCGTTCTTCGGTTATTTCCCGTGTCTTCGCAGTACGGGAAACGCTTAAATGATCCGTTGGCCGGTGAGACCATCGAACCAAAGACACTGTGCGGCGGGGATAAACCAATCCTTGGAAGCGCCGACCGGGGGCGGCGAATCGGACCGCCACTCCACGCGAACCCGCGACCGTTCGCGGGCGACCGTGAGCAACCATCCGCTGCCGACCGGTTCGGCCAAGACGACGGTCCACCCGACCAGTTTCGCACCCGGTGTGGACCCAGGAGGATTGGCGGGCGACACCATCAGGACGTCTTCGGGCCGGATGCCGAGCGTCAGACTCGGGTTCAATTGCGTTGTTAACCGGGACACGAGGTCCGCAGTTAAAGGCACGACAATCGAACCACATTCCGAAACGAAACCGTGTTCGGAATGATCGCCGCCACCGACACGACCGTCTATCAAACTCAACTGCCCCAGACAAAACGCCACAAATCGGTTGCTAGGGTGGTTCCGCAACTGCTCGGACGTACCAAGCTGTTGCAAGCGACCATCCCCCAGCACACCGACGCGGCGGCCTAGGGCCAGTGCGTCAGTCGGGTCGTGGGTGACAAATAACATTGTGGCGCGAGACGCGGCCTGGAGCAAGTGCAGATCGTGCCGAAATTCGGCACGAAATACCGGATCTAACCCGTTGAACGGTTCATCCATCAGCCAAACCGTCGCATTCCGGGCGAAAAGTTTCGACAACTGGACTCGTTGCCGCTCCCCACCCGAAAGCTCGTGCGGGTAACGGTGCAACAAGGTGTCCAGCAAAAATGCTGATTCCCGGCGAAGGGCTGGAGCGCAACCCCACCCCCTAGCCCCCTCCCCGACGCGGAGAGGGGGAACGGACTTGCTCCCCTCTCCGCGTCGGAGAGGGGCCGGGGGTGAGGTGGATTTCAACACTCTAGCCCTCAAAGAATCTGGTTCCGTTCGGCTCCGTTGGTTGGCCGGTTCGCCGGGACTATCAGCGCCCTTCACTATGGCAATGTTTTGCGCCACGGTCAGGTGGGGGTACAGCGCAGGCCGTTGCGCAATCATGGCCACGCCGCGTTTGTGCGGTGGCAGTTGGTCCACGCGGTGACCATTGATGTGAATCTCCCCGCCGTCGGCATCTTCCAACCCGGCAATCAGTCGCAATAACGTGGACTTGCCCGAACCCGATGGGCCTAGCAACACGAGTTGTTCGCCGCTCTCAACGTGCAGTGTCGTGGGGTGGAGACCCACCACGCCGTTGGCGTACACTTTGCTAATGCTTTGCAGTGAAAGGGACATCAAGCATAGTCCTGAACCACGAATTACACGAATATGACGAATCAAACCAGATAAACAGTCTTACTGTTCCTAACTCGTTGGCTACAAATCTTATTCGTCTTATTCGTGTGATTCGTGGTGATTCATCCGGGTCCGTTGTCCGTTCGGTTCATTCGCCTACAGTATTGATGTTACACCGCACGAACCCGGTCGTGACTTACACACCCTTAAATCGGAGCAACTTCTATGGCGTACACCCTCCCGGCCTTGCCGTATGCGTTCGAGGCGTTGGAACCCCACATCGACGCGAAGACGATGGAGATCCACTCCCAGAAGCACCACAAAGCCTACGTCGATAACCTCAACAAAGCCCTCGAAGGCCACGCGGACTTGGCGAGCCACGACATCGTCAGCTTGCTCCGCAACGTCAAAACTGCCGTGCCGGAAGCGATTCGGCAAGCGGTCATCAACAACGGCGGTGGGCACCACAACCACACCCTGTTCTGGGAAATCATGTCGGCAAACGCCGGCGGCGAACCGACCGGGATCATCGGCGATGCTATCAAGGAAACGTTCGGCGACTTCGCCAAGTTCAAAGAAACCGTCAAGCAAAACGGTCTAACGCAATTCGGCAGTGGTTGGAGCTGGATCGTGTACAACCCGACCTCCGGCAAGCTCGAAGCCATCAAAATGCCGAACCAAGACAGCCCACTGATGGACGGCTTGGTTCCCGTTCTCGGCGTCGATGTCTGGGAACACGCCTATTACCTGAAGTACCAAAACCTTCGCGCCAGCTACATCGACGCTTGGTGGAACGTGGTCAACTGGAAAGCCGTCGAAGCGAAATTTGTCGCGGCTAAAGCCGGTTAGTAACGAAGCTTAGGATCACTGCAAAAATAACTTCCGTGCCAATCGTCGTTACTACCTGTTGCTCAACGATAAAAACAGGTTCACTGCGAAGCGTCCTGTGTGTTGGCGGATTTCAGTTCATTCAAATGGGCTGTCTTGGTTTTGTGCACTGAAGGGGCACCGGAGTGTAGCCACGGGTGGAGGCTTTGCGCAACCCGTGGACAGCGACACCCGCTTGTCACTCGCCCTGAAGGGGCGAAGGAATCCTCCGCCCCTTCAGGGCGGTTTAGTAGTGGAGTCACCGTGTCCACGGGTTGCGC
>JAYVXO010000252.1:0-3208 GCA_043785105.1 Fimbriiglobus sp.
TCCTTGCTTGCGGAACCCGTCCGGACAACAGCGGCCAACACTTCGCGCGACTTCAGCCGGGGTAGGTACAGATACCGGAGGGTGTCTTCCCAGAACGCCGCCGCTCCGACCGTCGGCTTCGAGAACCGCATCATACCGGCTGAAGATCGCCATGCCGGGGCCGATGATGGCTTGCGACAAATCGACTGGCGCCACGGGGGAGTGTTCGCCTTCGCTCTTGCGGGTCATGGCATCAAGAGCAAGCGGCAAGGCTTCGTTGAGCATTCGGATGAACTGCCGCTGCGAGATGGTGTCCGCGTTCGACTGCAGCGGGTGGTTGGTAAGGTTAGTTCACCCACGTGGCGTATCGAGGAAGCGCCTGAGAATGGCGGCCGAGGGGTAACTGGACAGCGAAGCGATGCCGTTGGCGAGTTCAATTGGGTACAGCGCGCTCAGGAAGCGACGACTCACGAGGCCCGGTAGGGTGGCCAAGATGCGATCCAGCCCGATCAGGTCGCCCGCCGTCGGGAAGTCGCCGCGCTCGTCGTACTGGCCGGTCGGCACGCTCAACACCATCGGCGTGGCAGGGTCGATTTTGACGTACACCTTCTCACCCCAATTGGTCTTTAGCCCGTAGGGGTTTGCCCGCCCTGGCATCCGCTGCACCTCCCGACGGACGAAGTCGTGCGTCAGCACGGCGGATGCAGGAGGCTCCCCGCGTTCCAGGGGCGGGCCGTACCGGGCGATCCCGGCCAAGTGATCGACGAAGGTGCCGGTCTTCTCCTGGCCGGCGATGTGAACTGGCCGACCGACCTCTTTGGCGTGTTGCAGGAATTCACGAATCGGGTCAACCAACTTAGAGTATTGACCCCTCAAGGTGAGCGGGCCATCTTTCAAAAAAAGCGTGTCACCCAACAGTCGGTGATCCCGGTGGCCCCAGAACAGGCGGACTGGCGTGAAGAGCATCAGGGTCTCCATCACCAGCATGTAGTCGGAGGCAACCGTGATTGGGGCAGCGTCTTCGCCCATCCCCTGGTGAAATCCCGGCATGTCGGTCAAGAACACCTCGTCGCCACAGTGCGGACAACGCCCCCCGTCCGCGTTGTGCGGCAATCCCGGAATGTCCCTGGTACAGTGCGGGCACTGGAAGTTCGGCGACGCCGTCGGTTGGGCGGACCACAGGCGGTACGCCAACCACTTGAGCGTGTCGTAGAAGTATCGCTCGCCATCTTCTTCATGTTGAATGGAGTCGCGGACGATGTGCCGGACGGCCGTGTAGTTGTTCCCGAGAGCGGTCTGGACGCGCCGCAATGGGAAAACGGTGGCATGGAACATGCCCGCCTGGGCCATCGCATCCCGCAGGTCGAGCGGGTGTGGGAAGTGCGGGTCGATTGCCGCCAAGTCGTCGAAGTCGAGTTGAACAAGAGCCGTCTTGACGAACGCCACCTCCCGCAGCGGCGTGTCGTGCGACTCGACTTCAACGTGCGACCCGTCAACAGCCCAGACCCGTGACAGGCGCTTGGCGGGGTCATGGGTAAAGGACTGCCACGGCGTGCCGCTCGGGTCGCCGACCGGAGCGGGCACCCGCTCGAAGCCGTCCACGAGATCGCGGACCCAGGGGCTGTTGATGAGCGTCAGGTGGCCGAGTTTAGACGCTCGCTCGCCTTCGTATGGCATGGCTTAAACTCCGGCTGTGGCGGCGAACTTGAGGGCCTGCACTGGGATGACGAAGAGATGCGACTGGGTGAGCATCCGCATGTAACCGGGCGTCTTGGCCCGCAAGATGTCTGGCTCGTGCCCGGTGAATGCGACCTGGACTCGGGCGAGTGCCTTGGCTTCGTCCTGGCTAGACAGGTGGCCCACGAAGAAGTTTTCAGTCTGCGCCAGCAGTTCCTTGTTGATGGTGGACGGTGACTGAGTCGAGTACACCATGCCGATGTGGAACTTGGCACCCTCCTTGGCAAACCGGGCGTAGACCCCAGTCAAGTCCTTGCCGTCTATGGGGAACAGGTTGTGTGCCTCCTCAAAGTAGAGTTGGGCGAAGTGCTGGCTGAGGGCATTCGTAACGAACTTGTTTTCTTGATGCGCGAAGACTGCTGACGAGAGCATGTCAGAAAAGTACCGACGTAACTTGTCCGTTGCGTTTCCGACGTCTAGGATGATAGTCTTGCCGGCGTCGAGGTCGCCAGTGGCTAGGTCGTAAAGAATGCGATGTTGGCTGCGAAGTAGAGTTGGCTGACACCCTTTACAACTTCGACACCTATACCGTCTTCACAATCACGTCTACGCCGGTAACTTAACCACATTCGACATTCCCAAACGGGTAGTTTTGAACTAAGGAGTTGAGTAAACGAATTGCGTTGCACGCACTGGATTCGTTCGCAATACTTGGTTGTTATCTAACACGACATTGGGCTTTCATGTGACATGGCGAGAGGCTATTTTGGCATCGCTTCATGCGTACAGCGCACGGCACGCCACGCGGGTCGTTCGTCGTAGCGCGTTCCGAGACGAGGAATTGAGCCGAATAGTTGCTGCCACAGGGACGACCGGGGCTACGCCGTGGCAAACTATGAGCCGTGTCTTCCAGGAACTCCGGGACGAGGGATTAGTCGAGTTCCTGACGCCTGGCAAATATCTGATCCTCGACATGCCGATCGACGCTGAATCAGAGCCGCTGTCCAACAAGGCAATAGACTTTGCAATCCTAGCCGGGCGTTTTCGGATGGGTCGCGTCCAGACAGGCGTGTCGGTCGGCCAAGCACGGAGACGCCGGGGCCAAGCCCGGCTCCGCCAACTCTCACTTGTCGGATATGGGGGTCGGTGCGCGGTGTGTGACGTGTCCACTCCTGACCTGCTAGTTGCCAGTCACATCGTGCGGTGGGCCGACGCCCCGGACCACCGTGGTGACCTCCAGAATGTCCTCAGCTTGTGTCGGTTTCACGATACCTTATTTGAGCGCGGAGATTGGTCCTTGGCCGACGACTACGTCGTCCTGACGCGGCCGACATCCGTCGGGCAAGTGGTGACGGCCGTACTCGCCGCTGTCGGGGAGTTCCGCCCTCCAACCCGGTATCCGCCGGCCGCAACTTTCCTCCGCGAGCATCGTCGGCGAACTGGGTTTGAAGTGTAGCTATACTCTGCCCGGTAGTAAATGATCTTTTTCTGTGAGCTAGATTCTGTTCTACTCTCCTTCTCACAACGGAAGGGAGTCCCGAATGGCCGCCTG
>JAYVXO010000253.1:0-3204 GCA_043785105.1 Fimbriiglobus sp.
TATTCAAGGAGACGAAGGGCGAACACCTCGATCTTTTCTTCACCGGGCGACCCGTGCTACGCTTCGTCGACAAGCCCCACGACGCCAACGATCACTACCTCACCTTCAAACCGTTCCACCAGATGTTCGACCCCAAGGACGGTAAAACGCTTCTCAGCAGTGGGGCGCATCCGAATACGAAGGAGTTCCTCTTCCCCCACCACCGCGGCCTGTTCTTCGGCTTCAACAAGATCACCTACGGCGACAAGCAGACCGCCGACATCTGGCACGGCACCGATAACGTCTTCAGCACCACCGACAAGATTCTCGAAAAGGTCGCCGGGATCGTCTTCGCGCGCTACACGGCCGCAATCTCCTGGCACGGCAAGGACGGCAAGACCTTCGCCAACGAGAAGCGCATCGTCACCGTTTATCACGTCCCCGGCGGCACGCTCCTCGAATGGGCCACGGAACTGAGCACGACCCTCGACAGCGTCAAGCTCGACGGCGATCCTCAGCACGCCGGGTTCCACTTCCGTGCCACGCAGGAAGTGTCGAAGACCACGGCGAAGCAGACCTATTACCTCCGCCCCGATGGCAAAGGCAAAGAGGGCGAGACCCGTAACTGGGACGCGAAGGGCAAAGATCCGAAGACCGTCGATCTGCCGTGGAACGCGATGAGCTTCGTGACCGGCGAGAAGCGCTACACGGTGCTGCGCATCCCGCACCCGGACAACCCCAAGGGCACCCGCGGCAGCGAACGCGATTACGGCCGCTTCGGCGACTATTTCGAATACGAACTGACCTGCAAGACCGCGTTGAAGCTGAAGTACCGCATCTGGCTGCAAGATGGCGAAATGACCGTGGAACAATGCGAAGCCATCGCCGCCGGCTACACGCAACCGGTGACGGTGAATAGCAAAAACTGATTACTTCATCCAGCTCGGCACGTCCCCCTGCGGCGGCAGCTTCACCACTGTCACGCTGCTCACGTTCGGATGGGCCTTCACCGCGTCGATGGCCTCCTGCGGCGGGACGCTGTCCAAGTTCAGCACGCCGATGGCTGGGCCACCGGGGCAGTTCCCCGTGCGACCAACGGTCATTGAGGCGATGTTCGTGCTGTGCTTCCCGAAGATCGTCCCGACGAAGCCGATCAATCCCGGCATATCCGCGTGGGTGAACACGAAGAGCGTGCCGTCGAGGTAGCTTTCCAACCGATAGGCCCCCATCTGCACGAGGCGGGCATATTGTTCGCCAAACAGTGTCCCGGCGGCCGTTTGGGTGATCTCCGATTCCACTTCCGTTTGCAGGAGGCTGGCGAAGTCGCCGCGTTTCGGGCTGGCGGTTTCGGCGATTTCGATCCCCCGTTCGCGGGCGATCAATTCCGCGTTGACGAGGTTCACCCCTTGCGACAACCGCGCTTCGAGTAATCCCGCGGTGAATGCGGCCGTGAGCAGTTTCGTCTTCTTCCCGGCCAAGTCGCCTTTGAACGTCAGTGTCGCTTTGCGGATCGGCCCGACGGCGAGTTGCGATTGCAGCACCCCCAAGCGGTACGCCAGTTCGATATGGTAGCGCAAACCGTCGAGTTCAGCACGATCCATCGCGGCCATGTTCACAGCATTCGCCACCATCCCGCGCAACAAAAAGTCGGCGAGCAACTGCGCCGCTTCGACCGCGACGTTCTCTTGTGCTTCGAGCGTGCTCGCTCCGAGGTGCGGGGTCAGCACGATGTTCGGGGCACTCAACAGTGGGTTGTCGGTGGCTGGCGGTTCGGTGCTAAACACGTCGATTCCCGCCCCGGCAATCATACCGGCCTTCAGTGCTGCCGCGAGTGCGGCTTCGTCGATGATTCCACCGCGCGCGACATTGAGTACCCGCGCCGACTTCCGCATCGACGCCAGTTCTTTGGTACTGATCAAACTCTTGGTTTCGTCCGTCAACGGTACGTGCACCGTGAGGAAATCGACCTTCGGCAACAGTTCGGCGATGTTGGCCGTGGCGTTGTAACCGAGTTCGGCGGCCTTGGCGGGCGTCACGAACGGATCGAACGCCAGCACGGTCATCCCCAGCCCGATGGCCCGCTGGGCGACCTCTCGGCCGATGCGCCCGAGGCCGATCACGCCGAGTGTTTTGCCCGTGAGTTGCGTGCCCATGTACTTGCCACGATCCCATTTCCCGGCCTTCATTCCGGCGTCGGCGGCGGGCACGTGCCGGGCTAAGCTCATCATCAGGGCGATGGTATGCTCGGCGGCGGAAATCGTGTTTCCCCCCGGCGTGTTCATCACCACGATGCCCTTGCGCGTCGCCGCTGGCACGTCAATGTTATCAACCCCGACGCCCGCCCGTGCGATCGCCCGCAGCTTGCCCGGTTCTTCGAGAACGTCCGCGGTCAGTTGCGGTTGCGAACGGCAAATGACCGCATCGGCAGCACGGAGGGCCGCCTTCAGTTCGTCGCCCTTCAACCCCGGTCGGTTGTCAACTTCGATCCCCGCCGCCGTGAGTAGTTCCACCCCAGCGGCTTCCAGTTTGTCAGCAATCAAAACACGCGGCATAGCAAGGCATCCATACACGAGGAGAGAATGCAGCTAGTGTACGAAGCCTACAAGTCTGGGGCGCTAGTCGGCACGCCCGACCGCCTTCCGCTCCATCGTCACGCACCACCCCAACACGCCCACGCCGATGGCGTGGACACACACGCTGAAAACGTTGGTGAGCCGCCAAACCAGTGTGAAGTCATTCCACGAGGAGATTAGCCACGTGCCGTTCGGGTTATTGGTCAGTTGATTCACGTGTTCGGTTAGCCATTCCCGGAAGAAGTACAGAAGCAAATTGAACACAAACAACCCGAGAAATGTGCTGGCGGCAATCGTACAGGGTCGCGGGGCTTTGTGTCGTTTCGCCAGAAGAAACAGCGCCGTGCCCAACAGCGCCAGGGCCAACGGAGTCTGGGTCGCAATGTCCCAAAAAATGCGTTCAAAGTCGGGTGAGGAGAACATGGTGGAAACTCGTTGTGGTGCGTCCTGTCGCGCGGCTGAGAGACGACGACCGAGATCATACTCGAAACGGCGGGGTGCGAACAAACACGTTTCACCACGGAGGGCACGGAGAACCACAGAGCAATACAATACTGTTAGGAGTTACGCAGTGGTGTTGTGAGTCGGGTTCTCGAAGTCCCGCAGGGTGGCTATAGTCGCGGGCATGAGCCAGCCCAAAGTCTCCGCGCTT
>JAYVXO010000254.1:0-10326 GCA_043785105.1 Fimbriiglobus sp.
GATGTCCGATTGTCGAAACCGGGTCTTTCGCACAAGATAGAGGGCGCCGGGGCGGCGGAGACCGTCGGCAGACTGGGATTGGCACGTGGAGTTGGCTGCGCTCATGAAATCCTCTCGTAGTGGCGACGGTGAACGGATTCTGGCCGTGTTCATCGACTTTGAGAACCTGGCCCTCGGGTTCGGCAACCGCCGGGACCGCTTCAGCATTGAAAAAGTGCTGGAACGGCTCGTGGAAAAGGGCAAGATCGTTGCCAAGAAGGCTTACGCGGACTGGAGCCGGTTCGGGTACTACACCACGTCGTTGCACGAAGCGGCGGTGGAACTGACCGAGATTCCGAAGCGGATGCTGACGGGCAAAAACTCCGCCGACATCCGCATGTGCGTGGACGCGATGGACTTGGCGTACTCCAAGGAACACATCGACACCTTCGTGGTTGTCTCCGGGGATAGCGACTTCTCACCGCTCGTGTCGAAGCTCAAAGAACTCGGCAAGCACGTCATCGGGTTAGGGCTGGCGGATTCCACGTCGGACTTGTTGCGTGACAACTGCGACGAGTTCATCTATTACGAAGACCTCGACCGTGCCCCGATCATTCCACTCGAAGAAGACCAGTCGATCCCCGAGAACAAGCGGAAGGTGTTCGCGCTGTTGCTCGATTCGTTGCTGGCCTTGCGGCGCGAGAACAAGGAGTTAATCTTCTCGTCGATGGTCAAAGACACGATGAAGCGGAAGAAGCCGTCGTTCAACGAAGAGTACCACGGCTACCGCACGTTCAGCGAACTCCTGGAAGACGCGCAACGGCACGGCATCGTGGACATTGAAAAGCACAAGACCAGTGGCACCTACGTCGTGCTACGGTTCGGTGCGGAGCCACGGCTGGCGGGGTCCACGCCGGTGGCGTTGCCACCGGTGCCACGCCCGTTAGCTCTGCCTGCACCCCTGAACGCTAGTCGCCCGCAACAACCGCTGCCCGCCGTGCCCCAACCCCAACGGCCGTTGCCGCCGGTTGAACCGCTGAAGCCGCAAGCCCACGGCCGACCGACCGAGGGACGACCGACCGTGAGTTCCCAGCCCGAACGGGGCCGCAACGATCGCCGCGTCGAACCGGAACCGGCCACACCACCTGTGCGGCGCATTTTGACCCTGCCACCCAAGCCGCCGGTGGTTGCCCCACCGCCGCCCGTTACCCGGTTCGAGGACGCCGCCGAGAACGACGACGATCGGATGCCCCTGGGTCGGGCACTCATCGACGATGCGGAAATTTTTGACGACGACGACCTCGATGAAGTGCCGTCGTACATGCCACGAAAGCTGAAGACTCAGCCCGCCAGTGCCAAGCCACCCGCCGCAGCAAAACCGGCGGCGAAGCCCGCCGCCCGGCAAGCGAAACCGGCCAAGCCCGAAGCGACCGCCCCAGTCAAGAAGCCCGCTGCCACTCGAACCCGAACCGCCAAACCCGAAACCCCCGCCGAGCCGAAACCCGCCCCTGCCCGCAAAGTCACGCTGAAAGCCGAGACGCCACCAGCGCCAAAGCCCGTTCCACCGCCGCCAAAACCCGTACCTCAGCCGCAAGAAGACGACGGCTTCGGGGCGGGGTTGGATTTGTGATGATTCGCTGCTGACAGACTGATGAGAAACTCTCAGGTCCGATAAATGCCGCTAGGCTGACGCCGTCCGGGTTGATAAAACCCGTTCCAGAGATGTCGTTTCTCATCGACCTCACTGTACCGCACCACTGTACCGCTCTGGGGGGCCGCCTGTGCCCGTCTTGTTCGCCGTCACGCTTTTCGTTAGTGCTACGCTTTTGTTCATGGTCCAACCGATGGTGGGGAAGATGATCCTTCCCCTGCTCGGCGGAAGCCCGGCGGCGTGGAACACGTGCATGGTGTTCTTCCAGGGTCTGTTGCTCTTGGGCTACCTGTACGCCCACAACGTCACGAGCCGGTACAAGCCGAACCGGCAGACGTTTTTGCACCTCGTTGTGATCGGGACGACCGTGTTGTGGCTGGCGATTGCGGCGGCTCTTTCGCCGTCGCACACCCCGGTGGCGGTGTTCAAGTCGTTGGCACCCCAAGGGCAGTCGTACCCGATCTTCGGTGTGCTGTTGTTGCTGTCCGTGGCGATCGGGTTGCCGTTCCTGGTCGTGTCCACCAGCGCTCCGCTGTTGCAAAAGTGGTTCGAGTACACCGGCCACCCGTCCGCGAAAGACCCGTACTTCTTGTACGCCGCCAGCAACGCGGGGAGTCTCATATCGTTGCTCGGGTATCCCATCCTGATCGAGCCGACGCTCACCCTCGCGCAACAAGCCTGGGTGTGGGCGGGCGGGTTTTTCGTGCTGATGTTCTTGGTCTACCTGTGCGGCAACGCCGCGAACAACCCGCTCCGCCCGGTCAAGGTTCGGGAAAAGCAGGAGGGCACGAATCCGCCGACCCGGATGCAGAAGTTCAAGTGGATGGCGTTCGCGTTCGTGCCGTCGAGCTTGATGCTCGGCGTGACGTTTCACATGACCACGGACATCGCTTCCGTGCCGCTGCTTTGGGTGATCCCGCTTGCGTTGTACCTGCTCACGTTCATCATCGCCTTCGCCCGGACCCCCGACTGGTTCCGCATCGTGCTGGCCAACCTCAGCCCGGTGCTGACGCTGTTGCTGGTGTTCGTACTGGTCTCGAACGTCATGGCGAACCGCGTCTTTTACGCCTTGCTCATTCACCTCGTCGTGTACTTCTTCACCGCACTGCTGATGCACAGCGAACTGGCCCGAGCGCGACCGCACCCGGCGTACCTGACGAGTTACTACTTGTGGATTTCCATCGGCGGGGTGATCGGCGGGCTGTTCAACGCCCTCTTCGCCCCGGTGCTGTTCACCGTGGACTACGAGTACCCGATTGCCATTGCGATCGGCTGTATGCTCGTGCCGTCGCTGTCCGAGACGATCACCGACGCGATGAAGCAAAAGAAATCGGAATCCGAACAAGGGCTCGGAATTCTGCTCGACCTTGTCATCCCGATTGGGATGCTCGGGTTGGTCGGTTGGCTCACCGTCATGCCGGAACAGACCTCGTGGTTCTTGCCGGCGTGTCGGTGGATTGCCACGAACGCGACCGAAGCCTTGGCGTACTGCCGGTTGAACATCGGGATCACTTCAAAAACGGTCGTTATTTTCACGCTGTATGCGCTGCCGTGCATGTTCTGCTTCTTCTTCATTGACCGCCCGGTTCGGTTCGGACTGTGTGTCGCGGCGGTGTTGTTCGTCTGCTATTGGCGCGCGGCGGGTGTGGAAGGCGTGGTTGAATCGCACCGCAGCTTCTTCGGGATCATGCGGGTCGAGGAGTACAAAGAAGCGTATACACCTCAAGGCTACCGCGATCCGTTCACGATCCCCCTTTACAAGCCCGAGGAGCTGAACCGGGAAGAGGCCATACTCGGCATAACTGGTGCGATGTGTTGGACGGTGGTTAGTGTCGATCCGGTCGAAGGGTATCAGTTCAAGCAGCCGTTCCACAAGTTATTGCACGGCACCACGCTACACGGCGTGCAAGCAACCAAGACGTGGACCATTCCCGTTCTGGACGACGTTCCGCTGCTCACAGCGATGAGCCCGTGGACCGCGTTGGCCTTCCACGGGATGTACAGCCACTGGGACATGACCCAAGAACCGCTGACGTACTACCACCGCACCGGGCCGGTCGGTGCGATCGTGAAACGGCTCCGCGACATCGACCCGAACGGGCACATCGGCATGGTCGGCCTCGGCACCGGGTCCGTGGCCTGCTACGCGAAAGCGGGCCAGAAGTTGACGTTCTATGAGATCGACAAAACCGTTGTGAAGCTGGTCGAAGAGGGGAAATACTTTACCTACGTCAACGACGCCAAGAAGCGCGGGGCGGACGTGAACATCATCCTCGGCGACGCCCGGATTCAACTCGAATCGAACGACGAGAAGTATGCGTTGCTGCTGATTGATGCGTTCAGTTCGGACTCGATCCCGATTCACTTGCTGACCAAGCAGTCGATGGAACTGTACAAGAGCCACCTGACCGAACACGGGCTGCTCGCGCTGCACATCTCGAACCGCTACATCGACCTCGAACCCGTCGTGGCACGGTTGGCGAAGGACACGGGGTTGGAGGCGCGGTTGTTCAGCGACAACAACGACGACAGTTCGGGCAAGACCCGGTCGTCGTGGGTGATCTTGGCGAAGACCGAAGCCGACCTCAGTGACACGGTCTTAGGTAAATCGGCGGATGATCGCTATGGTGCGGTGGCGGGCGCAGCGGGGTACGTCATTTACGACAACGCGAGTTTCGGCACTTTCGTGTTCCCGTGGAAGAAGATGGACGTGCTGCCCGAAGTGGACACGTGGACCGATGATTATTCCGACGTGCTGCGGGTGATGCGGCTGGATGAAATCCGCTACATCCGTCACAAGCTCGGCCTCCCCGTGCCAAATTGGCCGAAGAAGGAGTGACACAACGCCTGCTGATCCTGGGCGCCAGCGCCCGCGCCGCCGCCGCGAGCGCGCGGCGTGCCGGGATCGAACCGTATGCCATCGACTTGTTTGCGGACGTGGACACGCAGCGGCTTTGTGAATGCGTTCGTTGCCCCTTTGAGGACTATCCCGAAGGGCTGTTCCGCCTCGCGGAAGACGCGCCGCCGATGCCGTGGATGTACACCGGCGGGTTGGAAAATTACCCGGACCTCATCACGAAACTCGCCGCCGAACGCCCCCTGTGGGGCAACCCCTTCGATGTGTTGAACGTGGTCCGCGACCCGTTCGCCCTTTCCCGCATTTGTGCGGAAGCGGGTTTCGCAACGCCGCCGACCGTGCCGAGTGACAACGCAATGTCACTGCTAGGACGTTGGTTGCGAAAGCCGTTGAACGGGTCCGGTGGCCACGGCATTCGCTTCATCAAAGATGGCGAGACAATTCCCGACGATTCCCGGTTCGTGCTGCAAGAATACATCCCCGGTCCGGCCATGTCCGCGATTTACGTGTCGAACAAAACGCATTGTGAATTGGCGGGCGTCACCGAGCAGCTTATCGGCGAACCGTGGTTGTACGCGAAGCCGTTCGCCTACGCCGGGAACGTCGGCCCGATCGACTTGGGTGATGAATTGCGTCAGAACCTGGCCACACTGGGCACACGCCTCGCCCAACAAACGGGTCTCATCGGCGTGTGGGGCATCGACTTCATTTTGAACAACGGTACGCCGTTCGTGGTCGAGGTTAACCCACGCTACACCGCATCCGTCGAAGTGTTTGAACTGGCAAGTGCCTTCCGGTGTTTCGAGTGGCTACGCTGGGTCTTTGTCAATGAACCGAAGCCCACACAGCACCCAGCGCAAGAAAAGTGCGTCGGGAAAGCGGTCTACTACGCCCCGCGACGATTCACGGTCCCGACGCCGTTCACACAATCTTGTTTCGCGGACATCCCGGAACCGGGTAGTATCATCGAAGCGGGGCAACCCGTTGTCACCCTGTTCACGACCGCGGATGACCCGGAAGCGTGTCGGCAACAACTGAAGGCCACGGCTGCCGCGTTGGACCGGCTTCTTCCCACGTGACCAAACACCGAGGAATCACCATGCTCACGATGAACGAACGCGCCAACCGCGTCGCGGACGAACTGGAAGCGAACGCAGCACTAGCCCGCGTTGCCGTGTCCAAAGTTGGGGGCACGCGGGTGATTGATTGCGGCGGTGGCGTCACCGGCAGTTTGCACGCGGGCTTGGCGATGGCCCGCGTGTGCATGGCCGACCTCGCGGAGATTCGCATCGTGCCTTCGACGATTGCCGACGTTCCCGGCGCCGCGATTCAGGTCCACACCGACGACCCCGTTCGCGCGTGCTTGGCGTCGCAGTATGCGGGGTGGCAGATTACCGTGGACAAGTTCTTCGGCATGGGGTCCGGGCCGATGCGGGCACTGTACGGCAAGGAAGAAGTCTTTCAGCACATCCCCGGCAAGGAAGAATCCGCCGTGGCCGTCGGCGTGATCGAGACCCGCAAGCACCCCACGGAGGATGTCATCACCAACATCGTCGGCAAGTTGCCGACCACTGTGGAGAAGCTAACGCTTCTCGTCGCACCGGCTTCGAGCATCGCGGGCAACATCCAAGTCATCGCCCGCAGTGTCGAGACCGCTCTCCACAAGTTGCACGAATTGAAATTCGACGTGACGCAAATCGTCAGCGGCTACGGCACCGCACCGCTGCCGCCCGTCACCCCGGACGAACTTGCCGCGATTGGCCGCACCAACGACGCGATCTTGTACGGTGGCCGCGTAACACTTTGGGTGCGGGCCGATGACGACGTGCTGGAAGCGATCGGTCCAAAAGTTCCCTCGAACGCCTCAAAGGATCACGGCGCCCTGTTCGCCGAACTGTTCGCCCGCTACGGCGACTTCTACAAGATCGACCCGCTACTCTTTTCCCCCGCCGAAGTGACGTTCGTCAACCTAAAAACCGGCCGCTGCCACACGTTCGGCAAGATCGACGCGGGGTTGCTCCGCAAGTCGTTTTTCGGGGCGTAATTGGACACCGTGCCTTCTTCTGAGTCCTGTTCATGCAAATTGCGATTCTCTCCGGTGGGACGGGTTGGCATGTGCAAGACCTGTTGCGGGCGGCGGCGGCGTTGGGGCATCACGCGACGGCGTTCGACTTTCGGCAACTGTCGGCGACGGTGGCGATGGGTCGTCATTCGTTTCTGGAATCGGATGCGTTCATCGTGCGGACGATGCCGGCGGGGTCGCTGGAGCAAGTTGTTTTTCGCATGGACGTGCTGCATGAGATTCAATCACGGGGCAAGCTTGTGGTGAACCCACCGCGTGCGGTCGAAGTGTGTGTCGATAAATACCTCACGTCGGCGCGGCTGGAAGCAGCGGGCATTTTGACGCCGTCCACTGCGGTGTGTCAAACGGCGAACGACGCCCAAGTTCAATTCACGGAACTCGGCGGGGATGTCGTAGTGAAGCCCCTGTTCGGGGCCGAGGGGCGGGGGATGGTGCGGGTGAGTGATCCGGAGTTGGCGTGGCGGACGTTTCGCGCAATCGAACAAACCGGCGGCGTGATTTACCTGCAACAATTTATCCGCCACCCCGGCTGGGACGTGCGGGCGTTCGTGATCGGCGGCCAAGTCATCGGCGCGATGCGCCGCACGGCGAACGGCGATTGGCGGACCAATGTTTCCCAAGGCGGCACCGGTACGCGAATGGAATTGACCGATGAGCAAGACACACTGGCCCGCAACGCGGCCTCTGCGGTGGGCGCCGTCATCGCAGGCGTCGATCTGCTCCCCGGTCCGAACGGCGAGTGGTACGTGATCGAAGTCAATGCTGTCCCCGGCTGGCGGGCGCTGTGTCAGGCGTGCGAACTCGACGTGGCGAAGTTGGTGGTGAGTTATTTGCCGCAGGAGTATCAGACGTGACCGATGACCACCTAGCGCTGCAAATTCAAACCGCTTGTTTATGGGAAGTTTCGGCACGGAAGATCGGCAACGTTCACCCGAAGGCAGACTTCGCCGACATGACGCACCTCGACTTTGCCCTCAGTGCTGCGGCGATTGCATCGGTGATTAGTGAACTCTTGCCGTTCGGCGAGTTGGTTTACGAATGCGTCGATGCCACGAAATCGATCACGACACGAAACACGAACCTCGGCATCATTCTGTTGCTAGCACCGCTGGCAACCGGAGACGTTCACAACACGCTCGGCAACATTTCCTTGATCGACACACAACGGGTTTATGACGCGATTCGTCTGGCCTCACCGGGTGGGTTAGGGGATGCGCCGGAGCAAGATGTGCGAGAGCCACCCACAGTTTCCCTGGTCGAAGCGATGAAGCTGGCGGCGGATCGAGACCTGATCGCGCGGCAGTACGCCAACGGCTTCGCCGACGTGTTCAACTTTGGCGTGCCCGCGTTCTTGGCCGCGTTTGCGAAGTTCGGGTGCATCGAAGCGGCGGTGATTGATTGCCAGTTGCGATGGATGGCGGAGTTTCACGATTCGTTGATTTTTCGCAAGAACGGCCTCGCGGTTGCGGAAGACGTGCGACAGCGGGTTGTCACTGTTCAGAAATTAGGCGGCCTCGAAACCCCCGCAGGCCGTGCGGCAGGCGTGGCCCTCGACCATTATCTCCGCTCCGACGGCAACAAGCTGAACCCCGGCACGACCGCCGATCTGGTGACCGCATGCCTGTTCGTTGCCCTGCGGCAGAGTAAGGTGAAGCCGAGTGACCCGTTCCGTTGGACCGTCCCCGATTGGCTGTAATCATGGCAACTGAAACCTTCCAAATCCGCATCGGCAAAGATCATCTCGTGTTCAGTTGTGGCCACTTCATCAGCTACGCCGGGCATCAGTGCGAAAAGCTGCACGGCCACAATTACCGAGCGGCGATTCAGGTCATCGGGCCGCTCGATCAAGACTTTTGCGTCTTCGATTTCATTGCCTTGAAGCGGCACGCCAAGGCGATCACGGACGAGTTGGACCACCACATGCTGCTGGCCACCAAAAACGCGATCATCCACATCGCGGCGACAGCGGAGAAAGTCCACGTCACCTACAGAGACCGTGAATGGCTGTTCCCCCGCGACAACTGCATCCTACTCCCGATCGAAAACACCACCGCCGAGTTGCTCGCTCAGTACATCGCGGGCCGCTTGCTGGAAAGCTTGAACCGCGAACACCACTTCACCCCCGAACGGTTGCACGTCGAAGTCGAAGAAAACGTCGGCATGTCTGGGACGTATGAATATCGGGCGTGATGGATCGTTCACTCCATGACATTCAACTCGACGGTGCGTTCGATTTTGGACTTGCCGAGAGTGCAACGGATGGTGGCTTTTTGGTTGCCTTTTGTCGTCACGAGGAATCGGAACGAATGCGTCGCGTTGGTCACATCCCCCGAAGTGGCGTGTGAGTATTGGCTGGCTGGCACGACCTGACCACCCACCGAAATCACGACGTCGGTCGGGACTGGCTTCGCGGTGGCTTGATTGACTTGAATTTCCACAACCTGACCGACCTTCGCTTTCCCAGTCATCGCTTCCACGGGAACGATGACATCGGCTTTGATCCAGATGAGCTTGACGCCAGTTCCGTTGCCACGAATCCGGATGCCTTTGAGCCAGGGTGCTGATTTCTCGAAGTCCGACCACGCATCCTCTGCGTGAACTTCTGCGAGTGCTTGACCGGCAATCCCAGTGGGCGGAATCGCGGTGAATTGGTAATCCTGAACGCCATCTTGGGGTGGCGTGACGGACAGTGTTCGGGTGAGAGTCGGCTTGGAATACCCGAGTGTCCGGACTTGCCCGGTTACCTTGACGATCAGGACGGGTGGGTTGATTTTTTGAACCGTGTACTTCACATCTTCAATGACCGGCACCAACTGCGGCTTCGGGTCATCCGCATTCGCGGTGACGCAGACTGCCATTCCAACCACTGAAGCGGCAATGGCGAATGTTGAATACATGGGTCACCCAATTCTGACTTCGATAGACAAGTGAAGCGGAACGACACACCAACGGTGTGTCGTTCCGCACCGAACACATCCTATACCGGAACCTTGGCCGCCGGTTTAGCATTGCCGTCATTTTTTCCGGCTGCCGGTTGACCGTCGGAGCCATGCTTCGAGGCCGGCGTCACTACATCGGGTGGTGGCGATTGGGTCTGCGTCCCCTTCAGCGTCAGGCTGAGCTTCGTTAACCCAGTCTTCTGAAATTTTAGCAACCCCGCGGCGGTGAAGTCCGATTCCGTGAAAGTGAATTCACCAGTGACTGGAGGGATGATTGTGACGAAATCGACAAACTTGTCAGCTTGGATACGACCGAAACCGGAGTTCGGGTTCGGTCGCGGAGGAGGGGCGTTGGAAAGACTGGACGCTTCCAGAATCGTGCGGAACTCCGTTGGTGTCGGCGTTTTCCCGGCCTTCTTACAAGCCGACACGTACAGCGCTGCCACTCCTGCGACGTAGGGTGTCGCCATGCTCGTCCCACTCAGTACCGCAACTTGACCACCGGGGAACAGGCTGATGATTCTCACACCCGGAGCCGCCACATCCACTTCTGGACCCCGTGAACTGAAATCGGCGATGTTCAGTTGCTCATCAAAAGCGGCGACACAGACACAGGCTTCGTATTTTCCGGGAAATTTGGTTGTATTTGGGTCAGGGCCCTCATTTGAAGCTGCTGCTATCACGATAACATTCTTGCTAACTGCTCGATTGATTGCCGTATCTATACATTACGCGGCCAGGAGTGATACGTCTTTGAAGGTCTGGAACTTCAGGGTCATCAGCGACTTGAACTCGTCGGCGTGCTGGGTGGGTACTC
>JAYVXO010000255.1:0-3187 GCA_043785105.1 Fimbriiglobus sp.
CCCCTTCGGGGTAGTCCGATGGCGTCCTTAGTTACCCCGAGTGATGCAACTGAACCAACCGCAACACCGATCCAAACGAACGGAATCTCGCTCGTCACGCGGCCACAAACAATCCGAGTCCCACAAAAATCGCAACTTCAAAACGCGCCAGCGAGGGGTTCGGTTGGGACGGCCACGCCCCAGTCCGTCACGCCGAACAAACTTGGTACGGCGTGGAGTTCGTTTCGGCAGACCCCTCGCTGGCGCGACGTGGCTCACAAAAGTTGAGCCGACCGCGTAACCGGGAAATCTGTTCTAAGCTCAACCAGATCATCGTAGCCGGAATGTATCGTGGGGTGGAGGGGTTTTCATCATGACTGACAACGACCAACAGGTTGACACCGACTTGCCGTGGATGGGCGCGAGTGGTGCGAACCTGAAAACCTCGGTCATCTCAAGCGAGCCGGCGAGCCGGGAAATTCCCGAAGAATTTCACACCCTGCCCCGGAACATCGGGACGCTGGAGTTGGGTCATTTCGACGTGCTGGAGACGTTAGGCCGAGGCGGTTTCGGCGTCGTGGTGAAAGCCTTTGACCAGAAGTTGCAACGGATCGTCGCCATCAAAATGATGTCGGCGGAACTGGCGACCACGTCCCCGGCGCGGCGACGGTTCGTGCGGGAAGCCCGTGCCGGTGCGGCGGTCCGCCACGAAAATGTTGTCCGAATTTACGCCGTCGAAGAACTACCGACCCCGTACTTGGTCATGGAATACGTTCCGGGCGTGTCGTTGCAATATCACCTCGATCTGACCGGGCCGCTGGAGGTGCGCGAGGTGCTGCGGATTGGGGCGCAAATCGCACGGGGGTTGGCAGCGGCCCATGCGACCGGGCTGGTTCACCGGGACATTAAACCGGCCAACGTGCTGTTGGAAGGGGCCGAATGTCCACAAGTGAAACTGACGGACTTCGGCCTCGCCCGCTCCGCCGATGACGCCAGCCTGACCCAAAGCGGTATGGTCGTCGGCACGCCGATGTACATGGCGCCGGAACAGGCACGTGGCGAGGCGTTCGACCACCGGGCCGACTTGTACAGCCTCGGGAGCGTTCTGTATGTGATGGTGACGGGTCGCCCACCGTATCGGGCCGCTAGCCCGTTGGCCGTGATGAAACGGGTGTCCGAAGAAAGCCCGCGGCCGATTCAGGAGATCATCCCCGAAACGCCACAGTGGTTGTGCGACATCATCGGGAAGCTGCACGCGAGTGAACCCAAAGACCGATTCAACACCGCCACGGAAGTGGCGTGTGTTCTCGAAAAGTGCCTCGCCGGGTTACAAGCCGGCGGGCCAATCGTGCTGCCCGCTTCGGCGATCCCGGCAACGCCTCGTCTCAACCGGGAGAAGTGGCTGAAAGTCGCGGTGGCTGCGTTGATTGCCGTCGCAGCGACCAGCACGATTCTCGCGTTCCGGCCCCTTTTAAGCGTCGATTCCACTTCGCAAACGTCGGTCATTTCCAACGCCGCGAAGGCCGAACCGCGTGTGCAGGTGGACTTCACCAATTCGCTCGGGATCGAATTTGTTCGGGTTCCAGCAGGAACGGCAACGCTCGGTGGCAGCGGCGGGGTCGTCGGCACACGGCACGTCGAGATTCCTTACGACTTCTACGTCGGCAAGTACGAAGTGACCCGCGAGGAATGGGAAAAAGTCATGGGTCTGGGAACGGCCCACAGTCTCTTCACCCGAACCGGGCCGATGAAAGAATTGGTAGCCAGTGTCTCCGATAACGACCTACGGCGGTTCCCCGTCGATGGCGTGTCGTGGAACGACTGCCAGGAGTTCATCACACGCTTGAACACCGCCGTCAAAGAAAAAGGGTGGGAGTATCGGCTGCCGACCTCGGTCGAGTGGGAGTACGCTTGCCGGAACGGGGCGGGGCAATCGGCGGCGGATTTGGGGTGTGATTACTACGTCGGGGCGCCCAGTACGACAATCGGAACGAATCAAGCAAATTACAACACTACCGGGTTGAATCGTCCCTGTCGCGTCGGGTCATTCGCACCAAATCGGTTGGGCATCCACGATATGCACGGTAACGTGTTCGAGTGGCTTGACGACATCAGCGGGGACGGCCCGAACCTGCGTGTGCTGGCGGGCGGCTACTGGAACGACGACTTCGCTCACATGCCGGCCAAACGCCGCTCCGTGTCGAAACCCGAGTACCGGCTCAACGGCGGCGGCCTTCGGTTGGTGCGGGTGCCGGTCGATGTTGCCCGGACGCCGCGCCAACAGTTTGAAAGCGTCATGACGGACCTCAAGAGGCTGAACCCGGAATTCAACGGCCAAGCGAAACCGATGATCGTCAACGACCAGATCACCGAGCTAGTCCTACGCGATTCCAAACCCACGATCAAAGACATTTCCCCGTTGCGAGAGCTGCTCCACCTCCAGGTTCTAGACACCAATCCCGCCCAGTTCAAAGACCTTTCCCCGCTGAAAGGACTTCCCTGCCGAGAGTTGTGGATGAACAACAACTGGACGATTACAGACCTCAGCCCGTTGAAGGGGATGCCCCTGGAACTGTTAGAGGTCTGGGGGTTCCAAGGTGACGATTTATCACCGCTCCAAGGGATGCCGCTCAAACAGTTAATTTGCGGCGGAGCAAAGGGCAAACTGGACCTCACGCAGCTTCACGGGTTGCCGCTAAAATTCTTGTGTGTGAACGATCGAACCGTGGAAGACCTCACGCCGTTAATCGGAATGCCGTTGGAGTCGCTGCTCATCGAACGCACACCCGTCAAAGACCTGTCCCCGCTCCGCGGAATGAAACTCAAGTCGCTTGAGCTGAGCGGTTCCAAAGTCGATGACCTGAGCGTGATCGAAGGGATGCCGTTGGAGCAACTGACAGTCAATCCACTCAGCGACAAAGATCGAAAATTAGTCCATGCGATCCCAACGCTGAAACAGATCAACCGCAAACCCGCTGCGGACTACTGGAAAGAACCGCAGAAGTGATGGAGCAAATCCGATACGCTGTTGCAGTGTGTATCGTGGCGTGTTAGCCCGACGCGCCAGTTTTGAAGTTGCGCGTTCGGACTACCCCGAAGGGGTTTCATGTAATAGCCCAGGGTCGTGGCGTTTCGCCGCGCACCCTGGGTCGGACCGGAAACGGATCTTACCCCGAAGGGGTTACATTTGCGCCACGAGGAACGATGG
>JAYVXO010000256.1:0-10298 GCA_043785105.1 Fimbriiglobus sp.
GTGACCGATCACCTGTGGAGTTACGAAGAACTGGTCGAACTCATCGACCGGCACGAAATCGAACGGAAGCGGGGAGAAATTCCAAACTGACGCACTACCGAAATCTACAGTTTACTGAGCGTTCCGATTGCCTACGTTCAGAGAGCGGGTGGGTGGAGTCGATGTGTTTTTCGGAGAATCACGGATGATCCGGCCTGATGTGCAGCAGTGGGGTCAAACACCGGACGATTTGCGGCGTGTTCGAGGACACCGACATCGGCCTTGAAGCCGCGAAGCGGGCCGGGATGCACGGTGTCGATGTGCGGGCGTGGCTGCGATAACCTCACTTCTACCCCACCACCCACTCGATCACTTTCGCACCGTCCATCTTTTCGTTCACGCGGGTGAGCTTGTCCTTGGCATTGCTTGCGGCATACGTGGCTAGGGGCAACTTGCCGGTGCTGGTTCCCTTGTGGTTGTGGGCCAAGACTTCGCCAGGGGCGCAGAGCGCGAGGAACGCGCCCAGCCCGCCGTATTTGGTCGCGCCGGGGAGTAGCATCGGGTCGTTGATGTTCTTGATTGCCTCAAAGCGAAACTGGTTCAAGTCGGCAGCAAGTTTTTTCACCTTGTCGCCGGCCATCGCCTTGGTCAACACGGCGATCGGTCCCATCTCCGCCCAACCGATGACGTGAATGGTTTTGATCTGGGCGTTGTGCATCAAGTTGCCGATGGCGGTGAGTGCGTCGTGGACCTGGTTGGCCACGAGCGAGCGGTTGTAGCCGAAGGTGAACCCGGCGTAGTCTTTGTTAGTCGTGAACGGCTTGTCAGGTGACAACGCGCCGACGCCCAGTGGGTCGATGCCGAGAACCGCGTAGCCTTTGTCGTGCAATGCTCTAACTTCCGGTGCGAGTTTGCCGTTCGGCAACATGCTGGCAATGCCCTTCGGGTGTAGCCACAGCACCGCACAACTGCAACTGAATCCCTTCGGTATCAAGCCCATTGACGGCACCGCGTCACCTTCCCCCTTACGGCCCAATATCGCTTTGTGGATGGTGAAGTTCTCTTTTTCTTCACTCGAATACCCTTGCACCGTGACCGTACCGGATTCGGGAATTGAGCTATTGACCATCACCCGCAACGCCGTGCCGACGACTTTGCGGAATTCTTGCAAGCTCTTTTCGTCCGTCGGGGTCAGCTTCGCCATCTGCGCGTCGGAGGCTTGGCTCATCACGGCCCGAAACTTCATCGCGCCGAGTTCGTCCGTGGGGCGCGGGTGCTTGTCGTCGAAGACGGAAAGTTCCTTAATCGGCACCGGCTTGAACGGTTTCTCTTCAACCGCCCCGCTACCGGCTTGCAGGTGCTTCTTGAACCACGTGTACATGAACTCGCGGCTCGGTTGGCCGTAGTTGTGCGGGAACTGCACCCAGGCTTTCGCGGCGACGTTTTCCTCGGCGCCGTACAGCTTGTAAAGTTGGCGAAGCTCCGGGAACCCCTTCGTCATGATTTCCTTGGTCCAGTCGTTGGCGCCGGACATCGCTTGCGGCTTCGGGGCGAACACCCCCGCGAGTTCGATGTTGCCGGTGCGGACGCGCAAGTAGCTACAGTTTTCGCACACGCAGCCGCCTTGCATTGCGGTCGAGACCATCACCGCCGGGAATGCCGCCGCGATGCGGTCATCAATCGCGGCGAGTAGGAACGTCTGCGTGCCACCACCGCTTGCCCCGGTGATGCCGATTTTCTTTACGTCCACGTCAGGAAGTTCACAAAGAAAATCGAGCGACCGGACGCTGTTCCAGGTCTGCAACCCCATCAAACTTTGCAGCCGCAATTCCCCTTCGACATCGGCAAAGCCTTCCGGGTGCGGCACACCAGAACGGGCGATGTGCGGAATCGCGGTGCTATCAGCGTACCCGATCATGTCGTATTGAAAGACCACGAAACCAAGCCTTGCCAACGTCGCCGGCAGGATCTGAATTAAGAAACGGGCACGGTCGATGTCCGACTCTTCACCGCGTTTGATCGCTGCTTGCCCCGCTGTTTCCCCGGCATCATGAAACCGCCCGTTCGCAAAGTGGCCGTGCGCGAACAACACGGCAGGCCGCTTTGTCGGTTCACCGGCAGGGCGGTACAAGTTGCCACAAACGTAGTGCCCTGGCGTGCTGGCGAAGAAGACCTTTTCAATGGTGTAGCCGTCGCGTTCGATCTTGCCGTGGATCACCGGCTTCAGCGGCGTGCGTTCCGGCATTGGCCACAGCCCGTTCGCCACGAGGACTTGTTCCCGCACTTCCAGGCGTCGCTTGGTCCATTCTTCGAGCGTCTTCGGCGGAGTGAAGGGGAAGTAGTCGTTGAGCGTCTTCGGCTTTCCTAATCGAGCATCAGAGGCGACGGTTTTGTCATCCGCCCAGGAAATGTTCACACAAAGTGGCATCACCGAAGCAGCCGAAAGGTACATCATTTCGCGGCGGGAGAGCATGACGAGACTCCAAGAGTGGCAGGCAGGAAGACCCCGAGAGTACGGCGGCGAACGAGTGGAGTCAACTATTCTTGTTGAGTGTAATTTCTTTCGTCTGCTTCGGAGTTCAACGAATTTGAGTGATATAAGGTTGCTTGTTAGCCCGACGCGCTAGTTTTGATGTTGCGCTTTCGGACTACCCCAAAGGAGTTCAATCGAATAGCCCAGGGTCGCGGCGCTTCGCCGCGCACCCTGGGTCGGACCGGAAACCGATCTTACCCCGAAGGGGTTACATTTGCGCCACGAGGAACGATGGAACCCCTTCGGGGTACGGCAGGGTGGTGTCGAGAACCCAGGGTGCGCGGCGAAGCGCCGCGACCCTGGGCTTTTACATTCAACCCCTTCGGGGTAGTCCAATGGAGTCCTTCCGAGTCCCGCTGAAAGCGCAACTTCAAAACGCGCTAGCGAGGGGTACTGACAGAACCCCTCGCTGGCGCGTCGGGCTAACAAGCAACCGTAGTCAGCTTCTAATCCACATACGGATCGGCGCCGAGGTCTTGGAGCAGTTCTTGGCGTTGCTTGTCGTAGTGCATCAGGTCGAGGCGTTGCTTGTAGTGCTTGGCTTCGATGCGGCGTTGGGCTTTTTTGAACAGGCGGCGAAACATGCCCCACGGGCGGTTCGAGCCGCTTTTACCGAGTTGATCGAGCGATTGCTGTTTCTTCGCGCCGAGACCTTCAAGCAGTTGATCTTCAAGGCTTAAGTAAAACTGCGCGGTTCCGGGGTCGCCTTGCCGACCGGCACGCCCGGCGAGTTGGCGGTCGATCCGTTCCGCCTCGTGGCGGTCCGTCCCGATGACGTGCAACCCGCCCGCGTCGGCCACGCCGATGCCGAGCTTGATGTCGGTCCCGCGACCGGCCATGTTCGTGGCCACAGTAATTTTCCCGCGTTGCCCGGCCTGGGCAATAATCTCGTTTTCGCGGGCATCTTGGCGGGCGTTCAGCACCTCGTGCGGGATGCCGATTTCCCCGAGCATTTTCGAGAGACGTTCGGATTTATCGACAGAGCGTGTCCCAATCAACACGGGGCGACCGGCTTTGTTCATTTCCTCGATCTGCTTGACCACGGCGAGGAACTTCGCTTGTTCGGTGGGGTACACCGCGTCGGTGAATTGCACCCGCTTGATCGGGCGGTTCGTGGGGACTTTCGACACCCAGCGCCGATAAACACGCCGCAACTCCCAGAAGTTCGGCATCAGCGTTCCGCTCATCCCCGCTAGTTTTTTGTAGAGCCGGTAAAAGTTCTGGTACGTGATCTGGGCGGCGTGGTCGGACTGCATCGTGATTTGCACGTGTTCTTTCGCTTCCACCGCTTGGTGCAAGCCGTCGCGCCAGTGACGATCGGGCATCGGCCGGCCCGTCGATTCGTCGATGATGACGATCTTGTTTTCCTTGTTCAGCATGTAGTGGTGGTCGCGGGAGAAACGGTGGTAGGCGTGCAAGGCTTTCTCGATCGACTCGATGAGTTTGTCCATCGCCGTCGCGTGTTCGCCGCTCGGCGGGTTGGAGTAGCGGACCATGTACCGGCCTGCGTCGAGTAGTTCGATCTTGTCTTTCTTCATGTCGAGGCGGAAGTGCTCGTCGCGGGTCATTTGCGTGGCGACTTTGTCTGCCCACTGATAGACGACTTGTTCTTCAGGGGACGCGGGGCGGGTCGGGTTGGCGATGATGAGCGGCGTGCGGGCTTCATCAACGAAGATACTGTCAGCTTCGTCCACAATGGCGTAGTGCAATTCCCGTTGCACCCGGTTGTCCATTTTGTCACCGCCACCGAACCACGGCGCCCAGAACGGTGCCGCCGCCGCCGTGCCGCCCCGGACTTTTAAGCGATCCCGCAAGAAGTCGAACCCGAACTCGCTCGCGGTGCCGTAGGTGATGTCGCACTTGTACATCTCCGTGCGCGGCGCGTCTTCCTGCTTTTGTTGAATGCACCCGACGGTCATCCCGAGCAACGTGTAGACCGGCCCCATGTCCTCCGCGTCCCGCTTTGCTAGGTAGTCGTTCACCGTCGTGACGTGAACACCCTTGCCGGACAGCGCGTTCAAATACGTCGGCGCGGCGGCACAAAGGGTTTTGCCTTCCCCGGTGGCAAGTTCGACCAACCCGCCGTAATGCATGATGACGCCGGCGGCGAGTTGCACGTCGAACGGTTGATAGCCGTGAATCCGGCGAATCGCGGAACAGACCAACCCGAACGCCTCCGGGATCAGCTTGTCGATATTGGTGCCGCCCTTGGCCCGACCCCGGAGCTTCATGCTCGTGGCGCGGAGGTCTTCGTCGTTCAGCGTGAGGTAAATCCGTTCGTAATACCGAATCTTCGGAATCAGCAAGGCCGCCTTGGCCAATCGCCGCTTCCAGGGCCGCTCCAAGAGACTGCGAACGCGGTTCAACGCCAACGGCCCGAGCCGCCCCGGTACGTTGGCAATCTTCGGCGCCGCGTGGACCGGCGTGAGCAGTATCGGCTGAGTCGGAGCGAGTGTGGACATTGACGACATCCTCAAGAAAACCCATTTCTCTGTTCCACCACAATACCATCGACGATCGAAAAGGGGTAGCGATGTGGGGTGGAACCAGATTCTCTGCGGGACAAATCAGCAATGAATTTTCACCAAAGGACGACTGTGTAGGGAATTCACGACGTTTTTCGACACTGGTTCTGAATGGGTGCGTCTAAAATCTCTGGGGGGTCAAAGAAAGAATGTTCAGCACAGAGGACATAGCAGAATCCATTAGAATTAACTTTGATGGCTCTGCGTGAGATGCGATGAATAGTTTTTCAGACGCCCAGAGCAATTAGCTAACCCGTCTGAGTTCCCAACTCAGTCGCTCTACGGTGAACATTCTTTTCTTGACCCCCAGTGCTGATAGCTACACCCACATCACGTCACACGGCGTTCAGGGTTCTCGACTGTGTCGGCGGTGTCGTAAACCGAGAGGCCACGACGAGAGGCGTCGGCATATTGCGTCGTCATCACGTCAAGGAATCGCTGGGAACCACGCCAGAACGGGAAACCGCCGAGTCGCTTCGGGCCGGCGGCACTCACCGGCGGGATACGGACCTCGCCATACCCATTCGCGGGCAACGCTGGCGTGGCCCAAAATTGGCTAGGGTCCGTTGGCAATGCCTCCGCCTTGTCCACGGGTTCGGCGACCGTCGGGGTCACCTCGGCGGTACTCGGCGCGGAGAGCCGGGCACTTAGCGTTTCGCGGTCGATTCCACGAATGCGGAACAGCAGGAACGGATCGCGGTCGAACTCTTCACCAATCAGATAGTAAACAGCCGCCACATGCTTGCACGGGTTCGACCAGTCTGGGCACGAACAGTCCGTGGTCATCTCCACGAGCGATTTCGGAAACAGCGACAGCCCCGCACGCTCGAAAACGGACTCGATGTCTGGGGGCATCTCCCCGGCGAGCAACTTCGCCGCGAACACTGCTTGCGTGTTCAACTCGGTGATGAGCTTGTCCCAATCTTTTGCCGCAAGCCGACGCACCTCAATCGACACGGAGTACGGAGCAGGCCGCGAACCCTGGACCTTTGCCGTCACTTTCCCCGACTCGATGTCAATGTTGAGTACCTGGCCACTGCGCGCATACGCCCGCCCGCGTGTCAGTCGGCTGGCGATGTCAAAGCCTTCCAACACGGCGACCCAGCGTTTCGCCCACCACGTTTTGCCGATGTCGCCACTTTTGGATTGCGACTTGATGCCGCCCGCGACCTTTTTAGGCCGCGATTTCGGGTAGTATTCGTGCCACATGGAATCACTCCTCCACAGCGTCGGGTCGAAGTTTCAGCAGATCGCGGAGTTGATCGTTGTTCATCTCCGTGAGCCAGGATTCGCCAGTGCCGACCACTCGGGCGGCCACGTCCCGCTTGCGGGCGAGCATCTCGTTGATCTTCTCTTCCAGCGTCCCCGCACAGACGAAGGCGTGAACTTGAACGGTCCGCGTCTGGCCGATGCGGAAGGCCCGGTCGGTGGCTTGGGTCTCCACGGCGGGGTTCCACCACCGATCGAAGTGAAATACGTGCGTCGCGGCGGTCAGGTTGAGGCCGGTGCCACCGGCTTTGAGCGACAACAGGAACAGCGCTGGCCCGTCGGCAGCCTGAAACCGCGAGACCATCGTATCGCGTTTGGTCCGCGCCGTGCCGCCGTGCAAGAACAACACTTCCTCGCCGAACGTCTCTTGCAGATGGCGTTGAAGGATGTCGCCCATTTCGGTGAACTGCGTGAAAATCAGGGCTTTCTCGCCAGTGGATCGCACTTCTTCGAGCAACTCCGTCAATCGTGTCAACTTGCCGGACCGCTTCGGTATCGCGGAGCGATCACCGAGAAATTGGGCCGGGTGGTTGCAGACTTGTTTCAGCTTGGAGAGCGCACCAAGTACCAGCCCCTTGCGCTGGATGCCTTCCACCCCCAGTAGTGCATCTTCCAGTTCGTTCACGACCGCAGCGTACAACGAGCCTTGCTCTTTGGTGAGTGTGCAGAACTCCGTGGTCTCGATCTTTGCGGGTAGATCGCTGATGACGGTCGGATCAGTCTTCAAGCGGCGGAGCAAGAACGGGCCGGTGAGTTTCTTCAACTGTGCCGTGGCCGCATCATCCTGATGGCGTTGAATCGGCACGAAGAACTGTTCCCGAAACGCGCTCTGCGTGCCGAGGAAGCCGGGGTTGATGAACTGGCTCAACGCCCACAGGTCGCCGACGTGGTTTTCAACCGGCGTGCCCGTGAGCGCGATGCGATAATCGGAGGTCAACGCACGGGCCGTTTGCGACATCTTCGTGTTGGGGTTCTTCACCATTTGGGCTTCATCCAAGATGACGCCGGACCACTTCATCGGCTCGAACAGTTCCCGATCGCGCACCAAGAGGCCGTAACTGGTGATGACGATCGCCTGCTTGTTGGCAGCGGTTTTTAGGCTCGCTTTCGTCTTCGCTCGCTTGGGGCCGTGGTGAATCAGAATCGACAGCGTCGGCGTAAACTTGGCGGCTTCCCGTGCCCAGTTACCCACCACCGACATCGGGCAGACGAGCAAGGCTGGCATCGTAACTCCGGCATCGCGGTCGCGTAGCAACAGAGCCAGCGTTTGCAACGTCTTGCCAAGGCCCATGTCATCGGCGAGGCACGCTCCCAAGCCCCACTGCCGTAGGAACGCCAGCCACGAATAGCCCCGTAACTGATACGGTCGCAAGTTCGCGTTCAAGTCTTTCGGCGGCGCGAGTTCGGTGTAGCTGCTGTTCGAGGTCAACTGCTTCAGGAACTGTTCGACCCACCCGGTCGCCGTCACGCCGCGACTCGGTAGTTTCGTTTGCTCCGAGGCCATACCCAGGGCGAGTTTCATCACGTCGCGCACGCTCGCTTCGTTCTTTTTCGTCTTCATCAACTCAATCGCGGTGCGAATATCGTCGGCGTTGACCTGCACCCATTGGCCGCGAACCTGTACGAGCGGCGCCTTCAATTTCGCCAGGGCTTTCAGTTCCGCCAGTGTCAAATCCGCATCGCCGATGGCGATTTTCCACTCGAATTGCACCAAGTCTTCGAGTGACAGCCCGCTGCCACTCATCGACGGACTCCTCACGTGAGCGGAAACAGCCAGCCGTTGCTTGGTGTTGTGGCCCGTCCACCACGAAGGCAGTAGCACGCCGAAGCCGGCTTGTTCGAGCAACCACGCGGATTCGTTGAGGAAGCGAAATGCTCCGTCGGTGGTGGTCGTGAAACCGCTCGGAGCAGCGGTTTTCAAGCTGGCTTCGATGTCGGCGTTCAAGTTGCCCGCCTGCCCCAGGCCGGCGAGCAAGAGCGGCTTCGGGTCGAGCTTCGTCACGCTCTTCGCGGTGCCCGCCCACACATCAGTGGCAGGGATTTGCAAACTCGGATCGTCCCGACTTTGCAGCAGATAGCGCACGTGCCATTCTTGGGAATCCGGAACGTCGGTGATCGGCTCTTCCAGGCGTAAACAGAGGCGAAACGGTGCGGCAGACTGTGTCGTGAGCGGTTGCCGCCAGGTGCGTATTTGCGCTGCGAGTCGAGCGATCTCCGTCGCATCGCCGCGCATTTCGCCCGTCTTGGTTCGCAGGTTGTGCAACCAGGAATCGTGAACGCTGTCAAATTGCAGACGCGCCGGCAACGGCTCCGGACCGCGTGCAATCGCATTGACAATGAACGCCAAAAAATCGAGCAACACGGTTCGGGCTGGCTGTGTGGGTAGTTGTTCGCCAATTGCTCGACAACCAGCGGGCATGGCCTTCGCAAACTGATCGAGCCGAGTCACGTCGGCCCCGGTGATCGTCGGCGTCCATTGGGCGAACCATTTCTGATCCCGTTGCACGACATCGGGTAGGAACTGTTCTTTCGCCGTCAACGCGGTCGCAAACGGTAATGCTGCTGCCCAGTATCGCAGGGTGTTGCCCAACCCAATGCCGGGTGCGAACGTCGGGTTGTTGGCTTGTCCCGCGAGCAAATCGAGAACCCGATTCGCATCAAACACACAAGCGGCCACGGACCAAGACCGCAACGTGGGGGGGCCGATCGTCGGTTCGCCGATCAGTGGTGACGACGGGACGGGAGTGTTTTGTATCGTGGGCAACCAGACGGTGCTGAGTTCCGACCGAATGCTGATGTTCTGGTTGCTGCTCGCCAGAGCCAGAGTGAATGCCGCAGTCAGTTCGTCGCTCGTCGCCGCAAACGGGTGCTGTCTTGGCTTCACGCCAAGAGCGCGCGGTTTCGCATCAGTCGGTTGGATCGTCCGCTCAGCCCAGATGACGAAGTGATGTTCGGTCAAACCGGCTTGAAGAAGCAACATAGAATCGCGCACTCTCAGAAGGATTGCGACCGTTATACTTCTAGAAGATCCGCAGTTGTAGGGAAAATAATGTTTTGTGACCCCGAAACGGGTCTGGTCACTCGGGCGGTGGAGCGTCGGGGAAGGTGACCCCGGCGTAGACATCGGCAAGCGCGATTTGCACCGGGACGGAGGTCAACGCTAACGTGGCGGCCAGCCCGACGAACGAGACGAGTGCCCAGGAACCGTCTGGCAACCGAACGAAACGTTCGCACACTGCCTCGTCTTGGGCCACCAGTACATACTCGGTCAGGCTTGGAATCTGCTGATAGTTGCGGAACTTGGCCCCGCGATCGTATTTCTCCGTGGACGGGGACAACACTTCAATGATGGCGACCGGGTTGACCAGTGTCTCCTCGTCGGCGGGGTCGTACTCCCCAGGGCCGCACAGAATCACGATGTCGGGGTAGGTGAACAACCCCGTGCGATCCACCTTCACCCGCTGGTCGCTGGACACGGTTCGGCATGGACCACCCTTGAGGCGTCCACCGAGTTCAATGATTAAGTTCTCTTTGATGAAGTTGTGTTTACGTGTGGCTCCCGCCATCGCAAACATCTCGCCGTTGAAAAACTCACTCTTGAACTGGGCTTTCCGCTCGATCGTGAGGTACTCCACCACCGTCAGCTTCTTCTTTGGTAACGCGCTCATTTCGGGTCTCCTGGTATCCCGTATCAATCTACCATACTCCACTGCCTTGGCCATCAGTTCGATCGTTTGGTTGCGGAATGGCGAGGTCATGCCACTGACGGCATCTCAGGCTGGTAACGAAACAAGCGTGAGATCCGGAATGTCCCAGACCTCACGCTTGTTTCGACTGATCTCGATCAGTCAGTCTCATGGGGTGACATTAAGGCTTCTTGCCACCGCCGCCGCTGCCGCCGCCGCCCGTCGTGTTCACGATGACGATCACCTTTGCGTTCAGGCCCGGAGTGGCCAGATCGGTAATCGAGATGGATTGGCTACCGAGCGTGT
>JAYVXO010000257.1:0-65882 GCA_043785105.1 Fimbriiglobus sp.
TTTCAGTTCATTCAAATGGGCCGTCTGGGTTTTGTGCCCTGAAGGGGCACCGGCGTGTAGCCACGGGTGGAGGCTTTGCGCAACCCGTGGACAGCGACACCCACTTGTCACTCGCCCTGACGGGGCGAAGGAATTCCTCTGCCCCTTCAGGGCAGTTGAGTCGTGGGGTTTCCGGTTCCACGGGTTACGCAAAGCCTTCACCCGTGGCTACATGCCTTGACCCCAAACGGGGTCACCAATCCCGCAACACTCACTCACCAACTTTTGCGTTGCTAACAGACAGTTCTTTTTTCCAGCGGCCTGGTCGGCTCGGGGATTGGCACGGAAGTTATTCTTTCGGCGATCCTAACCGGGACGCAACAATGAAAGTGCTCTAATTTTCGCTGGGCCTCGGAAAAGCATATTCACCGCAGAGTCGCAGAGATCGCAGAGCAATCCAAAACAATTTGAATGGCTTTCTCTGTGTCCTCTGCGACTCTGCGGTGAACGATTTTTTTGACCCCGCAGAGAAATTGGTTACATCCCGCGCCAGTCCCGTTTTTTGGTTCTGCATTTCTGCATTGGCCATCTGCGTCCCGGTTCCTTACCCTTCCTGGAACCTACCAAACTCGCCTTTCGCGGAGATTCACTCGTGTCGTCACCTGTTACTGCTTCCTCGGTCCCATTGTCGCTGTTCGTGCGGATCCTCGTGCTACTCGTCGCTTCGATTGGGTTTCTCTTTGATACCTACGAATTGCTAATGTTCCCGGTGATCGGGTCGAGCGCCCTCAGCGAATTGCTGAAGGCCCCGGCGGACAGTGACATGGTGCGGTTGTGGGCGGGGCGGATGCTGTGGATTGCGGCGTTGGCGGGCGGGTTCTTCGGGCTATTGGGTGGCTGGATGATCGACCGATTTGGCCGCAAGACGATCATGGTCGCCAGCATTCTGGCCTACTCCATCTCCCCCGTCGCTGCCGCGTTTAGCACTGAACTTTGGCAACTCATCCTGTTCCGCAGCACGACGTTCATCGGCGTGTGTGTGGAACTCGTGGCCGCCGTCACGTGGCTGGCGGAACTGTTTCAGGATAAGCGGTCACGCGAGTTGGCCATCGGCTGGACGTTGGCGACGGCGTCGTTGGGCGGCATTCTCGTGACGGAAGTGTTCAACGTAATCGTGGCGTCGGCGAAAGCCGGAACGCTGCCCGCACTGCCCATCGCCTTCCCCGAAAGCCACGACTCGACCAACTTGGCTTGGCGGTACACACTGCTCACGGGTCTGATCCCCGGCGCGCTGATTCTGTTCTTGCTGCCGTTCGTTCCGGAATCGCGGGTGTGGCTGGAACGCAAACGCTCCGGAACGCTCCGCCGCCCCAATTTCGGCGAACTGTTTTCACCGGCATTGCTGCGGACAACGCTTGTGACCGCCGCCCTGTCTGCCTGTGGTTACGCGGCAGCATTCGGGGCACTGCAACTGACGCCGTTGCAAATGGTCCCCGGCCTACCCGCCGTGGCTGAAGTGCGGAAGGAACACGGCCCCGCGATCAGAGCGGCGACGGAGAAACGGGACGCAACGCCAGAAGGAAGCGATGCCCGTAAGGCTGCCGGAAAAGACTTGGCCAAAGTCGCAGCACCAGTGCGGCAAGTGATTGAAGAAACCCGCGGCAACATCCAACGCTGGCAAGAACTCGGCGGCCTGACGGGGCGAATCTTGCTCGCCGCCCTGTTGATCTTCGTCCCGAGTCGCTGGCTGTTGCGGCTGTTCCTGGTGCCGGGCGTGATCGTCTTCCCGTACACCTATCTGGTGCTTTACCAAGGCGAGTACAACACGTTCGCGCTCGCCATCTTTTTCTGCGGTTTGTTCACGGTGGCCCAGTTCAGCTTCATCAGCGAGTTCCTGCCGAAGGTGTTCCCCGTCCACTTACGCGGCACCGGCGGCAGCTTTGCCACCAACGTCGGCGGTCGCATGATCGGCACGATGGCCGCGACGTTCAACACGGAGATTCTCTCCGGCTTCTTCACCGGCGACAACCCCATCAAAGTCGCCACCGCCGCCGCCTGCATCGGCGGCACGGTGTACTTACTCGCGCTGATACTGTCGTTCTTGTTGCCCACGCAACGGCAGGAGAATTAAGTAGGCGAAAGCCCACGAATGATCATTCGTGGGCTTTCGTGGGCTTTCCCACTGACTACTTCACTTTGTTGCCGGCGCGATCGACCCACGGAAAAGGCGTCACCACATCGACGGGTTTCGTGGAGACTTTCTCACCGAGGATGTTCTCGAACACGGTGCCGTAGACGCGCTCGATTTTGGTCAGTGAATGCGCGGCCATCAGTTGATGGACAATCGCCTGATTGTTCACCACGACACGCCGTCCGCCGCCGCAGACAATGGCGCGGGCACCGGGGGCGTTGTTCGCGGCATCTTGGCGTTTGTTGAACTCCGCCGTCGTTAACCGAACATCGGGGCCGTCGATTGGCGGTGGCGGAAGTTTCGGTGCCAATGGGCGACCAGTCGGGTCACGGTACGTCAGGTTGTCGGCGTCGGACTGTGCTTCGGGCGGATCCCAGGTCACGGCCTCGACCGTGAGGCCGGTTTCGGCACGCAACTTGGCGGCGTGGGCTTTGCGGAAGGCTTCCTTGAACTTCGCCCCGTCGCCATTGCTCGACTGCATCGACTCTTTCGTCGTCTCAACGACCCACTTCGCTTCGCGCAAAAACGTGTTCGCATCCACCGGCCCGGCAATGGCGTGCAGCACCCGGCCGTCCGGGGCACAGAAGTACGACGCGACGTTGCCGCCTTGTTTCGCCGCGCCGACGATTTTGAACGTGCCGACTTTTTGGAACGCAGCAACGAAATGCTCGTTGACGAACCGACCCACTTCGGGGCTGGCGAGGGCGCTCACACGGAGCGCTTCGGCGTTGTTTCAGGTAAAGCGGGGGTCTTCAAAATTACCCGAGACATGAAGCACGAACACCAGCTTCTCGGATTTCTTCGCTTCCGCTGCGGCTTCCCGTGGCGTGTCGCGGAACTCGATCTTGGTGCCGAAGCAACCGGCTTCGTCCTTGTCCGCTGCCGCAACCGGCCACGCCAGAAGAGCCACGGCCACTGTGAAAATCAATCGACGCATGGGAGGAATCCTCCAACGGGAATGGGCAAACTGATCGCATCCTACACCACTCTCGACGAGTCAGGCCACGTTGCGGATGCCGTCGTTACAAATCCGTTGCAGGAAGTTGGTAAAGCGACCAAGGCCAAAACTCATCAAGGTTTCACTTTGAAGTCCGATAACGTCCCCAGGTGCCCGGAGCGGGCCACTTCGTGTTTGGGTTTCCCCAGGGTCATCCTGGTTTTGAAGCTGTGCGGAAGTCACCTGGGGTGTCGCTGCGCTCAACCCCAGGCTAATCGCTGGCATCCTTTCAGGATGCCTCAGGTTGTTTTTATCCCGTAGGGATTGCAGCTATTAGCCTGGGGTCGCGCTTCGCGCACCCCAGGAAACTGTCCCCCCATTTTCTACGACTCCGGAGGAGTCGCAGCGCTCGGTGTAACCCCTCGCGCAGATCGGACGACAACCCCAACTTCCGATCAGACTAGCGCAACACAGCCCCGATAAACGAGAATGCCACGGTCTGGAACCGTGGCATTCGTTCTTTTCGTGTGGTTCGGACCTCTACTTATTCTTGTCTTTCTCTTTATCCTTCACTTTCTTCGACTCCAAGTACTCGATCTTAGTTTCCTTGAGTGCGGCTTTCAGTTCTTCGAGACCTTTGACCGCATCGGCTTTGCTCTCGAAGGTGTTCGCGCCGGACATTGCGAGGAATTCACCGTCTGCGTTGTAGATTGAGAAGCGGAACTTGCCGTCCTTCCCTTCGCCGATCTTCACGATGCTCGTCTTAACAGCGGCTTTCTTCACGTCGTCCTTTTTCGTGTCCTTCTTGGTGTCGTCTTTCTTCGTGTCTTTCGCCTTTTCTTGGGCAATCGACGACACCGACAACACGGTGCCGGACATGCCAGCCATTGCCAGCATGAGGACTAAACTTCGCGCAAACTTCGACAACATAGAAATCTCCAGCATGAGGGGGTAACGGAGACAAGCAGTCCGGCCAGCAAAAGTGCTGCTCCGTGGCATTATTCCCCGTCATTGCCACAAAGGCAATGGTGAACTGGAGATAGATCGCTGAAGATTGGTACCACACGGTAACTTTTGCCAGCTTTGCCACCCAAGCCGGGTGAGCGTAACAAGATCGGGTGCAGAATTTTCAGACGGTGCAGCCCCGATCAGGACCAAGAGTGTTGCCCCTTCAGCGGTTGCTGACGGGGACGAAGTCACGTCACTCGGCGGACGTGTGCAACAGGGCTTCGCGGTCGATGCCCTTTTTCTTGAGCTTGGTGTGCAGCGTATCGCGGGACATTCCGAGTAGGCGGGCGGCTTGGCTGACGTTGCCGTGGGTTTGCAGCAGGGCTTTGCGGATCGCCCAGGTTTCGAGCACGTCCACGTCCAGGCTTGGCGGAAGATCGACGTTCGACACAACGGGTTCGGACGCGCCCAGCGGGAGGGCCTCCGCGTCGATGACCTCGCCGTCGCTCATGACGGCAGCGCTTTCAAGCACGGCCCGGAGTTGCCGGACGTTGCCGGGCCACGGGTAGGCTTGCAGCTTCCGCATCGCAGCGGGACTGAGTTTGAAGGACCGCCGACACTGCACCGACAGGCGTTCGAGGAAAAAGTGGGCGAGTTCCGGCACGTCCTCGCAGTGTTCCCGCAACGGCGGCGCACAGAGTGTAATCACCTTCAAGCGGAACAACAAATCCTGGCGAAATCGGTTGACGCGAACTTCGTGTTCCAAGTCGCGGTGAGTGGCCGCCACGAGCCGCACATCGACTTTGACATCCCGCGTTCCACCGACGTGGCGGAACGCTTTGCCTTCAATCACCCGTAGCAATTTCGCTTGGCATTCGAGCGACAACTCGCCGACTTCGTCTAGGAAAAGTGTGCCTTCGTCGGCTTGCTCGAACAGTCCCGGATGGTCCCGGTCGGCGCCGCTGAAGGCCCCTTTGCGGTAACCGAATAGTTCCGCTTCCAACAGTGTCGGCGCAATCGCGGCGCAATTCACAACCACAAGCGGGCCGTCGCCGCGCGAACTGTGGCGGTGCAACGCTTGGGCAACGAGTTCTTTGCCCGAACCACTTTCGCCGTAAATCAGGACCGTGAAGGGTTGCGGTGCGGCGCGGCTAATTTGCATCCGCAAATTCATGACGGCGGAGCTGTCCCCGATGAGTTCATCCGCAATGGGGGCGGTGCTGCGAAGCCGCGAATTTTCCGCTTCCAGCTTGCGGCGAGTGCGATGAATTTCCAGCGTCGGCGACAAGAACCCGGCCGCGATTTCCATGAACCGGATGTCCCGATCCGTGAAGCCGCGTCCGGTTCTGTAAACATGAATCGCCGCAAACGGTTCACCGGATTGCGTGGCGATCGGCAGGCAAACGGCGTCCGTAAAAGCGTGCAGGCTCTCGCCGGGGTTCGTGGCCTTATCGTCGCCGAAGAGCCACGCTTTCTTGCGCGTTTCGCGGACTTGTTGCGTCAGGCTGCGTGACAACCGCAAATCAACGGCGGCGCGTTCGGGCAACACAATCTTCGGCAACGGGTCTGCCGGGTCCAGGCTCAAGTACCCGGCCACGTTCGCCGCCGTCTGATTCAGAATCGTCCGCAGTGTTTGGCTGACGAGTTCTTGCGGATCGGGGACGCCCACAGCGGCGGTCATGAAGCGGCACAATGCCGTGAGTTCATCGACTTTCAACTGCGTTTCTTCAGGGTTCGCTTCGCGCGACTCTGGGGTCCGCCGGGCGTAATCGTGGACCTTGGTGCTCATGATTTCGGCTGGGATGCGGGAATGGCCGCCCGGTTTGGGGTAACCGTTCGACCCGATCGCGGCGTGGGCGAGCGGGGGCGGTGTTTGACTTGTGGTACTCACGGGCGTCGGGATTTTTCCGTTCAGGACGTTCGCTCCGCTGAGGAATCGCAGCCGAATTTCACCGAGTTGGATGGTGGCACCGTCGCGGATTTCGACCGAACCAGAGATTCGCTGGCCGTCCAGACGAGTGCCGTTCAAACCGAAATCGCGCACGATCCAGCGGCCGTCCTCGAAGTACACCTTGGCGTGCAACCGGGAGACGAGTTCACTTTGCACGACGAGGGTGTTCTCCCAACTCCGCCCAATGGTGGCAGTCTGCGTGGGCGTCAGATCGAGTGTGGCGGGGGTGCAGTCCCCGGCTTCGAGAATCAACCGTGCATACATACGCGACAGCCCTTAGAAATCCGGGCGCGAAGGCAATTCACCATTCCTCGCACGACACCGCAAAGGCGGTCCAGTCGCGCGGGTTAGTTAAACAAAACGTAGCACGCAAAACGGCGAATTGTTCAGAACCGACGAGAAGCCACCGCAAACGGGTCGTCAGTCCGGGGAGCGGGGGATAAAGTGCAGGTGTAGGGCGGGCCAAGTCTTCACGGCCCCCTTCGGCAAATTGAGAAGCGAGACATGCAAACACTCATCAGCGGTAAAGCGTTCGTCCTAGGCGACAACGTCGATACGGACCAGATCATTCCGGCGGAGTACCTCACGTATAACCCGGCGATTGCGGAAGAGTATCGGATGTTCGGCAAGTTCGCCTTCAGTGGCGTTCCGAAGGCGGCCTCCGGATTGCCGAAGGGTCACGTCTCGTTTCACGGCCCTGACGATGAGTTCGTCTCCCCGTACAAAATTGTGGTCGCCGGGAAAAACTTCGGGTGTGGCTCCAGCCGCGAACACGCCCCGATTGCCCTGGCTGCCGCCGGGATTGTTTGCGTCGTCGCCGAATTTTACGCCCGCATCTTCTACCGCAACTCGGTCAACGGCGCGTACCTCATCCCGATCGAATCCGACAAACGGCTCATCGACCAAATTTGCACCGGCGACGAATTGGCCATCGACCTCACGAAATCCGAACTCGTCAACACCACCACCGGCGACGTGTGGAAACTGCGATCATTGGGCGACGTGATCCCGATCATCGACGCCGGCGGCGTGTTCGAGTACGCCAAGCTAGTCGGGATGTTGCCGAAGTAGCACTGCGCTGGCTGAGGAGTTTCGATGCTGGGTTTGTTAGCCCGACCCGCCAGTTTTGAAGGTGCGCTTTCGGACTACCCTGAAGGGGTTCAATGGAATAGCCCAGGGTCGCGGCGCTTCGCCGCGCACCCTGGGTCGGCCTGACAATTACGGGCGGCGTTTGCGGGGTGACAAGTCGCTGGGCATGGCGCCGCGTTGAATACCGCTGGGGGTGTATTGGGAGTTAGCGAGGTTGACGGGTTGGATGTCGTTGAACTTGGGTTTGGTGAACAGTTCAGCCGCTTCGGCGTCCGTGATGCCTTCGTTGATCTTCGCGCCGCGTAACTTCATGTCCATTGTGAACTGCTGTTGTGGCCATTCCAGTTTCACACGGGTCGGCACTTGGACGAACAACTCTTTCTGGGTCACGCGATCTCGGCCGGCGTTGAGCGTGGTGACCTCCAGCACTTCGGCGACAGCAATGGTGCGTTTATTCGCGTCCAAAATCAGGTGGCGACGAACTTGTGGTCGCTTATCGCCCATCGGGTCGGAGGCAAAAACCACGACGCGGCTGACGGTGGTGTTTTGTGGTGTTAGGGTCTCGAACATCAACTTGTGTTCGCGGTTCACTTGGTCGTTGTCCACCTTGTACGGCAAGTTGGGATCGTACACGTTCATGCCCAGTGCTTGCAGTGCCCAATCGGGGTCGAACGGGAACGGCAAACTCCCGGAGCCACGCTGAAAGTCGGCGTGCGAACAGAACACATAGGTCCGCTCCGGGAAGCGGGAGTACATCCAGAACTCGTTGCTGTTCGAGCCGATGTTCACGATGTCCGACATGACCGTTTTCCCGCCGACCAGCGAGAAGTTTCGCGGCTTGGAGCAGATTAAATTGCTGTTGTCCAAGGAGTAGGTTTCCCGGCCCGATTTGATGTCGATGGCGACGCGGGGGTACCGCACAGAGTTCAAGTAATTGGCTTGTTGGTTCAAATAGCCGACGAGTTCGTCTTTCGTCTTCCCAGCGACAGGGCCATCGACTTTACCGGGATTGGTGGTGCTTTTCCCGGTGAGGTTGCGCAACCACTCGCACCCGGACACCGTCGAGAGTGCCAGCAGCGGAATCAGGATGATCGCAACTTGTCGCATACCCACCTCGGGGATTACTCCCACCCCAACACTTGGAACACTTCATCTTGCACAGCAGTGATCTCCGCTTCGCTCAGTCGCGGATCGGCGATCTGGGAGCGGGCACCGCTGCGCGAATCCCTAACCAATAATACGTGCGACCCGTCCTCGGCGCGGATCACGTCTTCAAACTTCAACCGCTTCCGGCGCATCAACAGCAGTGCCACGACATACCGAAAGTTAATTCGACTCGGTTCGGGGTTGCCGGTCAGGTGTTGAAACCAGTCCATCAACAACTCATCGTTAAACGTCGGCTTTCGCGGCTTGTCGCTTGCGGGAACCCGACCCTGCCAGAACGCGATGATCCCCGGCGGCGGCCCCTGCCACGCATCCGCGGCAAAATCCTTGCGAACGAACTTCCCCGCTTCTTCAGTCAGCACGGAATAAAACCGATCGCCGGTCGAGAGCGTCCGCCCCGTGGTCGCACATGTCCGCGTCGGCCCTTGTATTTCAAAATCCGTCGCCATTGCGGTTTCTCGGTGCGTGTCCCATCATCGCGGTAACAACTTCTCCAATTGCTCCTTCACCAAGAACCCGGTTTCCGCACCGTAGCCGTCGAATTGCCACGTCAACGTTCCGGTCGCATCAACCACGTAAAATCGCGGGTAAGTCTGCACGGCATACGTTGACCGTACCGCTGTCCCATCCAGGATTGGGATTGTCAGTTTCAAGTTTTCGCGCTGGCGGTTTGCCTCTTCCGAACCGGCGCCGATGGCGAGTGCGGTGATCGTGGCTTGCTCGCCGAACTTTTTGTGTAGTGTTTCAACCACGTGAAGAGTTGCAACGGACGTTTCGGAATCGGGTTTGTAGAAGACCAACACGGCGGGTTTGTTACGCGCTGCCGATAGACGAAATTGTCCTGTCGCATTGACAAACGGTGCGACGAAATCCGGCGCCGGTTGACCGAGCCGTGGCGGCTCGGTCCGTGCGAGTTCAGGCTGCTGCAGAGAGGAAACCGGCGGTGCTTCCCCCCGTGCCGCCGCCGCATACCGGCGGCGCATCGCTTCGACCGCCTCTCGAAAACCGGCTTGCGGATGATCTTTCAGAAAGGCGTCGATCTTCACCAATCGGGCTTGAAACTCCACAACTGCCGTCTTCTTCACCAACAGTGGCCGTAACTCCGTTGACAGAGCATAGGCCATCTCCGCTTCACGCCGGACATCCAGATATCGGGCACCTGTGTAGCGGGTAGACGGTTGCAATTCGTACTTCACTTCGATCCAACCGATGATCGCGTTACCCTGTCGTTTTTCGATCTTCCGCTCGACGGTGCAGGCGTAGCCATCGGAGGAGTTCGTCAAGATGCGGTCTGTGCGTTTCCAACCTGTGATCGAAACTTCGGGCCGATCCCAGGCGTCCGTTTGTTGAACTGCATTCACTTCAACACACCGGCCGCCATTCCACAGCGATTCCCCTTTCGCGGTCCAGATCACCGGGGGCCGATTGCGATCCGGCATTTCCCACGTTGTACCCACTGTCGCGGGCTTGGTCGGCAGTGGCACGAACAGACCGATTTCGAGATCGGGCGGCGTGTCGATTGACAGGGGAGCAAGGTGTTTCGCGTCGGTCCCTGGTCCGAGGGGGATCGGCGGCGGACCGGGCGTCGGGTTCAGGGCTTGCACCCGCCCACGGACATCCACGCGCACCAGTTCAATGTGAATCGAAGCCGGGTGGGGTTCCCCAACGCGGTCCGCGCCGGTGACCTGGGTGACCGCCCCCCCAACCACGGGGTCCGGCCGAGGCCGAAGCCGCGTCATCAACGCGCAGTCCGCATAGCCGGGGTACGTTTCCAACACGAACAGACGCACTTCCAAATCGTGCCATTTCCGAAACCGATTCCCGACCCGTTCGCTCGCTTCTTCCACGACACCTGTGTAAACCAGTTCATCCCCACGCAACAGTCGCGGCGAACCCACAGCCAACCCGTCGCCGGGCAGCAACCCCAACACCAGTAGCAGCAACCCTTTCACCACAAACATTCACCACAATTCAGTCCACCATTCCACCAAACGGGTGCTAGCTATACCACCGCCCCCAAACGGTCGCAAGCTCAGAGCATGTGTGCGGTGTCGCTAAAAAGAGTTTTCTCACGCAGAGACGCAGAGGCGCAGAGAGAGCCATTCAAATTGTTTGGCTCTCTCTGCGCCATTGCGTCTCTGCGTGAGAAAATTGCTTTTGCTCTGATGTGTCTGGTTTCTCGTCAACTTGACCCTCATGCCATGAAATTCCGCCGAACCGCGAAGTTTCGCTCTGGTCCTTAGCTTGCCTAACCGTTAGAGTCTTACGTAACGACGCCACGGGTTTTTGCTGTGGCGTCGGTGGCAAGTTGCAGGATCCGACAAAGGCAAACCCGTGCGAAAGCCGGGGACGCAAAGCTTCGGGCCTTTGGTTTGGTGTCCCCCCACCGTAAGCACCAATGGCCGCGACGTTACCGAAACACTGGCTGGCAAAATTCGTCCATCCCTGAACCGCTTTCTCTCCTCGGGAGCGGTTCGCCGCCACGCCAACCCGCACGATAGCTTGCCCGCCACCGCCCAGGGATCACCCTGGGCGATGGCGTTTTGTAGCACCAAATTCTTGTTTCGGTTCCGTGAATGGGGTATCACTGTCTACACGGATATTGTGATGCCTCGTTGGGAACCGAACATGATGCTCCTCCTCTCCCTGTTGTTATTCGTTGTTGACCCCACGCCACCGGCTGGTGTGCTTCCTGTCGGTGCGGACGGTAAAGCGCTCAACTTGGATTTTGAAACCGGCACGCTGAAAGATTGGGTTGCGGAGGGGGAGGCTTTCCGCGATCAGCCGATTCTGGGCGATACCGTTCACCCCCGTCGTAGCGATAGCAAGTCGGAGCATCAAGGCAAATACTGGATCGGCGGGTATGAGAAGCACGGCGACAAGCCGCAAGGGACGTTGACCTCCGTGCCGTTCAAGGTGACGCACCCGTGGGCCAGCTTCCTGGTTGGTGGCGGAGCGTACCCCAAGGAAACGTGCGTGGAGTTGGTGGACGTGGCCACCAAGGAGGTGTTCTTTCGGGCATCAGGGACCGAAGCCGAAAACCTACGGCGCGTCAGCGTCGATTTAGCAAAACACCAGGGCCGAGAGATTCAAATCCGCATCGTCGATCGGCACACGGGCCACTGGGGGCACATCAACTTTGACGACTTCCGCTTTCATACTGAACCCCAGCAAGCCCACGGACGATCGTCCGTGGGCGTTCTACCCGATGATTACAAACACGCCGGCCTGTCACCGGCAGACGCGGCCAAGGCGATGACCGTTCCGAACGGCTTCAGCGTCTCCGTGTTTGCCGCCGAGCCTGACGTGCATCAGCCGATCGCGTTCTGCTTCGATGATCGTGGTCGGATGTGGGTGGTTGAAGCCTACACGTACCCGAATCGCAACCCGACCCAAGGCCCAGTCATTGCGGATAAAAAGCTCGGCGACAAAATCCTGATCTTTGAGGACACCGACGGCGACGGCAAGTTCGACAAGAAGACCGTGTTCATGGAAGGCTTGAACCTCGTCTCCGGTATCGAACTCGGGTTCGGTGGCGTGTGGGTCGGCGCGGCGCCGTATCTCGTGTTCATCCCGATTCTCGACGGGGACAAAGCGGGCGAGCCGAAAATTCTGCTCGACGGTTGGGGTTATCAGGACACCCACGAAACACTCAACAGTTTCATCTGGGGGCCGGACGGCTGGCTCTATGGCTGCCACGGCGTGTTCACCCACTCCCGCGTCGGCAAGCCGGGCACGCCGGACCAGGACCGCACCCCAATCAACGCCGGGATTTGGCGCTACCACCCGACGCGGCACACGTTTGAAGTGTTCGCGCAAGGCACGTCAAACCCGTGGGGCCTCGACTACAACGCCAACGGCGATTTCTTCGCGGAAGCCTGTGTGATTCCGCACCTCTGGCACATCGTCCAAGGCGGGCGTTACGATCGCCAAGCGGGGCAGCACTTCAATCCGTACACCTACGACGACATCAAGACGATCGCCAAACACCGGCACTATGTCGGCGCGAATCCACACAGTGGGAACGGCAAGAGCGACAGCGCCGGCGGCGGGCACGCCCATAGCGGGCTGATGTGCTACCAGGGCGGGACGTGGCCGAAGGAGTACCACGGCAAGCTGTTCATGGGCAACCTGCACGGCCACCGCATCAATGTTGACGTGGTCACGCCGAAGGGCAGCAGCTACGAAGGCGACCGCAACCCGGACTTCCTGTTGACCCACGACAAGTGGTCGATCCCGGTCGCCATCAAGGCCGGGCCGGACGGCAACGTCTACTTCTGCGATTGGTACGACAAGCAAATCTGCCACCGCAACGAACCCGAAATCTGGGACCGCACCAACGGTCGCATCTACAAAATCAGCCACAAAGACACGAAACCCGTCCCCGCGTTCGACCTGCAAAAACTCAGTTATAATGAGTTGGTGGAAATGCTACAGAACGAGAACGATTGGTATGTGCGACACGCACGACGGATACTGCAGGAACGGTACGGCGAGCGGAAGATCAATCTCGACTCCGAACGGGTGCTTCGTGCAATGGTGGAGAAACACCCTGGCGTCAAACAAAGACTGAATGCCCTCTGGACGACGGCGAGCATCATGAATTGGGATACGCTGTTTTTCGGTGGTATTGTTGCGAACCGTGAGCAACACGACCTCGTGAAAGGGTGGGCGTATCGACTGTACCTTGATAGAGGATGGTATTCGACTCTGGCGATAGATGACCCTTCAAAAGCGGCAATTGCCAAGATGTGGGAAGGGTTTGCGTTTAGCAGTGTTACGCCTGCACCCAGTTCACCGCAATTGCAGCGTGACCAGGCCATTGCGCTACAAAAACTACCACTCGAATTCCGTTGGAAAGCATTGGAGTCGCTGACATCCCATGCTGAAGATGTCAACGATCACAATCTGCTGCTCCTGTACTGGTACGCTGCCGAACCGTTGGCAGAGCGGAATCCACCGCGCGCGTTAAAACTGGCAGCGAACGCAAAAGTCCCTTTGCTCCCGTTCATGGCTCGCAGGGTAGGGGCAATTGGAACACCTGCCGCAACCGATGTTCTCGTAGCCGCATTAGCCACAGCGAAAACGACCGACCACCAACTCGCGTACCTGTCCGGGTTGCAAGAATCGGTGAAGGGCAAACGGCAGACGAAAGCCCCGTTGGGTTGGGCGGACGTCTACGCCAAGTTGAAACAGAGTGATTCCGCCGTTATCCGTAATACTTCGCTTGCTCTAGCAGTCACCTACGGCGATGCGACCGCGTTTGATTCCCTCCGCAAAACGCTCTCCGACACGAAGTCCGCGCAAGCGACCCGGCAAGCCGCACTGGTGGCGTTGCTGGATGCGCGCGATAAGCAGCTTCCGCCAGTGTTGCAAAAAATCCTGGCCGAACCGCCGATGCGATCTGCTGCCGTGCGAGCGTTGGCATCGTTTGATGATAGCAACACGCCACCTGTGTTGCTGTCATCGTACCCCGCGTTCAACGCCGCCGAAAAGCGGGACGCGATTGCGACCCTTTCGTCGCGTGCGGCGTTTGCGAAGCAACTTCTCGCAGCAGTGGAAGCCAAGCAACTTCCCTCAACCGACATCCCCGCCGAGACGGTTCGGCAACTCCGCAACCTGAACGACAGTGCGTTGTCAGCGAAGATCGCGGAAGTCTGGGGCGTCGTGCGCGAAAGCGCCGCCGATCGCAAGAAGCTCATCGGCGACTGGTCGAAACAACTCACGCCCGCTGTGCTCGCCAAAGCGGATCTGAGTGCTGGCCGGGCGATTTATTCCAAGGTTTGCGCCCAGTGTCACACGCTGTACGGCGTCGGCGGAAAGGTCGGTCCGGAGATTACCGGGGCGAACCGGGCGGACTTGAACTACCTGCTCGAAAACATCTTCGACCCCTCAGCGGTGATCCCGAAAGAGTATGCCGCCACGAAGATTGACCTCGTCGATGGCCGCGTGATTACCGGCATCATCAAGGAAGAAACGAAGGCCACCCTTACCGTTGTGACCGCCAACGAAACGCTGACTATCTCAACGAAAGACATCGATAAGCGCACGCCATCGGACCTGTCGATGATGCCGGACGACCTCATCAAGCCCCTCAGTGCCGCCCAACTTCAACACCTGATTGCGTACCTCAAACACAACGCCCAAGTGCCGATTCTGGCAGACGCGGACAACGCCAAGGACTTCTTCAACGGCAAAGACCTGACGAACTTCGACGGCGACAAGGACGTGTGGAAAGTCGAGAACGGCGAGATTGTCGGCGCCACGAAAACCGGCCTCAAGAAGAACACCTTCCTGAAGTCCACGATGGAAGTGGCCGACTTCAAGCTCAGCGTGAAAGTGAAGCTGACGCCGAACAAGGAGAACAGCGGCATCCAGTTCCGCAGCGTCGCCATCGAAGGTGGCGAGATGCGTGGCCCGCAAGCGGACATCGGCGCCGGTTGGTGGGGCAAGCTGTACGAAGAAAGCGCCCGTGGCTTACTGGTGAAAGAAGGCGGCGAAAAGCACGTCAAGCCCGATGAGTGGAACGACTACGTCGTGGAGGCCATCGGCCCCACCGTGAAAATCTGGATCAACGGCCAACAGTGCGCCAACTACACTGACGACAAACTCGCCCGCCGTGGCCTGATCGCGTTCCAAGTCCACAGCGGCGGCCCGATGGAAGTGCGGTTCAAGGATGTGAAATTGGAAGTGTTGGGGAAGTAGTGAATGAAAGAAAGCCCATGAACGATCGTTCATGGGCTTTGCTCGGCTTTGGCCCGGCATAATCGTTAAACTCCACCGCGCCGAATGTCGATCCCTTCTGATACGGAGGGTTGAACATGGTGCGTTTTCATTTCGTGTTGTGCAGCGTGGCAGTTTCGGCGGCTTCGGTGTTCGCCCAGTTACCGCAAACGCCGGTTGGGGCGCCGCGACAGTTGCCGCCGGGGGTCACTTCGACGTTGCCGGCTCCGGTCGATACCTCGATGACCGCGCCGGTCGATCTCAACGTCAAGTTACCGCAGAAAGAAGCGTTACACCCAATTGATGCGGGGAAGTTTTTCATTTGGCGGCAGAACGACAGTTGGCAGATATTTGCCGACCAGAAGCTGTTCCGTGACTTCGGCAAAAATCAGCCGGAAGCCCAGGAAGTGCGCCACCTCTTGCAGGAACTGCAGCCGACGGAATGGGCCACGATCGGGTCGCCGCGTCCGGTTGTCGAATACGGCCTGACACAAGGAAAGCCGCAACAGAAAAGCGTCAAGACGCGATCCAGTCGTGCGATTGATTTGAAATCAGTCCACGCGGAACAAGTGAAGGGTGCGTGGTTGCTGCGCGACGAGAACACGGTTCATCTCAACTTCGGTGCCAACCAAGCGGACGCGGAGCAAGCCGCCGCCGTGGTCCGCAAGTACGGCTTCAACCGCATCGCGTCCGTCGGCAAACCCACGCCGCTGTTCTCCTGCTTTTACGCCGCGCCAGTTCAGACCGGCAACAGCGGCCAAGACGATACGACCGCCAAGCTGATGCAACTCGATTCGGAAAACCGACTCACCCGCACCGGGATTCCGGTTCCGGGCGCGGGCTTCATCGGAGAACGGATTGCGATTGATGCCCGCAAAGTCGAAGTCCGCAAAGAGCGTGGCGAATTCGTCGTCGCACACGGACCGGACGTACTCGCCCATTGTGGGGCCAGTGAATGGAGTGCCCGCGATGCGATGACCACGATCAAGGACTGCCGCTTCACGGAGTTCTGCAAAGTGAGTGACACCGGGCTGACATTCTTCCTGGTGAACGGCAAAGTCCCGACGAAAGTTCCGTTCTCGGTGAAAGGGCCACGCTTCAACCCGAACGAACTGAAAGTCCACGCCCTGGACGGCAAGTACGGAATTTATAGCTCCGGCCGGCAACTGTTCACCGCACCCACGCAGGAAGAAGCGGACGCGACCATCAAACTGGTCCAAGGCTACCAGTTCGACATGGTCTGCCAAGTCGGGTTATCGTCGCGGCCACCGCTGAAGTTTTTGGCGAAGTACGACGACCGCTAGCCCACAATTTTGTTACACCAAGATGCGGCGAATCTCGTGTTGCAGTTCGCCGCCGGTCACGTGAACGCCACCGTCTTTGTCAATATAGATGTTGATTTCGCTGCGCACGCCGAACTCCGGGAGGTAGACTCCCGGTTCGATACTGAAGCAAGTTCGCCGCATCACGCTTCGCTCTTCGCGGGTTTCCAGGCCGTCCATGTGGCAGCCGTTGCCGTGCGTTTCCTGGCCGATGTTGTGGCCGGTACGGTGGGAAAAGTATTCGCCATAACCCGCCCGTTCAATCACCTCGCGGGTCGCGGCATCGACTTGCCAACCGAGTAGCGGTTCGTTGGCTTCAAAGGCGCGCTTCACTCGGGCAATCCCGGCGTCACGGGCCGCCGTGACGATCTTGAACACTTCCTGAATCTTCGCCGGGACTTGCTCACCCACGTAGGCCACGCGCGTGAGGTCGGAGTAGACCGCACGTGGTTTGTTCATCTTCGCCCACAGGTCCACCAGCACGAAACTCCCCGGCACGACGCGCGAATCGGTTTCCGCACTCGGGGCGTAATGCGGGTCGCCCGAGTGTGGCCCGACGCCGACGATCGGGGGATGATCCGTGACGAGATTGTTGTCCGCGAAGTGCTTCAGGATGCGGGCTTGCACTGCCGTTTCCGTCGTGTAACCTTGCCGCCCAATTTCACCACCGATGAACGCCCACGCCACGCCGTAAGCCGCGTCGGTGTGGGTCGCGGCTTCCAGGTGCATCGCCCATTGGGCGTCGTCCCAGGTCGCTTCAAATTGCTGAATCAGATCGCCCGAGGTGACAACCTCCGGGCCGAACGACTTGACCAGTTCCACAGTCCCGGCATCGACGCGCGAGATGTACGGGTTGCCGTTTTTAGGCGAATACTCCATCGCCACTTTCTTCGCCCCGGCCACGAGTTGACACACCCCTGCTTCGAGGTCTTGCCAGCGCAGGTAGACGGTTTTTTCCTTGCCCGGCAAGTGGTCCAGCGCCGCCGGTTCGATGCGGTGAACGAGCTTCTTCGGGTCGCCGTTCGCCGGGATGTAGTAAAACCACCGCCGCGACCGATGGGCATCCACCGTGCCCGCAATCCGTGCCGCCAGAATGTTGATGCCCCGGAAATCGTACATCAGCCAACCGTCGAGACCGTGCTCCCGAATCGCAGCTTGAACGGCAGGAAGATCAAACATCGGCAGGCTCCGTGGGGTGTCAATTATCGCAGACGCATCGTGATGCTGATTCTAGACAAACATGCGGCGTGTGCGGCTAGTTTCTTCAGTTCTGTTCGCGCTGTCATGTCGAAACATCCTATATGACACGCATTCTTGGATTTGTGCCCTGAAAGGGCACCGGGATGTAGCCACGGGTGGAGCGTAGCGGAACCCGTGGACCGTGACACCCCTTTGTCAATCGCCTTGAAAGGGCAAAGGAAGTCCGCCGCCCCTCCAGGGCGGTTCCGTGTTGGGACTGGTTCCACGGGTTCCGCGAAGCGCTCCACCCGTGGCTACATCCCGTGACCGTGATGCGGTCAAGACATCACCCGCAGTATCCGACCAAGTCTAACATCGCCCCTCACGCCTATCACTTCCCCGATTTCCCGCTTGCGGCGATCGGGCATCTTCGCATAATCATGGTTCTGCTTGTTAGGCCTGCCTGAGTTTTCGCGTTCCCGGAGATTGTCCGCATGGTTCGTTCTGGGTTTTTCGCCTTGGCCGCGTGGGTTGTGGTAGGTTCGTCGGTCGTTGCGCAGCCGATCAACCGGGCGGACGTGAAGTCGGGCTTGGTGTTCACGATCGTCGATGCGGGCGGGACGAGCATCAGCCGATTGGAACCGGGCGTTGGGCTAACGTTGTCAGTGGGTGAGGCGGCGCATCCGCGTTCGACGGGGGGGACGGAGTTTCGGTGGCAAGGGACGATCAACATTTTGCAGGCGAGCCAGTATCAGTTCGATGCGAATCTCCTGGGTGATGTGACGGTGAAGGTTGGCGAACAGGTCGTGTTGAATGCCAGCGTGAAGGGCGACAAAGCGGAGAAACACGACGGTAAGCCGGTTGCGTTAACGGCGGGGATTCAGCCGTTTGAAGTGACCCTAAAACGCACGGGTCCGGCAACGCGGGTCGAACTCATCTGGCGTGGTCCGGGGTTTCGCCCGGAGCCGGTGCCGTACTTTTTCTTCGGCCATTTGCCGAAGCAACGTCCCGCGACTTTTGTCGATGACGTGGCCCGCGAACACGGGCGGTTCTTGTTTGAGGAACACAGTTGCGTGAAGTGCCACACCGCAACACCTGCCGACAAGATGGCGAAAACGCTCGTCGAACGAACGGGGCCAAACCTCGCCGAAATTGGCAAGCGGGCGAACGCCGGGTGGCTGGATTCGTGGCTGGCGGACCCCCATTCGTTGCGACCCAACACCGTGATGCCGAAGATGTTCAGCGACGACGAAACCGGCGTGGCAGAGCGGTACGCGGTGGTCAGTTACTTGGAATCGCTCGGTGGGCCAATGACCCCCACTCGGACGCCGACTATCTCCAACGATTACCAAAAGAGCCTGACGAACGGTCAAAAACTGTACCTGACGGCGGGGTGCGCGGCGTGCCACGGCGACAAGCTAACCCAACCGCCGACCAAGAAAAAGAAGGATGACGACGAAGACGACAAGCCGATTGCCTTACCCGAAGACCAAGCCTATTCCCTCGGCACCACCAGCGCCCAAGGCTTCTATCTGCTCGGCGCGGTCGGCAGCAAAACGACGCCGGAGGCACTCGCCCGTTACTTGCTAAACCCGCTAGCGACCAACCCCCACGGGCGAATGCCCAACATGCAACTGGCTGCGGATGAGGCCCGCGACATTGCTCGTTTCCTCTGTCGCCAGACGGATGAAAAACTATCCGAGAAGATGCCGACAACGCCGACGGTAAAACCTGCCACGCTCATTCATGCTGACGAGAAGTTCGCCGACTTGAAGCCGAACGACCAGTGGAAAGAAGTGGGTAAGCTGCTGTTGGCGACGAAGGGTTGCGTCAATTGCCACTCTATGGCGCCGGGCAGCAAGTCGTTGCCCGTAACCGCACCGAAGCTGGCCACGTTGAAGGGCAATCAGGGGTGCCTTGCGGAGATGCCGAGTGCAGCCAAAGTGCCAGTCTATTCGCTGGACGCGAAGCAAAAATCCGCCATCGCCGCGTTCCTGAAAGATGGCCTGAACGGGGCAGGCACCGATGCGCCGGCTTACCACGCCAAGATTGCGATGAAGCGGTTCAACTGCTTGAACTGCCACAACCGCGACGGCGAGGGCGGGTTAAGTGTGGACCTGATGGACCAAATGCGCCTGCAGGAAAAAGCGGAGAATGCCGACGACGTTTCGCCACCCCGCCTGACCGGAGCCGGTCACAAACTGCGGACTTCGTGGTTCAAGAACGTCCTACTCAACGCCGGACGCGCACGACCGTGGATGACGCTGCGGATGCCACAATACGGCGAAGCGAATGTGGGGCACCTGCCGGAAAGCCTGCCGAAGTTGGAAGGGACGATCGCGGATGACAGCGTGGGCAAAGTCGAACTCACTGCCGTTAAGGTGGAAGCGGGCCGGGCAATGACCGGCAAGAGTGGCCACGGGTGTATTTCGTGCCACGACATCTCCGGCATTACCGGCGGTGGGACTCGTGGGCCGGATTTAGCCCGGACCCAGGAACGGGTTCGCTACGACTGGTACACCCGCTGGATGCACCAACCGCAACGCATGGCCCCCGGCACCAAGATGCCGCAAAACTTCATCGACGGCAAAGCGCTGCTCACGACGTTCTTCGATGGCGACGGCGACAAACAGATCGAAGCGATGTGGGCGTACTTTTCGCTCGGCCAAGGTTTACCACTGCCCAGCGGCATGGAACCGCCGAAGGGTCTCATCGTCAGCGCGAAAGACCGACCGGAAATTTTGCGGACGTTCATGCCGGAAGGGGCGGGCACCAAGGCAATTGCTATTGGCTTCCCCGGTGGCGTGAACACCGTGTTTGATGCGGCCACGTGTCGGCTCAGTTATGCGTGGTCCGGGAATTTTCTGGACGCGACCCCGGTTTGGAACAATCGCGGTGGCAACCCGGCGAAGTTGCTCGGGCCGAAATTCTGGACCGGCCCGAGCGGTTTCCCCTGGGCCACCACGGAGAGCCGCACCCCGCCCGACTTCACCAAACGGTTCACTGATCCCGCCTACGGCTATCAACTACCCGATGATCGCTTTTATGGTGGCCCGCATCACGTTCACTTCGCCGGGTACACCCTCGATCCTACGGGCGTGCCGACGTTCCGTTACCGGCTCACCGAACCCGACAGCAAAGCCGAACTGGGCGTGCAGGAAAAAATCACCCCGTTGCCGGTGACCGTGGCCGCAGGATTGTCACGGCAATTCGTTGTCGAACTTCCGGCGGGCAAAACCGGGTGGTTGTTCATCGGCACCGCTACGAAAGCACCGCGTGTCTATTCCTCAACGGGAACGTCGATCTCGCTCGACCGCAATGATGACAGCGGCGAACTCGCGGCGATCGGCACGCGGGTCGTGTTGCCGACCGACAGCAACGGGGCCACGGTGTTCGACCTGACCACAGCCCCGGAGGGAACCAAGTGGCGCATCGTGGCAAAGCCCGACGGCAGTTACCAAGTCTTATTGCGCTTACCCGAACCGGCTCAGGCTGCAAAAGTCGAAGTGGCGCTATCACTGTGGGGTCTACGCCGCGACGACGGCGAACTGTTGAAGGGATTGAAAGCGAAGAACTGACCCAGGGCATTGCCCTGGGTGTTAGTTCCCAGTCAGTTCCCAGGGCATTGCCGTGGGTGTCAGTTCCCAGGGCATTGCCCTGGGCTGACAGAACGTCCCTTTCAGGGCCGAAAACCTGCTGTAGTCGGACTCTCAATTTATTTTTTCGTTCGTGGATTCCCGGTATGATGTCGCTCAATTTCTGGGAGGGTTTCGATGGTGCATCGTTGCTTGGTTACCGTGCTGATCTTCTGCTTCAGTCTGCCAATGGTCTTGGCCGAACCGTCCCCGGCGTGGTGGGGTGCGGATGTTGAAAAGGCGTTGGCGAAGGCGAACGACAATCGCGGGGAGTTGGCGAAGGCGTTGAGTGGGGTGCCGAAGGATCAACGCAAGGGGATGGAATTCCTGATCGCCAACATGCCGGACGCGGACTTGATCGGGTTGAAGGCGGCGTTCTTGCTCACGAACCACGAACTGGCATACAAAGCGTTGCGGGCGGTGCCGTGGGGGCAGGCCATCCCGGAGGATGTCTTCTTCAACGACGTGCTGCCGTATGCCAACGTGGATGAGAAACGCGACCCGTGGCGGCAGGAGTTTTACGATCTTTGCTTGCCGATGGTCAAAGGCTGCAAGACGCCATCGGAGGCAGTTCAAAAGCTGAACACCGAACTCTTCAAGCACTTCAAACTGGGCTACGCTCCCCAACGAAAAGCACCGAACCTGAGTCCGAAGGAATCCATCGCTCAGGGCAACGCATCGTGTACGGGGTTGTCGATTGTGCTGAGTGATGCGTGCCGGGCCGTCTGCATCCCGGCCCGGTTGGTCGGCACGCCGAACTGGGCGGACAAACGCGGTAACCACACCTGGATTGAGGTTTGGGACAAGGATTGGCACTTCACAGGGGCGTGCGAGCCGGACCCGAAGGGACTCGACAAAGGGTGGTTCGTTGCGGACGCGGCCCAGGCGAAGAAAGAATCTCTCGAACACGCCATCTACGCGGCCAGTTTTCGCAAGACCGACCAGCACTTTCCACTCGTGTGGGCGCGGAACAGCAAGACGGTATCGAGTGAGAACGTCACCGATCGCTACACGAAAAACGTGGTCAAGAAAACGGACACGTTCAAGCTGAACATCCGGGTGCTGAACGGCAGCAAGAAGCGAATCACATTGCCAGTCGCTGTGACGATGAGCGATGAGCGGAAGACGAAGCATGAAGGCCAGTCGCGGAACGAAAGTGCGGACACCAACGACTTCCTGAGTTTTGACCTGCGACCGAATCACGAGTACGTGGTCAAGGTGGGCGAGGTCCAACAAAAGCACAAGACCGGCCCGGCGGGGGAGCAACGGCTGATTGATGTCGTTGTGACCACTTCACCCGACTCTGCGAACGCAGTGAAGGCGCTGCGAGACGCGATTGCGGCGAAGCCGAAATCCGTGGCGGAGTTGATCGAGAAGTCTTTCGTCAAAGTCCCGCTCACGAAGGCCGATGCCGCAGTTGCTCGAACGCTGTTGTGGGATTTCCACGTCGCCCTCGTCCAACAAGAACGGGCACAGGAACTGAAGGATCGCGTTCTGAAGGAAGGCACACTTGAGATGCCGTTCGAGTTCAAAACCTTCGGGGAGAAGCCAAAAGGTGGGCGCAGCCTGTGGATTTCGCTGCACGGCGGCGGCAACGCGCCGAAGGCGGTGAACGACAAACAGTGGCAGAACCAGAAGTCGTTGTACACCTTAAGCGAAGGCATCTACCTCGCCCCGCGCGCGCCGACGAACACCTGGAACCTCTGGCATGAAGCCCACATCGACCGACTGTTTACGCGGCTCATCGAAGACCTGATCGTGCTGGAGAACGTGAATCCCGATCGCGTTTACGTGATGGGCTACTCCGCAGGCGGCGACGGCGTCTACCAACTCGCGCCGCGAATGGCCGACGCCTGGGCGGGCGCGGCGATGATGGCCGGGCACCCCAATGGCGTGTCCCTGTTGTCGCTACGGAACGTCCCGTTTGCCCTGCAAGTGGGTGGCAATGATGCGGCGTACAACCGCAACAAAGTCGGCCAGGAATATGGTGAGCAACTGACGGCGTTGCAACAGGACGACCCGACCGGCTACCCGCACTTCGTCAAGATTCACGAAGGCAAAGGCCACTGGATGGACCGGGAAGACAAGGCCGCGCTGCCGTGGTTGGCGAAGCACACCCGCAACCCGATCCCGGATCGCGTCGTCTGGAAACAAACCGGAACCGTTCACGATCGTTCGTACTGGTTAGCAGTGCCACCGAACACCGCCCAACCCGATGCGCTCATCGTGGCCAAACGCGACGGACAGAACTTCGACATCACAACCGTCGAGAAGGCGAAAACCGTGCTGGTCCGGCTCGACGACCGCATGGCGGACCTCGATCAGCCGATCACGATCACCCACGCCGGGAAGGAACTGTTTCGCGGCACGCCAAGTCGCACGATTGGGGTGTTGTTGAACACGCTGGCCGGGCGCGGCGACCCGAAGCTGATGTTCGACTCCGAAATCCGCGTGGAATTCCAGGCGAACCGGCGACGTTAGTCGCTGGGTGGACTGCCACAATCGGGTGGCTATCTGCCTGGATGAAAAACGAACCGCCCGATTGTGGCAGTCCACCCAGCGACTAACGTCGCCGGTTCGCCTGGATTGCAACCGCATACCGCTAATTCTTCACCGAGTCCGTCCCATGCCCCTGTTGTTTCGCCGTGCTGCGTTGGTGTTGCCGTTTCTCGTGCTGCTCCCGCTGTTCGCGGCGGACCCGGCTGGGCCGCTACCGGCGCCGCGCGGGTACGTCTGCCTCAAGGCTGTTACGGCGCCGGTGATTGACGGCAAGATCGACGACGAGGCGTGGAAGGCGGCGGCGTGGAGTGAGGACTTTGTGGACATTGAAGGCGGCAAGAAACCGAAGCCGCGGTTCCGCACCCGGATGAAGATGCTCTGGGACGACAAGGCCCTTTACATTGCCGCCGAGTTGGAGGAGCCGCACCTCTGGGGCACCATCACCGAACACGACGCGGTGATCTTTCAAGACCCGGATTTTGAAGTGTTCCTCGACCCCGACGGGGACAGCCATCTCTACGCCGAGTTGGAGTTGAACGCCAAGAACACGACCTGGGATTTGCTGCTGACGAAGCCGTACAAGGACGGCGGTAAGGCCCTCAACGGCTGGGAGATCATCGGCCTCAAAACAGCGGTGGCACTGAAGGGCACTTTGAACAACCCGCGTGACACCGATACGGGGTGGACGGTTGAAATCGCGTGGCCGTGGGAGGGGATCAAGGAGCTATCGAACACGCCGGTGCCGCCCAAGGACGGCGATCGGATGCGGGTCAATTTTTCCCGCGTGGAGTGGGACACGACCGTCGAAAACGGCAAGTACGTGAAGGTGAAGGATCGCCCGGAACACAACTGGGTGTGGTCGCCGCAAGGGGTGATCGACATGCACCGCCCGGAGCGCTGGGGGTATCTGCAATTCAGTACGAAGCCCACCGGGAACGTCGCCTACATTCCGGACGCCGCTCAGGGTGTGAAGGATTTATTGCACGAGGTGTACTACGCCCAACGTGACTACCACAAGCAGAAGGGCGCCTTCGCCAAGAACTTGGCTGATCTTCAAGTGAAGAACCACGCCCTGGGTTCGTCGACAATTGAGGTCACCCGTAACGGCTTTGAAGCGAGCCTGACCGCACCGAAATCCGCTGGCGGCAAACAATGGACCATCACCCACGACAGCCACATTAGCGCGAAGTGACATCCCACCGCAAAGTGAGATCAGGTTGTCGCGTGGTACTTGCGATAAATCCCGCTCAGCCCGAGCGGTTCGATTTTCAAATCCTGAAGGGGACGCTGCGCCAACCAACTGAGCAAAGCGGGCAACGGGCCACGGTGTTCATAGCTGAAGTGGCCGTCATCCGTGATGCAATCTGCCGGGAGGTCTTCCCCATCCTGGCCGTTTTTTGGTACGTCACCCAGAATTCGGGCCGTGACCTGGCGGCCATCTCGCAACGGGGCCATGTCTTGCAGATGCACCAACTCGCCCTTGCGAAGTATCAGAACGCGATCGCACACCGCTTCCACTTCTTGCAACACGTGCGACGAGAACAGGACCGACTTTCCCGACACTTTCGCCAACAACAATTGTTCCAGGAGTTCGTCCCGCATGTTCGGGTCGAGCGTGTTGGTCGGTTCATCGAGAATGATGAGCGGCACGTCCGGGATCAGCACCGTCAGCAGGGCAATCTTACGTTTCATTCCCGACGACATGTTGGTGAGCGGTTGATCGGGGTCGATGTCGAGTTTCTTGGCCAACTCATCGACCTGCGGTCCAGGCTTCTCGCCCCGAAGTTTCCCGAGAAACCGGATCAGTTGTCGCCCGGTCATCGAGTCGTACAACCGCAGTTCACCCGGCAAATACGCCACCTGCTTGCGGGCTTCCACGCTCTGATGCCAACAGTCGAACCCACCAAGCGTCGCGCGCCCCGAAGTCGGACGCAAGAACCCCAGGAACGACCGCAACGCCGTAGTTTTACCGGAGCCGTTCGGCCCCAACAGTCCGACGACTTCGCCCGGCGCGATCTGCAAACAGAGTTGGCTGAGCGCGCGAAAGTGGCCGTAGTCTTTCGTGAGTTGGTCCGCAACGAGGATGGGTGGCGGCATGGGTGACCAGTTTTGGGTGTGGACGCCCACGAATCCGGATCCGTGGGCCAAATGGGTTCAGAACTATAAGTCTATAGACCAGTGAATCCTTGGAGGTTCCCCATGCCCGATCCAACGCCGATCCCTCCGCGTCCGTTCAATCCCCCGCCACGATTGGTCGATACTCGCCTTCCGCCGTCAGGGTATGTCCCAGTTACAATCACTCGTGGGTTCCAAGCCACTTACGGCAACTTGGACGCGGTCGAGCGACCGTGGGGTCCGGACCGGGCACGTCTCGTCGAGGAGCTTCTCTCACACGACGAGACACTAGAAAATGCCCACTGGGATTGGCGGAATAAAGCTCGTCGGCCAAAGGATTGGCACTGCATTGCGACGGTCGAGTGTGACAATCAGACCCAGGGCATCATGGCGATTGAGAACTTGCTAAGACGATCGGAACTGACGCCGAACACTTGGTTGCTGTACGTTGACATCTTGGAAGCCGCCCCGTGGAATTATCGCGTCCCACAGGATCGCAACAAACCCGTCGTCCGGGAGGCACGGTACAAAGGTGTTGGAACGCTCTTGCTCGGCGAAGCAATCCGAATGAGCATCGGGACCACGGCGGGAGACCGCGTGGGCTTACACGCCCTGCCGCAAGCCGAACACTTCTATGAGCACAGCGGTATGACCCGCATCGGCCCCGATCCGAACTGTTACAACTTGGTATATTTCGAGTATCCTGATGGTGTCGCCGCTATCCAACTCACAAGCATGGGGCTTTCGATATGAACGGACCCGAACAAGGCGTGACACGCGACTCGGATTGCGAAGGCGACCTAATGTCGAGTCGCGCGACGGGAAGGCTCACCCTGCCCATTTCAGACGAAGATCTTTTCCGCCTCCAAGAAGCACGGAACGACCCGGCGTTCTACAACGCTGTGGTCAACGAAATGGTTGTCACTGCTGGTTGGATGCCGAAGCCGACGGTCGAACCGCAACAGTTCCTGTTGCCTCCTACGTCTGCCGAACAAACGAACCGTGAAGCACCCCAGAAGGTCTCCTCGATCACAGAAGTCACATCTGCGAGTCATTAGGATCGCGTCGGTAGTAACACCATTTTTGAGATGAACCCATGCCAGATTCCGCAACGCCTTGGTTCCGCGACGGATTGCAGTTCACCTGCACGCAGTGCGGGAAGTGTTGCACCGGCGATCCCGGCTACGTGTGGGTGGACGATGCCGAGGTCACGGCGCTGGCGAAACTCCGGGGCGAAAAGGAACACGAGTTCCGTGCCCTGTACACCCGAAACGCCAAGGGCCAAGTCACACTCCGCGAGAAGGCCAACGGCGATTGCGTGTTCTACGATCGGCAAAAAGGTTGCACCGTGTACCGCGCCCGACCTCGCCAGTGTCGCACGTGGCCGTTCTGGGAAAGCAACCTCGAAAGCCAAGAGACGTGGGACCGCACCGTGGCGATTTGTCCGGGGTCAGGTGAGGGGGAACTGATCTCCGTCGAAGAGATTTTGAAGCGCGTCAAGGTCATCAAGATGTAAGGCGAACATGAACCCGGAGTTGAAGCAGAAAGTCCTCGAAGTGTACGCCGCCGTCGATGCGACAGTGGCCGCTGCCGCGCCGAGGTGTGATGCGTCGGGGCGGTGTTGTCGGTTCACGGAGTACGGGCACACGCTTTTCATCAGCGCGTTTGAAGCGGAGATTTTGCTGGAATCGGCACCGGGTTACACCAAGCCAGTCACCCGCGACTTCTGCCCGTTTCAGGTGAACAACCTCTGCACGGCTCGTGCTGAACGCCCGCTAGGCTGTCGCATTTACTTCTGCGACCCGGCGTTTGAAGACGCGGGGCAACGACTCACGGAATCGTCACTGACTCAACTCAAGAGACTCGCCGACGAGTACGAAACCGGCTGGCAGTACGCACCACTGCATTACTTCATGAACGAAGCCGAACGGCCACGTGATTTCGTCCCTGAAATGTGCGACAATGATCCACTTGATCGACGTATTGAATTGCCACTGACGTAGGATGCACACCCATGATGCGATTGTTTCTTGCAAGTACCCTGACTGCGTTGATCGCGTTCGCCTGTAGCGCTGCGGACTGGCCGCAGTTCCTCGGGCCAACACGGGATAACGCTTCGTCGGAAAAAGTTGCGGCGTGGAAAGACGCCCCGAAGGTGCTGTGGCGTCAGCCGGTTGGCGACGCCCACAGTTCGCCGGTTGTGGCGAACGGCGTCGTCTATGCGTTCTTCAAGCCGAAGGGGAAGGACGCGGACATGCTGACGGCGTACAAGGCCGAGACGGGCGAGCAGCTTTGGCAACAAAGTTACGACCGCGAAAAGTTCACCCCCGCGTTCGGCGCCGGGCCACGCGGCACGCCGGTCGTGGACGGCGGCAAAGTCTACACGCTCGGCAACACCGGCGTGCTGGCGTGTTGGGATGCCAAGACCGGGGATGTCGTGTGGAAGGTTGAGACGCTCAAGGATTTCAAAGCGAAGAACCTGTTCTTCGGGGTCAGTACATCGCCGACGCTGATGGGGGATTACGTCGTGGTCATGGTGGGCGGTAAGGACGCCGGAATTGTGGCGTTCGAGAAGGCCACCGGCAAACCAGGATGGCACACCAGCAGCGACCCCGCCAGCTACGCCAGCCCGTTGTCACTGGGCAACGGCAGTAAGCAAGAACTGATTTTCCTGACAGGCAGCCACATTCGCGCGGTCGGGGCGGACGGCAAGGAACACTGGGCGTTCCCGTTCAAAGACCGCCTGAACGAAAGCTCCACGACCCCCGTGAAAGCGGGCGACCTCATCATCGGCAGTTCCGTGACGGCGGGCAGCGTGGCACTTTCGGTGAAAGACAACACCCCGAAAGAAGTGTGGAAGGACGAGAAGTTGACCTGCTACTTCTCCACGCCGGTGCTCGTGGACAAGCACCTGTACATGATTAACGGCGTGGCGAGTTTAACCAACGCTTCGATCACGTTGCGGTGCGTCGAAGCGGCCACCGGACTTGTGAAGTGGAGCAAGCCGAACATCGGCAAGTACCACGCCGCGATGATCCGCACCGCCGACAACAAGCTGCTCATGCTCGACGACGCGGGCAACCTACTACTTCTGCAACCCGACCCCACCGGCTACAAGGAACTCGCCAAGGCAAAAGTGTGCGGCGCAACCTGGGCACACCCGGCGCTGAGCAACGGCATCGTGTTCGTCCGCGACGACAAGGAACTGATTGCGGTGAAACTGGGGGAATATGAAGTGTGCTTTTGCAGATCGGGGTCGAAACCCGATCGACAACTCACAGCAGCAGTTTCAACACCACGATCACCACGGCAAAGATGGCCGCAGCTGCCAGCTCGGCTGCGAACTCAATTGCCAAATCTTGTGGGGAGCAATCCTTGAGGTCGGCTTGCCTTCCTCTTGCTCCAAAAAACACGGCGAAGCATCCGATTGGGAACATCAGCGCAAGAACTGCCCAACCAAGCCAGAGACAGCGGTCTGGCACTAACCACGGTGCTGCCGTTGCAACGCCTGCCATCGTACTGCCTATCACAACGGCAAGCAGCCGACGGCCCGTGCTGGCACGGTCGGTCGGCTGCTTCAGAACTTGTTCGTCAACTGGGTCTGCCATTGGGTACCGTGACAACTCAAATGATCTGCTTGATCGGTTCCGCACCTTCGACGCCGACGAGCTTTTGGTGTAGGCCGCCGTAGAAGTAGCTCAGGTTATTCGGGTCGAGACCCATCTGGTTCAGGACGGTGGCGTGCAGGTTCTTCACGTGGAAGCGGTCGGTGACGGCGGCGGCGCCGAGTTCGTCGGTCTCGCCGACGCTGGTGCCGCCCTTGATCCCACCACCGGCCATCCACATTGTGAAGCCGTAGGCGTTGTGGTCGCGGCCACTACCCTTGGCGTACTCCGCCGTGGGTTGCCGCCCGAACTCGCCACCCCAGACTACGATCGTCGAATCGAGCAGACCGGACCGTTTCAAATCCTTCAGTAAACCCGCGATCGGCAAGTCGGTGTTGCCCGCGTGCTTGCCGTGGTTGGCGACCATGTCGCTGTGGGCGTCCCAGTTGTCGTCGTTGTGGGCGCCGCCGGAGTAAATTTGAATAAATCGCACGCCGCGTTCCACGAGGCGTCGGGCCAGCAAGCACTTCCGCCCGAAGTCTTCGGTGCGCGATTTCGTCGGCCCTTCGATGCCGTAGAGTTCGAGCGTTTCCTTGCTTTCCTTGGTGAAATCGACCGCTTCCGGGGCGTACTGCTGCATCTTGTACGCGAGTTCGTAGCTGGCGATCCGGGCCATGAGTTCGCTGTTGTCGGCACGGCTTGCCAGATGCTCTTCGTTCTTTTCCTTAAGGTGATCGAGGATGCCGCGCTGTTGCTCGCGGGTCATGCCGGGCGGCAAGGCGAGGTCGTGGATCGGCGTCTTGTCCGCCCGCACGACGCACCCTTGGTACGAGGCGGGCATGTAGCCGCTCGACCAGTTTTTGGGGCCGGATATCGGCCCGCCGGTCTTGTCCAGCATCACCACGAAGCCCGGCAGGTTTTCGTTCTCGCTACCCAAGCCGTAGGTCACCCACGACCCCATGCACGGCGCGCCGCTGAGAACTTTCCCGGAGTTCATCATGAGCATCGCGGAGCCGTGGATCGGCGATTCGGCGTACATGCTGTGGATGAACGCCATGTCGTCCACTTGCTGCCCGAGGTTCGGGAACAGGTCCGAAACCTGCTTGCCGCACTGGCCGTACTGTTTGAACTGCCACTTCGGCCCGACCACGCGGCCTTCGCTCTTGTGGCCGCCGCGCCCGAAGGTTTTGACCGTGATGGTCTTGTCGTTGAGCGGGTACAACTTCGGCTTGTAGTCGAACGTGTCCATGTGGCTCGGGCCGCCGTACATGAACAAGAAGATCACCGACTTGGCCTTGGCCGGCATCATCGGCTTCTTCGCCGTCATCGGGTTGACGAACTTCGTCTTGCCGGATTCCGCAGCCGCAGCATTGCCGAAGAAGCCGTCGCCGGACAACATCCCCGTCAGCGCCAACCCGGTGAACCCGCCACCGGATTGCCACAGGAATTCCCGCCGCGTTCGCCCGCAAAATTGTTGATCGGCAGTCATCGAACTCTCTCCGTAGCAGTGTCAGGTCCAAATTTCGAGCGATAACCCCGGCACCAACTCGTAGTCCCGGCGGTTCCGCGTAATTAGTCTCGCCCCGTGTGCTAGTTTGATGGCCGCGTTAGCGGTCACGGAATGTAGCCACGGGTGGAGCGCTTCGCGGAACCCGTGGAATTTTCCTCACGACTCAACTGCCCTGAAGGGGCAGCGGAATCCCTTCGCCCCTTCAGGGCGACTTCGGAGGGAGATACTTTCCACGGGTTGCGCTTCGCTCCACCCGTGGCTACATTCCGGTGCCCCTTCAGGGCACTGAAACCAAAACAAGCCGTTATTTGATGTAGCACTCAACGTCATCGGGGAACTCCGCACGCTTTTGCTCGTCCCGCAGCCGGTAGGATTCGTCGCAGATCCCTTGCCAGTCCTCATGGGCTTTATACTTGCCAAACATCCCGCTCAACCCCACAAGGTCCATCTCCACGAGTACGATCTTTTTACGCTCGATGTCATCGCGGATGCGATTACGCATCGCGTCGATGGCCTCGTACTCCGTGTCGGCTTCGACCCGCATCGACGGCATGGCTAGGACGGTTGCCACAAAGTGCCCGTTCAATTGCTCGATCGAAACCGGAATCGGCATGATGGCTGTTCCACTCCCAGAGATCACGTTTGAGTCGTTCCATCATACCCGATCAATCCACGTACACGAACTCGTTCGTGTTCAGGATCATCAGCGCGAAGCGGGTGAGGGCGGTGGTCGGGGTGAGTTTGTGTTTCGCTTGCAGTGCCTTGACGAAGGCGACATCTTTGGCAATTTCGTCGGCGGTGGGGACACGGGTCGTCGTGAGGCGGATGGCGCGGGTCACTTGCTTTTCGAGGTCGTCCGGGGCTTCGTGTTGGAGGCGTTTGGCGAACAGTGCGGCTTGCTCGTTGACGAACTCGCCGTTGAGCATCCCGAGTGCCTGCGTGGGGACCGTTGTGGTGTACCGCACCGGGCAACTGGAGTCGGTGTCGGCTTGGTCGTGGGTGGCGAGGATCGGCACTTGGAGCGACCGCTTCACGTGGACGTACACGCTACGCCGGTTGCCGGCGTCGGGGTTAGCAGGGTCGTAACCGCCGCCCTTGCTTTGCAGCCAACCGTTGCCGGGGACCGATTGACCGTCCAGCACCGCTTGCGAAATCTTCGGGTACACACTCGGGCCGTACAAGTCGGTGTCGAGTTTTTGGCTGGCCATCAGGATGGTGTCGCGTACTTCCTCCGCCGCGAGTCGGCGCATGTCGAACCGCCAGTGTAGGGTATTGGCCGGATCAATTCGCAGGGCGGTTTCGTCGGCCTTCGCGGACAATTGGTACGTGTTCGACAGCATGATGAGCTTGTGCAGCCGCTTCAGGGTCCAGCCGTTGCTGGCGAAATCGTCCGCGAGGAAGTCGAGCAATTCCGGGTGCGAGGGCTTCTCCCCGAACTTGCCGAAGTCGTTCGTGGTCGGCACGATCCCTTTGCCGAAGTGGTACTGCCACACGCGGTTGACCATGACGCGGGCGGTGAGCGGATTTTGTTTGGACGCCAGCCAGTTAGCCAATGCCGTGCGGCGCTGGCTGCTCTTCGCACCGTTATCGAGTGCTGGGATTTTCGGGTCGGGCACGCCGAACACTTCGGGGAAGCCGGGCTGCACTTCCTTACCCTTCGAGCCGGGGTTGCCGCGAATCAACACGTTCGTCGCCGGTGGGTTCGCATCACACTGATTCACCGACAACGCGAACTCTTGGGACGGCGTTGGTTTCTTCTTCACGGCCGTGATCTGCTTGCGGAGACTCTCGTACTCTTGCTTCGTGGCATCGTCGAGGAACTGCGGCACTTTCTTCACGACAAGTGGGCGGTCCATGCCTTCGGATGCGCGTTGGTCTTCGGCGGGCATCTTCTTGATCGCGGCGTCTTCAATGGCGACCATTTGCGATGTCAATGCTTCGATCTTGTCCTGGCGGTTCTTCAATTCGGATTCATAAACCTTGCGTTTATCGGCGGGGCTGATGTCGGAATAACTTGACGAACGGACCGTCATGTCGAAGCTGAACGGGCGGATTTCACGGAAGAACGCGACCATGCGGTAGTAGTCGGTTTGCGGGAAGAAGTCGCCTTTGTGGTCGTGGCAGCGGCAGCAGTTCAGCGTCATCGCCAGGAAGCCTTGGCCCACCACGGTGACGATGTCGTCGTAGCCGTCGAACAGGGCGAGGGGTTTGTCTGCCGGTTCGTCGTCCCATAACCCGAGACGATAGAAGCCGGTGGCAATGACGGCATCCTTGTTGTCGCCCGGTAGTTCGTCGCCGGCGATTTGTTCGCGGATGAATTGATCGTAAGGCTTGTCCGCGTTGAAGCTCTTGATGACGTAATCCCGGTACCGCCAAGCGAACGGTTTCATGGCGTCCCGTTCGTAGCCGTTGCTCTCGCCGTAGCGGACCACATCGAGCCAATGGCGGCCCCACTTTTCGCCGTACTGCGGAGACGCGAGGAGCGTATCGAGGAGCTTTTCAAACGCATTGGCGGAGCGGTCGCGGACGAACGCATCGACCTGTTCAGGCGTCGGCGGCAGGCCGATGAGGTCGTAATAAGCCCGGCGTGCGAGAGCCACTTTGTCCGCAGCAGTAACGGGCTTCAGGTTCTTCGCTTCGAGTTTTTGCAAGATGAACGCATCAATCGGCGTCTTCACCCACGCGGAGTTCTGCACGGCGGGGATCGTCGGCTTCTGAACAGGCTTATAAGCCCAGTAGTTTTTGTCGGCGCCTTTGCCGGGCTGTTCTTGGGTAGCCGAATCGTCCTTGGTTGCGGTGTACGGCGCACCGGCTTGGACCCACTTCGTCAGCACCGCGATTTTGTCGTCGGCCAACTTGCCCGCCGGTGGCATCTGGTAGGCTTCATCCTTGTAGTGGATGGCCTTCAACAGCAGCGATTCCGCCGGGTTCTTCTCCTCAATCGCCGGCCCGGTGTCGCCACCCTTGAGCAGTGCCGTTCGACTGGTGAGAATCAGCCCGCCTTTAATCTTCTTCGGGTCATCGCCGTGGCACTTCAAGCAGTTCGCTTTCAAGAGCGGCAACACGTCTTTTTCATACAGCGCGATTTGCTCCGCCGTGAAAGTGGGAGTGGGGTCCGCACCTTGGCTGGCTGTCAGGACCATCGAAGTAACAAGGCAAGTAAGCAAACAGCGCATTAGAGAAGCTCCCGCGAGCTGGTGGCGTGAAAGAGGTTTCGCTGAACCTATTGTAAGCATACCACAGCCAGAAACACCACGGCATTTTCTAAAGTTCATTGCGAAAGTGTTTGGGCAACCCGCTTGTGGAGTGAAATTGTTGATGGCTGATGTGTCTGATTTCAATCGTGAGATTGGTTTTGTGCCCCGAAGGGGCACCGGGTTGTAGACAGGGATGGTTTTGTGCCCTGAAGGGGCACCGGAATGTAGCCAGGGGTGGAGCGCTTCGCGCAACCCCTGGATAATGACTCCCTCCGAAGTCGCCCTGAAGGGGCGAAGGATTCCTCTGCCCCTTCAGGGCAGTTGAGGTGTGGGGTCGCCGGTTCCAGGGGTTGCGCGAAGCGCTCCACCCCTGGCTACATGCCGTGACCCCTACCGGGGCCATCAACCCGTCACCCGTCACTTCTTCGGCGCCTCCTTCGGCGCCTCGACAACAGGTGGTAGCCGCATGAATTCTTCCAGTCTCAACGCCCCTTGTGGTGCCGAATCGGACTTGGCGCACAACAAGCCGTAATCGCGGACATAGATTTCGTACTTTCCACGGTGATTTTCTGGTACATTGTCAGTGAGTTGAGAATTGAATTCATCCATTGTAAGTTGCAACCATGCAAACACAGTTTGCTCACTCTTCGGCAGATTGATTCGCGGAGGTGTCACCAATTTCTTCGCCGATGCCCATTCGGGATAGCGGACCAGAAACGCATCTAACCCGGACTTGGGTAGAAAGATTGCCATCAGTTCATCAAGGGGCAGTGGCTTCGTGAGATCGAGTTCAATTTTGCGTTCGAGAATGCTACGAAGCTTGGCGGTTTGCGTCGTGGGTTTCGGTAGCCTTTGCGCGTTGTAAAATGCCTCACGTTGTAGAGCCAAATTGCCTCTAGGCGTTAAGCGACCACTAACATCAAGTTCGATTGACAGATCAGAATCCGATGTCCCCTGCAAGGCTTTCAGGTCCGCTTCCGCGATGACGACTGTGGGTTTTGCTTGTTCCAGTAAAGACTCGGCTTGAAAGTACGCTGCTTCAGAGAGAGTCCCACCTTTTCGCATAGCAGCCATCGACTGAAAGTTTTTCTCGGTCAGAGCCAACCGCATTTTCGCCTCGTCCAGCCTGGCTTTCGCAACGGTGTACTTCTGAGTGATGAGCAACCGCGCTTGCTCCAGTTCGGCCTTCGCAACTTGGAGCTTCGCCTCGGCGAGTTTCACATCTGGGTGGTTGGCAACAATGTTGGCAATCGACGGCTCCAGTTTCTGTTCCGTCCTGACAAGCTGAAAGACATCATCCATATGCTGTACTTCCAGCGGTTTCTCGACCGGCTTCGGCTTGTCCTGGCCGACGGCGAATGCCGCCAACAGGCCGGTTAGGAACAGTCCGCTAAGAGCCTTCGTGTAACGCATTTCTCATCTCCTGTTTTTGGGCGATCTTCATGGACATCAACAACCACTCATCCTCCACGGCCACGGCCCGCCCTTCGGGGCCTGCCGTGTTCAGGTGAAGGCGATAGCACCGGGCGGCTTGGCCGTAGTCGGCGTCTTTCAGAAACCGATCCCCGGCACGACGATAGAACATCGCCGATTCTTTTCGGTCCGTCGTAATCTCTGCTTTCAACTCAAGCTGCTGGGCCGATTCCGTCACCACGGGCGTCGGCACGCTTTCTTCCTGAACTGGCAGAACCAGGACCGGCACCGGAACGACCAAGGTTTCGAGCGGCGATTGCACGACGATGGTTTCCGTCGGTTTCACAAACCAACCAAGTAGCGTGCCCACACCGAACACCGCCGCAACGCCGACCACTCGCCGTACAAGGCGCCAACGCTGGGCAGCCCGCAATTGCCGAACCGTGTTGCGCAGAATCGTGGCCTTCAGCAATTCCTGGTTCGTCGAAGCAGGCTTGGGGCGAAGCAGTTCGGCGAGATCATCATCCGGTTCGGTCATGGTGAATCCTCCGGGATTCGTTCGTAAGCTTCCCGAAATGCCTGCCGGGCGCGGGTGAGCAGCGATTCAATCGCCTTTTCACTTTCACCCCAACCCTGTGCAATTTCGCGCACCGATTGTTGATCGAGGTACTTGGCCCGCAACACCTTCTCCATGCGATCCGGCAATTGGGCCAGTACCGTGGCCACACGATCGGCATGGTCAGGTTGCTGCGATTCGGTGGCGACTGGATCCGTTTCCAGCGTCTGGAACTTCGCCCGATGCCGATTGCGGCTGCGCAACTGGTTCCGCACGATGTTCACCGCAATGCCGCCCACCCACGTTTCAAAATTCGACCGCGTCGGGTCAAAGCTCGACAACCGCCGACTGGCCATGATCCAAGTTTCTTGCAGCACATCATCCGCCAAGTCGTCCGCCCCACCACAACGCCAACGAACGTAATTCGCCACGGGTTCAAACACTTCGGTCACCCAGTCACTCCACGCCCCGACATCCCCCGCCAGGATCGCATCCCGCCGGCCGCGTTCCGCCCACATTCGGGTATCCACGGCCATCGGTTCTCCTGAGTTTCACAAGATATTGTCCGCGCTGGGTCGAAATCCTTCGGTGAAGTAGTGGATAGTGGATAGTGGATAGTGGAAAGTGGATAGTGGGTGAGAGTAAACCCAGAAAGCCCAGGCATGATAATGCCTGGGCTTTAGCTTCCACTTTCTCCTACTCACTATCCACTGACCACTAACCACTCACCACTGTGATTACTAAATTGGACTTGTGAAGAATCTCCGGGCGTGAAAAATGCGAGGCGGAACCCAGGTCATGGCATCGGACGTTCCCGTAATACGCCCGAAAACGCGCTCGATCCTGTTCGTTTGCACCGGCAACACTTGTCGAAGCCCGCTCGCGGAAGCGATTTGCAAACGGTTGCTCGCTGAGAAACTCGGGTGCGACCCGCAGGACTTACCGCAACACGGTTTCCTGGTGAATTCCGCCGGCGTTGCCGCGACACCCGGTGACGCGGCCAGTGAACCGTCGGTTGAAATGGCGAAGGAATACGGCATTGATTTAGCTAGTCATCGCAGTCGCATGGTGAACCCGGAGTTGCTGGAGAATGCGACCGACATCATTGCGATGACCCGAAGTCATGCGGTGGTGTTGATGGTGCGATACAGCGGTTACGGTCCCACACCCCAACTGTTGTGCGGCCCGGACGCGGATTTAGACGACCCGATCGGCGGGGATTTAGAACTTTACCGACACTGTACCCGAACAATTGAGACACACCTTCAACGGTATCTCGCGGAGTGGCTGGGGTCATGAAAATCGCTTTGGCGAACGATCACCGTGGCGTTGCGGCGAAACAACGACTCGCAACGGTTCTGGCCGGCTTAGGGCACGAGGTCTTTGACCTCGGCACGAACACCGCAGTCAGTGTGGACTACCCCGATTACGCCATTCTCGTGGCCGAAGACGTGGCTAGCCACAAAGTCGAACGCGGCGTGCTGATTTGCGCAACTGGCCACGGCATGTGCATCGCCGCGAACAAAATCCACGGCATTCGTGCCGCCAACTGCCGCGACATGGTCGATGCCGAAATGAGTCGCCTGCACAACGACGCCAACGTCATGTGCATCTCCGCCGACCTCGTCGGCGAAGACGCAATGGAACGCATGGTCAAGACCTGGCTCGAAACCAAATTTGAAGGCGGTCGCCACGCCCGCCGTCTCGAAAAAATCACCAAGTACGAAGCCGACCACAGTTGCTAAGTGATGACCCCATTGCACCTCAGCCGAAACGCCGCGTTCGCCGATATTGGGGACGTGCTACGGCTGTTACAAATGGAAGTCGTCGGCTAGAATCGGACAAGATGTTCCGAAAGGAGAAATCATACCTGCCGAAATCCTGTTCCTGATCGAAGAGGCAGCCGAGGGAGGGTATACCGCGCGTTGTATCGACGCGGCCATCGTGACTGAAGCGGATACCCTGGAGGCACTCCGCGCCAACATCCGCGAAGCCGTCGATTGTCACTTCGATGACGGTCAGGCTCCCAAACTCATCCACCTGCACATCGTCCGCGACGAGGTCTTGACGTTCGACAAGGACGCCCGCCCGATCCCACCGCCCGTCGCATCCACCTGCACATCGTCCGCGACGAGGTCTTGACGGTATGAAGTTGCCGCTCGCCCTTTCCGGGATCGACTTGGCCTGAGATGCTATCCACTGGGTTACTCGGCATTTCTCACTCTATTTTTTGGACAGCCCGATGCACAATGGTTCCTGGTACTCCCGGTTCTCCAAGGTCACGGCGCGTTACTGCGGCCATCCGCTGATGTTTGTTGTGGCGGTCGGGACGATTGCGATGTGGATCATCACGGGGCCGTTCTTCCACTTCAGTGACACGTGGCAATTGGTCATCAACACGGCAACGACGATCATTACCTTTCTCATGGTCTTCTTGATTCAAAACACCCAGAACCGCGACACGGCGGCGATTCATATCAAGCTGGATGAACTCATTCGTGCTACTCAAGGTGCGCACAATGCACTGCTGAACTTGGAAGAACTCGAAGTCGAAGAGTTGGAAGCGTTGCGGTTGCGCTACATCGGTCTGGCCCACGTAGCCCGAACGAATGTGAAGGACGGGATGATCGACACGGATGTCACCGAAGCGTGAAGCGCCAAGCTACAATTCAGGAATTGCCCTGGAGTTGTTCCGGCGATGCTTTTTATTGTCTTCAGTGGCTCAACTTTTGCTGGAGGGACTGGTGATTGCACACAACCACCCTCAGAGCACGCCATCATGAATTTGACCGGAACCTATACGCTTGTCTCGGGACAACGCAACGGGAAAGACTTGCCGCCGGAGCGCGTGCAGAACACGACGGTGAAGTTTACGGAAACGGACGTCACCGTGACGAATCAAGATCACGGGGATATTTACGTGGCCACTTACGTACTCGACGGCGATGCCAACCCCTGCCCGGTGACAATGACGGCGACACGCGCACCGGACTCGGGCGACGTGGTCGAAGGACTCATTGAGCAGATTGGCGATTCGGTTCGGCTGATCTACGCCCTTCCTGGCCAACCGGCTCCGACTGATTTCCAGACCAAGCCAGGCGAACTTCTGTTTGTGATGACGAACTTCAACCGTTGAGAAGGCGACTCACGGTCAATTCAACCCCACGGTCGAAATCACGCGGCACTTCCCAAACTGAGGAAGCCAATCGCGCGAACAAATGCCAAGCCAATGAACGGACTGAAACCCACAGACAATGTGGTTTTCGGATTTCCTGACAAGCGGATGTCGCCTCGGGTGAAGACTCGCTAATTCATCGGGCGTCCTCCTCGGCTTGGCATCAAACCTGCATTATTCACAATCGGTTTCGCGGCACTTCCCGCGATGTCTACCCTCTTTCAACAGGAGATGACTTCAATGGTCTCTAACAAAGTTTGTTCCACCACGGTGGGCGTATTCAAAAACCGCGACGCCGCTGATCGTGCTGTCGCCGACCTCCGGAAGGCTGGTTATACCGACGACCACATCGGCCTCGTGGCTAAAGATGCCACGACGGGCAAAACCGTGCGCACGGACGGTGCGGGCGAAACGAACATGGCAGAAGGCGCCGCCATCGGTGCAATGGCAGGGGCGGCAACAGGTGCAGCCGTCGGTGCTGGCATTTTGATGGGGATCATTCCGGTACTCGGGCCGATCCTCGCAATTGGCACGTTGGGTACCATTCTTGTGAACGCGGTAGGCGGAGCTGCCATTGCGACGCTAGCGGGCGCACTCGTCGGCTGGGGCATTCCGGAAGAAGACGCCAAGTATTACGAAGACGAAGTGAAGGCCGGCCGTTACCTGGTGACAGTGGATCGCGGAACACGCCGCGACGACACGGGTGAGATTTTCACCAAGCACGGCGGCTACAACCGTTCCTCCACGTTCGGGAAGTAAGCCCAGTCCGACCACAACAGATACGCCATCGACCGGGGACCAATCCCCGGTCGATTTTGTTGGTCTGTACCACGAGTTCCGAACCGATGAAGTCGGAGCGAGTGTCCGGCTCGACAATGCGGCCAACTTGACGGGTCCAACCAGATTCTCTCGGCTCAACTAAAACCTTATTTACCGCAGAGGGCACGGTGACCCACAGAGGAAACCAATACATTTCATTCTTCTCCGTGGTTCTCGGGTAGGCGTCATGAAAGTTGGTGGAAAATTTGTTCACTGCATTGGCATTCTTTGTCTTCAGGCTGAAAGTCTGAGAGCCAGTGCGCCGCGCTCGCAGTCCTTCAGACTGAAAACCGGGCGAGTTGTACACAAACGGGCCACCAACACTTGTGACGCTCACCCGCGTTGTCAAACGGGGGCTAGTAAATTCAAATCCATTTCCCACCAACTCCCGTGACGCTCTGCCCTCCACTTTTTCTGCTTCTTCACGCTTGCAGTCTGTCCCGATCTTGGTTATACGTCCCGCTCACATTTTGAGTCACGACTGTTGAATGCCGTGGTTGGAGGCCGGTGAGGTGCGTGGGGGACGTGCTTCGCCAGAATCTGTCGCCACTCACGGAATTGGCCCACGTTGGGAAAAACCCAGCATGGACCCGCAGGGGGGTAGGGTGCATGGCGGTCACCACGATGGATCCATTGATCCGGGGTATTGTTCGGGACGAATCGTTAACACGGGGGTTGGGGGATGAAGAAGCTCGCATGTTGGTGGATTGGGTAGTCGATTGGGCGGAACTGCTCGCGGAGGCCGCACAGAGCGACGACGATGCTCAGGCGCTGTTAGGCCGTCTCAGCCGCCGTGGCAAGGCAATTGGTCGCTTCGTCCAGCTTTGGACGGACGACCGAACTCGCGGTTCTGCCGCGCAGCTTGCGGCCACGGAGCGGTTCGCATGGCCGTTGCCGAATCACCGGCTTGAAGCCCCGGACTTGATGCACCACATCCTGACTTGGGAGAATTCGCACCACCCCCAGTAAGGTGTCTCGTCTTTATGGGGTGCATCGAATTCTGAGGGTATGAGTCGCAACCCCACCCCTAACCCCCTCCCCGACGCGGAGAGGGGGAACGGTCTGGCTCCCCTCTCCGCGTCGGAGAGGGGCCGGGGGTGAGGTGGAAACTAGAACCCCAAACGAATTGAGTTGCACTCTCCTAAAATGGAGTGCATCGAATTCTGAGGCTGAATCGACCGATGCGGTACAATGGGTTGCGTTCTGTTGGGTAATCCAGCGAAGTCCTACCAATGACGCCAGGGGATGCTGAGAAGTTTCCCCACAAAATAGCCTGTTTTACTTCAGTTCATCGCCCGGCGCACTAATCATGCTACAAATCACTTGCCAAGGGGCGGGTGATGGGAGTATGATGATGCGGATTTTATTGATTCTACGGAAGCATGGGTTCTACCCGAGGAAGACGCCGTGAGCACGAATACCCCGGAAGCGGCGACTAAGAATAAGTACCACCGCCAAATTGACGATGCCTTTGAAGAAGCATCCAAATTGGCGGGGTCGAATCTGGCGCCGACGGAGTTCTACGAACAGTTTCTGAACCGGGCGCTCACGGCCATTGACGCACCCGCAGGGGTGGTGTGGTTGCGGACTCCGCAAGGGTTCTTGCAAATCGCCTGTCAGGTGAATCTCGACAAAATCGGACTCGACGCCAAACGCGGCGGGCGGCAGTGCCACAACGAGATCTTGCGACAAGTCTTTCAGTCGCAGCCGGCTCGCCCCACAATGGTCGAACCGCAAGGCCGCCTAACAGGAGTGACCGTCGAACCGGGGGCGGTGCCTGCCGCCAACCTCACTGATTATTACGCCCTATTCGCGCCGATCATTCAGCAAGATAAGACCGCCCTCGGGTTGCTGGAAGTTTTTCACGACCCGGCACTTGACCCGCGGATGTACCAGACGTTCCTGCAGTACACCGTGCAAATGGCGGGGTATGCGTCGCAGTACCACTCGTTCAGCAACTCGCGGCAAGCGAGTGGGTTGGAGAAAGTCTTCACGCAAATCGAATCCTTCGCCAAGCAAATCCACAGCAGCTTGAACCCCACGGAAGTGGCGTATCACGTTGCGAACGAGGGTCGGCGGATCATCGAGTGTGACCGGCTGTGTGTCGGCGTGCGACACGGCAAAAAAGTGACGGTCGAAGCGGTCTCTGGGGCGGACGTTGTTGAAAAAGCGAGTACCCACGTCCGCCGCATGAAGAACCTGTTCGACGCCGTGCTGAAGTTCGGCGACAAACTCGTTTATCGCGGCACCAAGGACGAAGGGCTGCCACCCGATTTGTCCCATGCGCTCGACGAGTACCTGAATGAAAGCCAGCCGAAATTGCTCGTGGTAATGCCGATTCGGGACGACCGCGAAAAGGACAACGGCAAGCCGGCCCGGTCCATCATCTTGATGGAAAGCTTCAACCCGCCCGAACAAGTCGAACCGCTGATTTCACGACTCGACGTGGTCTCCAAACATGCCGCCGGGGCGCTTTACAATGCCGCCGAACTGAAGCGGATTCCGTTCCGGTTCATCTGGTCGCCGGTCACGAAGCTTCAAGAACTCCTCGGCGGTAAAGCCCGCTTCTACACGATCCTGGGCGCGATCGCCATCGTACTGTTGGCCGTCATGATGGTGCTGGTGCCCTACCCGCTCAAGATGCCTGCCAAGGGCGAGTTCCTGCCGAAGCAAACCGTCTACATCTTCCCGCCGACCGATGGCCAAGTGAAGACGATCGAAAAGAAAGCCGGTGAACGAGCGAAATCGGGTGAATCATTGCTCATCCTCATTAGTCAAGATTTACAGCAGAAATATACCTCCGCCGATGCTGAGGCAGTCGGTGCTGAGTTGGCCGTGCGAAACCTTGACGATATACTCGCCAAGCCGGGGACGACGACGGACCAATCACTCAGCATTGAACGTGAACGGGCCAAGTATGCGAGTACCGCCAGCAACCGGCGGAGCTTCTGCGAAGACTTGAAGAAGATGTACAACTTCACGGGTTCGGCGGGTCTGTTCCGCACCCATGCCCCGAACTTGGCCCCAGGCACGCCGGGGGATTGGCAAGTTCTCAGTGCGGACAACAGCACCGAGTTACTCAACCGCAACGTTCGCGGTAGCGAACCCTTGATGCGGTTGGGTGCGGTCGATGGCCCGTGGCGTGTCGAATTGAAGATTCCACAACGCAACATTGGTCACGTGGCACGGGCTTTTGCTAACAACGGATTTCACAAGAAGGACGCCGCGGGCAAGAAGTACCTTGATGTCGATTTACTGCTCACGAACAAAGCCGATACGAGTTTCCCCGGTCGGCTTTACGAAGAAGACATGGCCAAAGAAGCGGTGCCGAACCGCGACGACCACAACGAACAAGAGCCGATTATGATCGCCTACGTTCGGGTGAGCCTGGAAGAATTCGGCGCTGCGGGCCAAGTGCCACCGGAACTGAAAGTGGCCGGTGTGGAGGTCCACACCCGCATCCGGTGCGGCGACCACGCCCTGGGCTACTCGCTGTTCCACGGCGTGTGGGAATGGTTCTTCGAGAAGGTGATTTTCTTCTTCTAAAAAGTCGCCTTGTTGTTCCCGACTGGACGACTCCCGGAGCGCCGGGGTGATCGCCAGCCACACTGAACACCGTCCCGCGTTAGCGGGGTTTGTCTCACAGTTATGGGGAGATTTCTGATGCTTCCGGTTCGTCGTTGGGTAGCCGCTGCCGTTCTCAGTGGCGCAAGTTTCACGGTCGTGGCGTGCAATAACACAACAACACCAAGTGCTGGTACCATCGGCGATAAGCCGATTGCACCTATTGACATTGGCGGCCCCTTGTGGGTCGGCGTCCCGATGCAGGCGATCGAGAAATCGACGCCGGTTGGTGAGCCAATCGTGATCCCGAACGCCGTCGTGAACAACGACGTTCGCGTGCAAATTGCCGCCCAAGTCGATGGCATTGTCGAACTCATCGGCACGCCGATTCTGCTCGGCACTCCGATCGACCCCAAAGACGAAATCATCTACCACCCACGCGACCTAGAAAAGAAGCAGCAGTACCGTCGCCTCCGTGAAAATGACCTCATCAAGAATGGGCAAATTCTCGCGCGGCTTGATGAACAACTTGTGAAATTACAAATCGACCAACTCACAAACATGGTTAAGGCGACGGAAGATGCCATCGTTCAGGCGAAGGAAGCTTCGATGATACAACGGAAGCTTCTGGAGCAAACCCTTAAAGTTCCTGGTGTTTCCACAAGCGAGGTTCTCAACCAGCAAGCCCTGGCGGCGCGCTACGAGGAAAACTGGTTGAATTCCAGCAAAGAGTTGGCGAAGACGGTCGGCGACCTCGAAACCGCCAAGGCCCAACTGCAACGGTATTGGGTCCGGAGCAAGATGAACGGTCGCGTCGTGCGGATCGTCAAGTCGCCGGATGAGTTTGCCAAAGCGGGTGAAACGATTCTGGAAATCCAATCGACGGACCGGGTTCGGGTCGAAGGGAAACTGGATTCCGGGTATGCGTCGCAACTTCGCAAGGGCATGAGGGTCTACGTCGAACCGACCCGGCCCGTGGCGCCGAATTCGTTGGCGAACTACCACCGTCAGGACGTAACAAGCATCGCCGTGACCGCACACCCTGGGCGTCCGCTCATCGTCTCCGGGGGGATGGACGCGGCCGCACTGGTGTGGGACGCGACGAACACGAAGCAATCGCACCGCTTGCCGCACCCGACGGGGAGCGGCGTCCGATCCGTTACTGCAACCGGCCCCAAGGCGAAGGGGCATTTCATCGCCACCGGCGGTGACGACGGCAAGGTCCGCATTTGGGACGTGAGCAACCCGGACAAGTTGCCGAAGGAACCGCTGGCGATCTTTGAAGAAACCCATTCGGGCGGCGTGAACTCGCTCGCCTTCAGCCCGGACGGCCGTTACCTCGCGTCGTCGAGCGGTCGAGACGTGTATGTTTGGAATGTCACGGACAAGAAGAAGCTTTACGCCCTCCCGCAAGAACACCGGGACGCCGTCACGTCGGTTCGGTTCACGCCGCAGGCGACCTTGGTGACCGTGTCGCGGGACAAGTCGATCCGCACCTGGACGCTTGGCGACAAGGGTGCCACCTCCGCGACCCTCATTGACCACCGGGGTGGTACGGTCGATATTCTCGGCGTGTCCTCGGACGGCTCGAAAGTCCTCTTCGACAAAGACGCGACCCGCCTGGACGTGGTCAGCCTCGCCGACGAACGCTCCGTCGGGACGATTCAAAGTCCGGGTAGCGGCGCTCGGTTTGCGACCTTGGCGATCTTCTCGACCGATGACAGTTTGATCCTGACGGTTGGTGGCGATTCCGATCAGAAGGGCGAATTAACGGTGTGGGAAGCCCCCGCATCCGGTAGCCGGGGTGCGGAGCGGCGTCGATTGCTCACCCCCCGAAACGTGGCCGTGACCTGTGCGGCATTTTCGCCCGACAACGACAAACGGTTCATCGCCGTCGGCACGGCGGAAGGCGGCGTTTTCTTCTGGTCCCAACCGAGCCAAGACGATCGCGGCAAGCCGATCATCGGCGAAATTGTGTCGGTATCACCCGCCGACGCCAAGACGGTCCAAGTCCGCGTGGAAATGTTGAACCCGATCGACAAAAACGGGGACAGCCTTCAAGACCGCAGTTCGGCCACGATTATCATTCCGCCGAACGGCGTTCCCATGAATGCCACACCGATGAACGTGACCGCGCCGGTTCCCACGCCGGGCATTCTCCCCGCCGGTGGGGTGGTTGCGAACCCGTCCGGGACCGGCATTCGGACTGCTGCGGGTCTCGAACCGACGGGCCTGATCCCGACCGTGAACGCACCAGCACTACTGCCCACAGGCCCAGTGGCGCAACCACTATTAGCAGCACCACCGAAGCCGGTAGCACCGGCTTCAAATGACAGTGGAATCGTGATCCCTCCCGTTGCCATTCCCGCCGTGCCACCAGCAGCGAAGAAGTAACCCACAACCCCGTGCGGCAGGCTTGCGAAGCCTGCCCGTCTTCCGGTTTTGTCTCAAGTGGACCATTACGTCCACGCCACGGGGATCACCATGAATACCGAACTCCTTGACAACCCAGCGGAACGCCGCAAGCAGGTCCGGCTCAAGGTCCGACCCGACTTGCAAATCAGCGAGCAACGGTACGAAGGCAAAATCTACCACGTCGTGAAAGACCCGGTGTGCCTGCGCTACTATCGGTTCAACAAGCAAGAGTATTTTGTCTTCAGCCTGTTCGACGGCACGCACCCGACGGAAGAGGTGCGGAAGCGGTTCGAGGACGAATTCCGACCGCACCGGCTCGAGTTTCAAGACCTGGAATCGTTCGCCCGGCAACTGGTGACGGCGGGCCTTGTGCAGCACGAAACCGGCGGGGCGGGGAAGCACCTGTTCCAGCGCCGCGCCAAGCAGCGGCGGATGCGACGGTTTGCCGCGATCTCGAACATCATGTATTGGAAGATCCCGGTCTTCGACCCGGACCGGCTCCTCACGTGGATGTTTCAATACCTGTGGTGGATCTTCACCCCGCTTTGTTTTGCGGCCAGCATTGCCTTGATGCTTGCGGCGGTGTTCCAGGTACTGATTCACTTTCAGACCTTCTACGAAAAGATACCCCGGTATCAAGAATTCTTTGCGATCAACACCGTTCTGTACATGTGGATGAGTCTCGGAATCGTGAAGGTGATTCACGAGTTCGGGCACGGACTCAGTTGTAAAGCATATAAGGGGGAAAGCCATGAGATGGGTATCTTGCTCATGTGTTTCTCGCCGGCGTTGTATTGTAATGTAACCGATGCCTGGACGGTTGCGGACAAGTGGAAGCGGATTATCATCAGCTTTGCCGGTATCTATGTCGAGTTGGTGATTGCATCGCTGGCAACATTTGTGTGGTGGTATACACCCCACCTCCCGATCGTGAATAACATTGCGATGGCGGTGATGGTTCTCTGTTCCGTGAGTACCGTTTTCTTCAACGCCAACCCGCTGATGCGGTTTGACGGGTATTACATGCTGGCCGACTGGCTTGAAATTCCGAACTTACGGGATCGGGCCAATCGGTACATCACGAACCTGTTTCTGGACAAAGCCCTGGGCGTCGAAGTCCCGCCCGAACAATACATGGCACCCGGTCGCCGGGTCTTGTTCATTGCGTATGCAATCGGTAGCTATGTCTACCGCTGGGTGGTGACGTTTAGCATCATATTCTTCCTAGCGGACTTCCTGGGGCCACAATTAAAAATCCTTAGCCAGATGTTGGCACTGTTCTCACTGATGTCCATGTTCATCTGGCCTGTGTACCGCATGATTAAAAGCATCCGTCAACGAGGGCGGTTACCCGACATGAAATCGAAACGTGTTTACATTACGATGACAATTGCCGCAGCATTGATTGCCGCAGTCTTCTTGTTACCGCTGCCCATTAGCCGGGTCCGAGATGTCGGCTTGGTTGCGGTCAACCCCCGGCACGCTGAACCGCTGACGCTCAATCAACCCGCCCACCTCGTGATGCTCTCGGTCGTCGAAGGGCAACAAGTCCGACAAGGGCAAAAGATTGCCGGGTTCGATAGCCGCGACTTGCAAGAAAAGATCGCCCAGGAAAAGTCACGCCGTGACGAAAAACGAGAAGAAGTGCGCGTGCTGCGAACTGCCGCAGTCGGCACGAAAAAAGTAGACGAAGCCCGACAAATCGAAAGCCAGATCATCACGGCGGACAGCGAAGCGTACCAGCATGAGAAGTTGATGGCCTGGGCGGACTCCGAACGGGGGAAGTTGAACCTCGTTGCCCCACGCGACGGCGTCGTCATGGGGCTTGTGAAACAATCCGAAATCGGCAAACTGTTTGACAAGAATACGCAGCAATCCAAGCCAATTTGCACCGTGGGCGATCCGACCAAGCTCATCATCAAAGTCCCCGTTAGCCCGATGGACCACAAACTGCTCGCGGAAGACCTGCCGCGTGGCGGGGAACTGATGGCCTCGGTTTACGTGAACGGGCGGACCGATCGGATCTTCATTGGCCGGGTCCGTGAACTGCCGAAATCGTCGGCCAAGCAAGTCCCGTATTCGCTCACGAACAGAAGTGGTGGACCACTGGCCGTCCAGCAGTCCGGAGAGAACGGCCAAGAGTTATCGCCAATCGCCCAAGTGTACCTTGTCGAGATTGAAGTCAACGATCCCGATGCGAGCATCAAACCCGGCGCGCTCGTGAATACCAAGATTCACTGCGAATGGCGAACGGCGGCATGGTGGCTCAAACGCAAAGTGACCGAAGCGCTCGACTTCGGGTTGTATCAGTAACACGTTGTGGCGCGGAGGAGGAGTTCGTGGTTCGGACGTACCAAACGTCCTTGCTGCGGACTTCCTCTAATGGCCCTCCCAATTTCTACCAGTCGTGTTCGGCGATTCGCTGATGTGACACCCACCATCGAACCGACAAGCTTGATACGAGAACTGGTTTACGATGTCGGCGGTATCAAAATCGTGACTGAGAAACTGTACGCATCCGACGTGACCGGCATCTTTGTACTACGCTCCAGGTATTCTGATTTGCCCCTGCTCTCAACTGTTTAGGTTCGCCACCCATGCCTGCGGTGCTGCCCGATTTGCGGGCGATTCTCGATCAGACCCATGAAGTCGTCTGGCTGATTGACCAGTCGAATCGGCGTATCTTGTACATCAACGCGACTTACGAAAAAGTATGGGGACGATCCCTGGACGCCCCGCTAGCCGCCCTCGATTGCTTCCAATTCATTGCTAGCACCATCCACCCTGAAGACCGAACTCGGTACCTGGAGACCGTCGAATCGGACTTCCCGAGCGGCGTCGATCACGAGTACCGGATCTTGCGCCCGTGTGGTGAGGTGCGGTGGATCCGCTCGCGGTCGCAACCGTATGATGCTTGCGACGACCCGTCACAAAAATTGGTCGTCGGCATGAGTGAAGACATTACGTCCCGGAAGCGTCACGAAGAGCAACTCGAAGCGCACCGCCAAGAGTTGGAGACCGCATATACCCAACTGCAAGTGGCGGTCATCACGGACCCGTTGACGGGTCTGAAAAACCGCCGCGCCCTGCAATCGGGTCTGGAGCGGACTGAAGCGGATGCCCGAGAACACGCCACGCCGGTTTCGATCATCGCGGCGGACATCGACCACTTCAAAAGTTACAACGACACCTACGGCCACCCGGCGGGCGACTCGGTGCTGGTCGCCGTGTCCAACATCATTTTGCGCAGCCTACGTCCCACCGATTTGGCCGCACGGGTGGGCGGTGAAGAATTCACCTTGTTGCTACCGGACACGGACCGGGTCGGCGCGGTTGCGGCGGCAGAACGATTACGGCGTGCGATTGCCCACGCCCGATGGCCGCATCGCCCGGTCACGGTGAGCTTGGGTGTCGCCACTTGGTGGCCAACCGACAGTTCCACATCAACAGCCGAGTTGATTGCCCAAGCCGACAAAGCGTTGTATCGGTCCAAAGCCGAAGGCCGCAACCGCGCGACCCATGCCGAGGAACTAGCGGAAACGCCCGTTGCCGTTGTGGCTGAATGAATCTTTCACTGGTTCACTGAAAGAGTATTCACCACAGAGGGCACAGAGAGCCACAGAGTAGAAATACATCTGTATTGGTTTTCTCTGTGGCCCTCCGTGTCCTCTGTGGTGAAATCCTCTTGTTTCTACCGCATCCGATGGAATCACTTCACGATGCCCAACTGCCGTCCTGCGTCTCCGAACGATTTGATCGCGTGGTCGATTTGCTCGATCGTGTGTGCCGCCGAGACTTGGATGCGGATGCGGGCTTGGCCCTGTGGCACGACGGGGTAGCTGAACGCGATGACGTAGATCCCCTTCGCTAATAACGCTTCGGCCATTTTTCCCGCGATTGTCGCATCCCCGAACATCACCGGCAGAATCGGCGTGGGGCCGGGCTTCACGGTGAACCCGGCACTTTCCAGCCCTTGCCGCATTCGGGCCGTGTTGGCTTTCAAGGTCGTGCGTAACTCGGCGGACGTGTCGGCCAACTCCAACGCCTTCATCCCGGCAGCGACCAACGACGGCGGGACCGAGTTCGAGAACAGGTACGGGCGACTGCGGTTGCGAAGCCAATCGACCACTTCGGCGGACCCGACGGTAAACCCACCGCTCGCACCGCCCAGGGTTTTCCCGAGCGTCGAGGTGATGAGGTCGATTCGGTCGAGGCACCCGAGTTCCTCGGCGGCGCCCCGCCCGGTGGCACCGAGGTGCCCGGTCGCATGGCAATCGTCGATCCCGACGGCGGCGGTGTGCTGATCGGCCAGATCGCAGATGTCCGGCAGCTTCGCTAAATCGCCGTCCATGCTGAACACGGAATCGGTAAAAATCAGCTTGAACTGGCAGTCCTTCGCTTCGACGAGTTTGGCCTTCAGATCGGCCATGTCGTTGTGCTTGTAACGGAACCGTTGCGCCTTGCAGAGCCGCACGCCGTCGATGATGCTGGCGTGGTTGAGTTCGTCCGAAAGAATCGCGTCTTGTTCACCGAGTAACGGTTCAAACAGCCCGCCGTTCGCGTCGAAGCACGAGATGTACAGAATCGAATCGGCCTTGCGAAAGAACTTCGCAATCTGTTGTTCGGCTTGCTTGTGGATCGACTGCGTGCCACAAATGAACCGCACGCTCGACAGGCCGTAGCCCCACGTCTTCAACCCTTCGACAGCGGCTTCTACGATCGCCGGGTGGTTCGCCAGCCCGAGGTAATTGTTCGCGCAGAAGTTGACCACCGGGTGGCCGTTTACCGAAATGTCGGAGTGCTGCGGCGTCTCGATCTGGCGTTCGGCTTTGTAAAGCCCGCGTGTCTTCAGGTCAGCCAGTTGGTCCCGCAGAAACGCATTCAAGTTATCGGACGGCATCGGGCACCTTGACTTGTTCCTTGGCCACGACCACTTTTGGCTTGCGGGCCGCCGCAATCGCTTTCCACACAATCGGGCCGACCGACGCGAAGATAATCACCAACGCCACTTTGTCGATGTGCTTCACAACGGTGAACTGTTCGCCGAAGATCGGCCGCAACAGCGGGTTGATGATGTCGATCAGGTAATACCCGAACAGGATCATGCTCGTCACCCACGCGATGCCGCCGACCACGTTGTACATCAGGAACGTGCGGTACTCCATTTTCCCCGCACCGGCGACGACCGGGGCGAACGTCCGCACGATCGGCACGAACCGCGCCATGATGATCGTTTTGCCGCCGTGCCGGTCGTAGAACTCTTTCGCTTTTGTCAGGTAGGCTTGCTTGAACAACCAGCCGTCGGGTCGGCGGAAGATGGCTGGTCCGGCCTTCGACCCAATCCAGTAGCCCACGGAATCACCGACAATCGCCGACACGCAAAGCGTTGCAATCAACAGTGGCACGTTCCACCCGCTCAGGCTGGCCACGACACCAACGACGACCAACAGCGAATCCCCCGGCAGTAGGAACCCGATGAGCAACCCAGTCTCGGTGAAGACGATCAAATTCAACACGATGAGCGCCGCGCTGAACACCCCCGGACGGCTCAGGACTTCTTTCCAAACGTCCGGGTCGAGGAACTGCAACGGATGCCCGCCGGCGAAGACCGTCGTGAAAATTTCGCCAACCTGGGTGAATAAATCGTGCATCACGCTACCCGTCTGAGGAATGAACCCAAGGCGATAAGTTAACGGAGACCGTACCAATCAGTCCAGGCGAACCGGCGATTTATACCGTGCCCGGTACAGATACGCCGCCCCGTCACGCGAATTGTTGACGCGCTGGTCCCGTTGCCGGTAGGATAACACCTCTTCAATTCACCGTAACTCCTGACGGGTGGTCACCACCGCAAGTATGTTGACGAAACGCATTATTCCGTGCCTGGATGTGGACCGGGGTCGGGTGGTCAAAGGGACGAACTTTGTCGGCCTGCGGGACGCGGGCGACCCGGTCGAAGTGGCCCGCCGGTACCAGGACCAAGGGGCGGACGAGCTGGTTTTCTTGGACATTTCCGCGAGCCATGAAGGCCGCCAGATCATGTTGGACGTGGTCCGGGCTGTCGCGGAGCAGATTTTCATGCCGTACACCGTGGGCGGCGGGATTCGCACGTTGGACGATGTCACGGCACTTATTCAAGCGGGTGCGGAGAAAGTGAGTTTGAACTCCGCCGCCGTCAAGACGCCGTCACTGATCGCCGACGTGTCGCGGAAGTTTGGCCGCTGTGCCACGGTGGTGAACATTGACCCGCGCCGGGTCCAAAAGAACGGCGCGGAAGTGTGGGAAGTGTACATTAACGGCGGTCGGATTGGCACGGGTTTGGAAGCCGTGGCGTGGGCCAGGGAAGTGGAGCGTTTGGGGGCCGGGGAAATTGTTCTGACTTCAATGGATGCGGACGGGACCAAGAGCGGGTATGATTTGCCGATGCTCCGTGCGGTGTCAGACGCGGTGAACATTCCGGTCGTGGCCAGTGGTGGTGCCGGTTCGCCGGAGCATTTGCGGTTGGCGTTTGAAGCGGGTGCCGACGCCGCCCTTGCCGCCAGCATCTTTCACTACAACGAGTACACGATCCCAGCCACGAAAGCCTACTTAGCTCAACACGGGGTTGCCGTCCGATTAGTCAATGCCCGCGTGTAACTCTCCCGAACTCCGAGGAATCGAACCGTCATGTCAGCCGATAAAGCACCACCACCCAAGCTCGCAACCGCAGTCAAAGCCGCACCAGTTGTTGCAAAAGCGACACTGCCGCCGACCATGATCCTACCGGCAACCACTGCACCTGCCCCAGCCGCACCCGCAGCACCAACGGTCCCGGCGACCCCGGCGACGGCGGAACAAACCGGCTTGAAGCTGGCCGCTGCCGTGCAGGGTGAGCCGGCCGTGAACCAACTCTTCCGCACCGTGATGTTGCACGAAGGGTCCGACTTGCACCTGAAAGCCGGCCAACCGGGGATGATGCGGTTGCGGGGCGTCATTCAACACATGGCCACGAAGCCCTTGTCGCAGGACGACCTCGAAAAGTTGCTCTACACGATCCTGAGCGTGAAACAGCGCGAGGTTCTGGACGAAAAGGGGGGCGCCGACTTTGCCCACATCATCGGGTTCGATGAATGCCGCTTCCGCGTGAACATGTTCCGCCAACGCGGTAAGCTTGCCTTGGTCGCCCGCCGTGTGAGCACGAATATCCCGAGCTTTGAGCAACTCGGTCTGCCACCGGCCATCGAAACGTTGTGCCATTACGAACAAGGCATGGTCATTCTCGCCGGGGTGACCGGGTCTGGGAAAACGACCACGATTGCCTCGATGCTGGAGTACATCAACGGCCGCGAAGCGTTGCACATCCTCACGATTGAAGACCCGATCGAGTTCGTGTTTACGGACAAGATGTCGGTCATGAACCAGCGCGAAGTGTACTTGGACGTGTCCGATTGGCACATGGCCCTGAAGCACGCCGTGCGGCAAGACCCCGACATTATCCTGGTCGGGGAAATGCGCGACCAGGACACCTTTGAAGCCGGGATCCACGCCGCCGAAACGGGGCACGTGGTGTTCGGAACCATCCACGCTTCCTCGGCAGCCAGTACCATCAGCCGAATTCTCGACCTGTTCCCGCCGACGATGCACCACGCCGTGCGGCAGAGCCTGGCGTTCAACTTGAAAGCGGTCGTGGCGCAAAAGCTGGTGCCCAGCATCCGGCCCGGCAAGCAACGGGTACCGACCAACGAGATCATGATTATCAACCCGACGATCCGGGACTTGATCCTGAAGAGCAAAGACGACAAGTTCGCCGACGCGATCCGGATCGGGTTCATCGAAGGCATGGTGGACTTCACAGAAAACCTCCGCCAACTCGTCGATCGCGGCGACGTGGATAAAGCCACCGCCCTCGAATTCGCTCCCAACCCCGAGCAACTCAAAATGGCCCTCAAAGGCATCAAAGTCGCCGCCCCAGGGATTCTGTAACCGAAGTGGCGACGGCCTATGCCTCATCGTAGGTCGCGTCCCGCCCTCGTGAAACCTGCGATAAGGCGATGCGATGCATTGAACACAAGAAAAATCAAAAGGTGCCGCGATCGTTTGGGTTCGGCACGTCCGTTCATTCTTTCTTGAAGGCGTAGAGGGTATTCTCGGTCGCAATGTACAACACGCCGTCGGCGACGCACGGGGTGCCCCGGATCGGGACATCAAATTCCAACTTCATCCGAAGGTAGGTCACCTCGACCTCATGCTTACGCTCCCGGATCTTCGCATTTGCCTCTTTTTTGTCCGCCGCCTCGAAATCGAGAGTGTCGATTCGTTTGGGGTGCTTGTCATGGCGGTAAACGAAGAGCTCTCCCGATTCCGTGCACATTAGCACTTTTCCGTCCACATAATACGGGGCGGACCAGATCGACGACTTGGTGTCGTGTTCCCAGTAGTGTTCCCCGGTCTTCGCGTTTAAGCAATGAACAAAGCCCTGCAATTCCGGCGCGTAAACGATCCCGTCCACGACGGCCACCGTGCTCATCGTCCGGCCGAACTTGAAGTCGCGTGGTGCCCACTTGCGGGTCTCGACCCCGCCGTAATGCCATGCGAGTGCCGACGACTGGTTCATGGCCGCGGCGGGGTCGAAGTTGTTCTGGATCGGGGTCACGTCGTGGTCCTTGTTGATGGCCCCAAACTTCACGGCGCGGGTCAAGTCGAGGCACCACAGGTGGCCAACCCCGGTGTAGTGTTCCGGGTCTTGGCCCACGCCGATAAAAAGCCGGTCGCCGACCACGACGGGGGCGGCAATGAAATCGTTCTTGTTACCCGTCCCGCCGAGTACGTATTTCGTCCCCTTCGGGTTGCCGTCGAACTTCCAGAGGAGCCGGCCGGACGCCGGGTCGAACCCCCGCAACCAGCCGTCGCCCCCAGGGAAGATCACCTGCGGGACCGGGTCGGCGGCATAAGCCGGGCTGGCCCACTGGCCGTGCATAATGTTTTTGCCCGGCGAGTTGTCCGCCCAGAGGACTTTCCCGGTCCGCTTGTCCAGGCACAGGAAGCTCGGGGCGTCCGGGGCGGGGACGCGAATGTGTCCCTCGTCCACCCCGTTGCTGGTTTGGACGAAAAGCCGGTCGCCGACGATCAGCGGGCACCCCGTCGCCATGTTGTGCGGAAAGACTTTCAACTCCTTAATCATGTCCAATTCCCAGATCACGTCCGCATCCGTCACCTGCTTGTACTTCTCGCCCTGGAACCCCTGGTTCCCGTCGGCGAAGCCGTTCGCATCCAGGCAAACCACCGTGCAGCGGTTGCTTACGTAATAGACCCGGTCCCCGTCGGCTGCGGGGATCGAGCACACGCCTTCCTGGGGCCAGTCGTTGACGGGGCCAGATGGGAGCTTGTCGTGAACGGATTGCCAGAGGAATTTCCCGGTGGCAGCGTCGAAGCACATGACTACGCCCATGTCCAGCGGTACGAATTCCTTCACGTTTCGGTCAAACCTCTGATCGCGGTTGTTCCGCGGCCGCTCGTTGTTCGTGCCGACGTAGACTTTACCCCCGGCGACAACGGGTTGGGCGTAACTCCTCGTGCCGAGGTCCGCCTTCCACAAGAGCGGTAACCCTTTTTCCGGGTTGATTACCCCCAGGACGCCACGGTCCTGGAAGTTGGCCATGTTGCGGCCGGGCGACCCGCCGTACATGGGCCAGGTCGCGTGTGGCGTCGGGTTGACTGGCGCGGGAGTTTGGAACGCCGCCCTTCCAACAGGAATCGTCACCAGGACGAGGAACATCAAGCAACGGGCCTTGTTCATGGCTTTCTCGAAAGGGTGTGCCGCTTGAGACCCAACGGGTGCGGGAGGGGAGCGACACGAGATTATCTCGTGATAAGCCAAATACGCAAAGGAATAAAAATGAGTGAAGAGGAAAAGGCTTGGTCGGCGTGAGGTCTTCTATTCAGATGGTATTTGATGACAGCCGCCCAGACGGAGACGACGCTCAGATAAACCTCGTTGGTTGGATCCTGAATAGCCGCTTGAAATGTCAGCGGGAGCTTCGGATTCGCCGTGATGTACCAGAGGAAAACGTGGGTGTCCAGTAATAGCCTCATCGGCCCTCGAAGTCTTTGAGAATCTCGTTGGGTAGTGGCGCGTCGAAGTCGTCGGGAACGGTGAATTCACCGGCACACAGGCCGAAGGGCCGTGGACCACTTGGCACGGGGTCAACAGGCCGCAGTTCAGCAATGGCGAGTCCACCACGGACCACGACGAGGTGTTCACCGGCTTCTACACGGTCCAGCAATGCACCTGGGTTCTGCTGGAGTTCTTGCACGCTAACATTGCTCATGGAAACATTGTACCATCGGGAACGGTTGTAGCACCACACACCTCGAACCGCGCCCCGTGCGGGCTTGTCCATCGGAGTCGGCATCCGTTTAACATCTGTTGCGGATGAATTGCTGGTTTCTCTCGTTTCGTTGTGAGGGGTTTCTCGTGGACGTGAGCTTGGCGGTGGTCGGGGCGACGGGGGCGGTGGGGGAATTGATTCGGCAGGTGCTTGTGGAACGCGGGTTCAAGCCGACAGCGATTAAGTTCCTGGCGTCCGAGAAATCCGTCGGCAAAACGATCGAGTTTCGCGGGAAATCGTACCACGTCGAGGCGATCACGGCGGAGGCGTTTGCGGGGGTGCAGATCGTCCTCAGCAGCACGCCGTCGTCTATCAGCAAGCAGTTCAGCCCCATCGCCGCCCAGCACGGCGCGATCGTGATCGACAATTCGTCGGCGTGGCGGATGGACCCGGATTGCCCGCTCGTCGTGCCGGAAGTGAACGCCCACGAATTGCACAACGCCAAGAAGGGGATCGTTGCCAACCCGAACTGCGTGGCGATTCCACTGACCGTCGCCCTGAAGCCGCTGCACGACCTTGCGAAGCTGAAGCGGATCATCGTCAGCACCTATCAATCCTCGTCCGGCAAGGGTACCACGGGCTTGGTTGATTTTGATGCCCAACTGAAAGCCTACGTCAGTGGGCAACCCGTGCCGAAGCCGACGGCGCACCGGGCACAACTGGCGGGGAACGTCATCACGCTCGATTGGACGCTCGACGCCAACGGTTACACCGAGGAAGAAAACAAGGTCATCAACGAGACGCAAAAGATTTTCGGCGACAAGACGATTGGCGTCTCGCCGACGTGCGTGCGGGTGCCGGTGAAGGTCTCGCACAGCGAGTCGATCAACGTCGAGTTTGAACGGCCGATCACCGTGGAAGCCGCGAAGCGGGCGTTGGCGGACGCGCCGGGCGTCGTGTTAATGGACGAACTGAATGGCGAATTCCCGCAACCGATCCACGCCACCGGCACCGATCACACCTACGTCGGTCGAGTCCGCCAAGACCCGTCCAACCCGAACGCGCTGAACCTCTGGGTCGTCGCGGACAACCTCCGCAAAGGGGCGGCGACGAACGCGGTGCAATGTGCCGTCGAACTCGTGAAACGCGGCATCGTCCGCAGTAAGTAAGAATTTTCTCACGCAGAGACGCGGAGACACGTTTTAGAACATCCACTTGCGTAACTACCGTATCATCGTCCGTTACGACGGCACCGAGTTTCTGGGCTGGCAGACGCAGCCGGGGTACCGCACGGTGCAAGAGACGATCCAAAACGCGATCGGCGTTATCACGCAAGAATCGCGGGTTCGACTCAACGCCAGTGGTCGCACCGATGCCGGGGTTCACGCCGTCGGGCAGGTGGCGAACTTTTACAGCGTGTCGAAACTGTCCGGCCCTGTGTTGGTCAAAGCCATCAACGCGAACCTGCCGGACGACGTGTGCGTGCGGCTGTGCGATGTCGTGCCGCAATCGTTCTGTGCGAACAAGGACGCGCTGCGAAAGATGTATCGGTATGTGATTACCGATGCGAGAATGCACGACCCGTTTCTATGCCGGTTCGCCGACCACTGCCGCAAACCGCTCGACACGGATGCCATGATCCTGGCGGCACAGTACCTGCTGGGGCGCCATGATTTCCGGAGTTTTGAGACGAAGTGGCCCAACCGGCTCAGCAGCATCCGCACCATCACCCATGCCAGTGTGATTCGCATCGGCGAAACGATTTGGATTGATGTGGAAGCCACTGGCTTCCTGTACAACATGGTCCGCGCGATCGCCGGAACACTGGTGAAAGTGGGTCGCCACGAGTGGCCGCCGGAACACGTCGCGCGCATCATCGCCCGCCAAGACCGCCGTGAAGCCGGCCCGAACGCCCCACCGCAAGGGCTGTTTTTAATGCGTGTGACCTACCCCAAACACCTCGAAGCCGCTGCACTATGATTCTGTACCCCAATCAATTGCCGATTACGCCGCTCACCAGTCGTGTCGATGCAACCGTCACTGTCCCCGGTAGCAAAAGCATCACCAACCGGGCACTGGTGCTGGCAGCACTGGCGAGTCGCAACGGGCCATGCGAACTCGAAGGCGTGCTGCAAAGTGAAGACACCGAAGTGATGGTCGATTGCCTCACGCGCCTCGGGTTTGATGTGCATGTCGATTGGTCCGCGTGTCGCATCACGCTGAATCCGAACAACTCAGGGCGCCTAATCCCCGCGAAGAATGCCGACCTATTCGTCGGCAACTCCGGCACCACGATTCGATTCCTGACGGCGATGGTCGCACTAGGGCAGGGGACGTATCGTCTCGATGGCATTCCGCGAATGCGAGAACGGCCCATTCAGGACTTACTGGATACGTTGGAACAACTCGGCGTCGATGTGAAAAGCGAAACGAGCAACGGCTGCCCGCCCGTGGTGGTCAATGCACACGGTTTGCGTGGCGGAGCGGTGAAGGTCAAAGCGAACATTAGTAGCCAATTCCTGAGCGGGTTGTTACTGGCGGCGCCGTTCGCCACGGCAGAGACGACGCTCGAAATCGTCGGCACGCTGGTCTCCGAACCCTACGTCGAGATGACCATTGCGATGCTCAAGGCGTTCAACCTCACCGTGAATCGGGACGCCGCCGGGCGGTTCGTGATCCCCGGCAACCAACAGATTCACCGCGAGCAATACGCCATCGAACCGGATGCGTCGTCGGCGTCGTACTTTTGGGCGATGGCCGCGATCACCGGCGGTCGGGTCACGGTAAAGGGGCTAACCCGGAAGTCGTTGCAAGGGGATGTCCACTTCGTGGACATTCTTCAACAAATGGGTTGTCATGTTGAAGAATCGGGCGATGCGATTACGGTTCACGGCAGTTCACTGCAAGGTGTTGATGTGGACATGAACGCGATCAGTGACACCGTGATGACACTGGCCGCAGTCGCCTGCTTCGCCGACGGCCCGACGCGGATTCGCAACGTCGCCCACATCCGCCATAAAGAAACCGACCGCATCGCAGCACTCGCAACTGAGCTTCGCAAACTGGGTGCGGGTGTGGACGAGTACGAAGACGGCTTGCAAATCACCCCGCAACCGCTCACGGGGTGTGCGGTCGATACGTACAACGATCACCGCATGGCGATGAGCTTGGCATTGATCGGGCTGATGGTGACGGGCGTGGTGGTGAACAATCCGGGGTGCGTGGCGAAGACGTATCCGGGGTTTTGGCAGGATTTGAAGAAAGCCCAGTGAGGAAGAAAGCCCAGTGATGATTATCACTGGGCTTTTGGGGGGTTATTTCTTCTCGGCCTTGGGTTTCGGCGGGGCTTTCTTCTTCGGCTCTTTGGCTTCTTTCGGAGCTTTGGGTTCGGCCTTCGGCTTTGCGGGTGCTGCCGTTGCGGACTTCAAGGAGGCTTCCGTCCAGGATGGCGTCAGCCGCTTGATCTTGGCGAGGATCAGTGTCCGGGCTTCGCCGGTGGCGGTTTCGAGTTTCGCCTTCCACTTGTGCATTTTCTTTTTGCGGTGGTAACGCCGTCTCAGTTCCATCTGCCGATCAATCATTACTTGCTCCACGGATAATCGCAGTTCACAACCGTAAGACAAGCATATCTGGCGAGAGGATTTCCGACAACCCACACCCTTGGGATGAGTGAAGTGCCAGAGTGTGAGCGTGGAGAGTGGAGAGTGGAGAGTGGAGAGTGGAGAGTGGAGAGTGGAGAGTAGCAATGGGCATACTGAATTGGTTGCGCCGAAACTTGCTGTACGACCGTGACGAGGACTATTTCCCCGATTGTCAGTTGTTTCTCGACGATCGGGACGCATTGCTTGAAGCCTTTCATCAAGCGGCGATTGCGGCAGGGAAGCCACGCGGATTGCGTTGGGTCTCGGTGGAGCCGGTTGCGGAGCCGGTTTTCGTGTTGGACAACCTGGATGGTTTGCTACTGGTACTCTGGCCACTTAACGTGGAGTTTGAGCCGGTGCCGAATTCCGAGATGGAAGATGTCCCACAAGCAACCGGGTCACGGGGGGTGATCGCAACGTTCAGTTGCAAAAGGCGTCGATGGCAGACAAACGGTTACGGCGTCTTTAACATGTCAATCGAGAAGATTATCGGTGGAGGAATACTTCTCAGTCGCATCGACTTTAATCCACATCGAACAACATAATGGTGCCGGTGTCACCACCGACGGCGAGGCGGAGGCTGTCCGGGCTGAATGCAAGTGTGATGACTTTGCCGATCGGCCAGACGTAACACGCCCGTTCGGTTCCGGTGTTTGCGTCCCAAAAGCGGACGGTGCCGTCCCAACTTCCGGTTGCCAGGATGTGGCCATCGGGGCTGAAGGCGATGCTTGTGACCGCACCCTTGTGGCCAATTAGCTGGACTCGTTCTTGGCGGCTCGGTAGGTGGAAAAGTTTGCCGCTCCATTCGACTGCGACGGCCAGCCATTCGCCGTCGGGGTGCAACGAAAGGCTCGTGGCGTTGTGCGGCAAGTTGAACCGGATCGGCTCCGGTTTACCGATGTCCCAGACGGCGATTTTGCGGCCCCACTCGGCCCACGCCACCAATCGCTTGGTGGGCAACACGCTGATGGCCCGCACACCTTGGCCCGCCCGAAATTGTGGTTCGCGGTACCGTTGGGTGGTCATGTCCCACAGCATCAGCATCCCCGAATCAGGCTTCACCCGATCCCCGGCACCGACGACCAGGAGTTCGGGCGTTAGAAATCGCAGTGCCGTGACGCTGGTGGGCTTGCCAGTGGGGTTAAAAATGGCGAACGTGCCGTCGGCCCGCTCCCGTCGGCCCAACCAACCCATGCCGCCACCGACCACGAACGCGAGACCTTCGGGGTGAAACTCGATGGCATTGATGGATGTGGTTAGTTCTGGATCGGTCGGCAGTTCTTCGGGAATCTCCGTGCCGTACCAGATGCCGACCATGCCGCTCTTCGTGCCGCTGGCGAGGCGTTGGCCGTCCGGCGAGAACGCGAGCGCCGTGACGGGTGAAACGTGGCCTTCCAACAACAACATGGCGTCATCCGTGATTCGGAAACCGGGTCTGCTAGAATTGTATGCGTCACGTGTCGCGGATTTCTCACGGGTTCGATTATGTCAGTTGAAGTGCAGTGGACCGACGCCGACCCGGAGACGGGCGAGAAACGATTTGTTTCCGTGGAGCGGTTCGCCGGGAAGTGGACGTTCAAAGTGCGATACCGTCGCCGCGAGAATTGGACGACGCCCGCACACGTCAGCCGCGACATGTGGGAAACGCTTCTCGACGCCTTGGAACGCCGGTACCCGCGCCGCGAAGGGATCACGGACGTGGACCTGATCGGCGTGAAGAAAATCCTCGGCGAACACAAAGACCCGCCCACCTTCGATCGTGAGGCGGAATAGCCTAGGGAGTGCTTGGGTTGTCGCCGGCGGGTTCCTGGGGTGTCGCTACGCTCAACCCCAGGCTAATCGCTAGCATCCCTACCGGGATGCCCGGTTTCGATTTTTATCCCGTAGGGATTGCAGCCATTAGCCTGGGGTCGCGTCTGCGACCCCAGGAACCCAGCTATTCGCCTCGACCCCGGTAGGGGTCGCAGTTGACGGCGGTACCATTAGACGCAGTGGAATCCAGAGTAGCCCATGCCCTTAACACCCACCTTAGCGACGCTCGGGTACATCTTCTCCCCCGATCGCACCCAGGTGTTGATGATCCACCGTAACGCCAGACCGGACGACGCGCACTTCGGGAAGTTCAACGGCATTGGTGGTAAAGTCGAACGGGACGAAGACATTGTCACCAGCTTTCGGCGTGAAGTGCGTGAAGAAGCCGGGATCGAATGCGACGAGTTGCATCTGGCGGGGACCATCAGTTGGCCGGGGTTTGGCCGGGACGGTGGCGATTGGTTCGGGTTCCTGTTTCGTGTGACACAATTTTCAGGCACAGTCTTAAAATCGAACCCTGAGGGCGAACTCCACTGGGTTCACGTTGCGGATGTCATGACTTTGCCGATGTGGGAAGGGGATCGTTACTTTCTGCCGATGATTTTCAACTTGTCCGCACCCACCTTTCATGGCTTGATGCCTTACCAGAATGGCCACCCCATCAGTTGGACTTTCACCAGTTTGCCACGCTGAAACGACAGGCTTCATCCCGTGTGCTATGGTTGGTTAACGCCATGCCCAGAGTTGATGGCCCCGATTGGTAGTCCCCGTCGAAATATCCTACTGTGGCTGACCGCGACTGCGGCCCTGTGAGGAGGCTTGACTTGCCTCGTATACCGTCCCAACGCTCCTCACGGTTTCTAGCGGCGCTGCCGTTTCAACCCGAAGCCGGTGCGGTGCCGTTCCCTGGCTACCGACTCTTGCGGTTACGGGGGCGAGGTGGCTTTGCCACCGTGTGGGAAGCGACCTCACCGACTGGCGAACTGGTCGCGTTGAAGTTCATGTCCAGTGCCACACAAGGCACTCAGGGCACGACTTCACGGGAATTACGGTCTCTCCAAGCGGTGCAATCGCTGAGTCACCCGAGCCTGCTGCGGATTCGCCAAGTCTGGTCGCTACCCGGTTGCATTGCGATTGCGATGGACCTCGCCGAAGCGTCGATGTTAGACTTGCTGGAACTCTACGTCGATGAATTTGCCCGGATGATCGAGATCGAACGGCTCTGCCATTACATGTACCAAATTGCGGTCGGCCTTGATTTCTTGAACGCACGCCGACACCGAATTGACGGAAAATTGGTCGGGCTACAGCACGGTGATATTAAGCCGAACAACATCTTGCTGCGTGGCGAAGAAGCCCAGCTTGCCGATTACGGATTGGCAACGCCGACGACGGGTTCGACGACGCCATGTCCGCGCCACGGGACGGCGGAATACTGTGCGCCCGAAGTGTTTCACGGCAACCTGTCCGACCGCAGCGACCAGTTCAGTTTCGCCGTCACGTACCACGTTTTGCGAACGGGTTGCTTCCCGTTCCCGGCGCCGCCGGTTGAACGCGAGCAGTTACGCAATTACACCCGGCCCGAGCCGAAATTGATCGCACTCCCCGCCAGCGAGCGAACAATCCTCGCCCGAGCGATGAACCCAATTCCACAAGACCGCTTCGCCAGTTGTGTGGAGATGATGAACTGCCTGCTGACCATCAACAACTTGCAAGTCATCCGAACGGACGACGAGGGACAAAATTTCAAAGTCGTTCCAGTTTCACCCTCCCAGTCGAGACGATTTCGGTAACCCGGATTCGTCACCACGAATCACACGAATCCGACGAATAATTTTGAGACCCGACGAGTTGATCGCAGCACAATTGGAATTCAACAGCAATCCAAACTGTCCCTTGTGATCTTGATTGCCTACGTCTGATTCGTGTAATTCGTGGTTCAATTCATCAGCCCTGAGACGACTTCTTCATGCTCAAGCCGTTCTTCACAATTGCCATGCTTGCTCCCGGTCGGCAGTTGACGTTTCGCCGTGTGGCCGTGGCGCACACGCTCGTGGTTGCGGCGTTGTCATATGCCGCAGCGACTGCCGAATCGGGGCAAGTGCTGATGGGCGTGGGGTACGCGATGTTGTGCCTGGGCATCGTCGAAGGGGCGGCCCTCATCGGCTGGCGATTGACACAGTTACCCAAGAGTCAGGCGCTCGAGTTTTTGCTCACCTCACCGATCGAAGCGAAGCGGCTGTTCTTTGCGGAATCGCTTGTCGGGGTGTGCCGCTTCGCCCTGGTCTGGCTGTCCGGCTTACCGCTCATCGGTGGGTTGCTGTTCACGGGGATCGTTGATCCGCAAGACCTGGTGCCGTTATTTGTCATGCCGTTCGTGTGGGGGATTCTCGCGGGGGTTTGCCTGACGGCGTGGGTGTATGAACCCGTGATCGTCCGACGCATCGGGGAACTGTTCGGCATGGCGAGTGTGTTGGTTTATCTGGTCATCGGCGTACTGGCGGCGGAGAATTTGCTCGTCTGGTTGGAGAAGTTACCCCCGACACTCGGGCAACTGATTTACGACTGCGTGAAGTTCCTTCACAACATGAACCCGTTCGGGATCGTGCGGTATTGGTTCTCGTCGGACCGCGTCGATTGGATCGCGTGGGAACGCTTCGAGCTACTCAGTCTGTTTGCGTGCAGCATCATCACCGTTGCGGGTTTCCGGGCCGCGTTTCGGTTGAAGGGTCACTTCCACGATCGCCACTACAAGCCGATTGATTCCAGCCGGGAATCGCAACTGGAAAAGATCGGTGACAAGCCGTTGTCGTGGTGGGCGGTGCGGCGGGTGATGGAGTATTCCGGCAAGGTGAACCTGTGGCTTGCCGGTGGGTTTTCGCTCATTTATGCCGCGTTCATTGTGGCGGGCGACGACTGGCCGTCGTGGATGGGCAAGCTCGTATTTTTACTCTTGGAAAACTGGGGTGGTGCGCCGGCCATTGCGACCGCCCTTGCGGTGCTGGCCTCGGTCCCGGCGGCGTTCCAGTTCGGGCTGTGGGATTCCACGACACAGAACCGTTGCCAGCGGTTGGAACTCCTGTTGTTGACCGATTTATCCAGCCGGGATTACTGGCACGCCTCCCTACTTGCGTCGTGGAAACGAGGTTGGGGGTACCTGTTTGGCTCCAGCGTGTTGTGGCTGGCGCTGGGCATTTCCGGGCGCAACGAGTGGGTCGATGTCATCGCTGCCGTGCTGGGTGGCGTGTTGATTTGGTGCTTCGCGTTCGTCGTCGGCTTCCGGGCCTTTTCGACCGGGAAGCAAAGTAGCGGAATCTCGTCGATGCTCACACTCGGCGTGCCGATGATCCTGGTTGGCTTCTTAAAGATGGGTTGGGTCGAGGCCGCAAACTTCCTACCACCCGGTCTTGCGTACATGCCGCTCCGCAGCGGCGTGACGCTGTCGTGGTTCGTCGGCTTCACGTTGATTGCCGCCGCAACAATCGCGCTGACGCGATGGGGGCTAACGAATTGTGACGCCAACCTGCGCAGTTGGTACGACCAAAATCAGGGCATGAAGTCGGCTGATTAGCACGGCTATCGCTTGTCATCGCCCGGATAAATCCCCGGTTCCCGCACCGCAGTGACACCGCGTTGTCGTTCCGGTTGCGGTTCGAGCCGCCGGTACTCGGAACAGGGTTCGTGATCGTCGTCCTCGTAATACGAGTCCATCATCCGACACCCCGGCCCGCTTGCAACCAATCCAACCACCACGCCCAACAGACCTAATCTCGAAACGCGATTCATCACAATCCTGCTTTCAACAAGTAGGTGACCCCCATTTCGTCGTCGGGAAATACCCATCCCACCCAGTCCCGTCAACGGCGACCGGGGCACGGTAAAAAGCCAGAAGTGAATCAGTCAACCGACGTGACTTCGCCACCGGCATGGGTCATGAGGGCAGGTAACACGGCGTCCGCTTCGTAGCGTAAGAATCGCACAGTGCCATCGCAGAAGCCGAAGTTCGCAACATGGCCAAGGTTCTGGTGCTGTTGCTTGTCACGGAACGGCGTGCGTATCTTCGCATAGTCCGTCACCGTGCGCTCCCAGACGGCTTGCTGATCGAGATGGGGAGTGAGCTTGGCCATCCAACTCAG
>JAYVXO010000258.1:0-10226 GCA_043785105.1 Fimbriiglobus sp.
CTAGAGCGGTTCCCGATTTTGTGTAGCGGACACTCGGAAGATAGCTCGCAAAATATGGCATTGGTGTACGCTACACCAATGCGAGAACCGCTCTAAGGGAACAACCCCGTTGGGGTTGACAGCGAAGATCAATCGACAAACTTCCCCCTACCCGCCAAGTAGTATCGCCTGTGATTGTTATCGGTGCGTGAAGTTCCCGTGTCGTTCGAGATTCTCCCGGCGCTAGTTCCCGCGCATGGCACCCCGGAATAAACTGCGTGCAGCCGGATATTTTTGTCTTACTGGTCCTGGGAAAGGTGCAACCGTGAGTTCTCAACGTTATCTGTTCACGAGCGAATCGGTCTCGATGGGCCACCCCGATAAGGTGGCCGATCAAGTCAGCGACGCGATTCTCGACTTTTGCCTGAAGCACGACCCGATGAGCCGGGTGGCGTGCGAAACGCTGGTGACCACGGACCATTGCACCGTTGCGGGCGAAATTACCACGAAAGCCCCGCTGACCCGCGTCAACGTGGACAAGATCGTCCGCGACGCGATCGCGGAGATCGGCTACACCGACCACCACATCGGGTTCGCCGCCGACACGGTTCAAATCAACTGCCTGATTCACTCCCAATCGCCGGACATTTCCGTCGGCGTGGACACGGGCGGGGCGGGCGACCAGGGCATGATGTTCGGCTTCGCCTGCGACGAAACCCGCACCCTGATGCCGCTGCCGATTTACCTGGCGCACCGACTCGTCGAAAACCACGCCGCGATGCGTCGCGACGGGCGGCTGAAGTGGTTGCGCCCGGACGCCAAGAGCCAAGTCACCGTCGAGTACACCGGCGACGGCACGCCCATTCGCATCACGACCGTGGTCCTAAGCACCCAGCACGATGAAACGGTGATGGCCGATCGCAAGTTCACCGAAGCTGCCCGGAAAGAGATCATCGAGAAACTGATTCTGCCCACGCTCCAGGCCGAACGCCCCGACCTCATCAAGGGCGACATCACCTACCACATCAACCCGACGGGCGTGTTCCTCGAAGGCGGGCCGCACGGCGATTGCGGGCTGACGGGTCGCAAGATCATCGTCGATACCTACGGCGGTCGCGGGCGGCACGGCGGTGGCGCATTCAGCGGCAAGGATCCGACCAAGGTGGACCGCAGCGCCGCGTACATGGCCCGGTACATCGCCAAGAACATCGTCGCGGCGAAGCTGGCCAAGCGGTGCGAAGTGCAACTCAGCTACGCCATCGGCTTCCCCGACCCGCTCAGCATTTGGGTCGGCACCGAAGGCACGACCGCGCCCGGCGTCACCGAAGACAAGCTCGTGGAACTGATCCGCACGCACTTCAAGTTGACCCCGAAAGGCATCATCGAAACCCTCGATCTACGCCGCCCGATCTACCGTGAAACCGCCCGCCACGGCCACTTCGGCCGCGAAAACCCCGACTTCACGTGGGAAAAAACCGACAAGGCCGAAGCGCTGAGAAAAGCCGCCGGGGTGTAAGCAAGCGTGTCAATCCGTGAGGTTTGCATCAGGGATTGACACGCCGGGATGACGGATGAAATTGGAAATCCTTAGAAACCGGAGACTTTAGTGAACCGCCCATTCGTGATGCGGCTGCTTCCCGATCGACTTCGCGTGGCAGTCTGGGCACGACTGTACCGGACACGTCACGCGCAATGGCTTCCACTCTACAAGAATGCCGGTTTACGGTACGCACCCCGCGTGGTCATGGAATTGCTTCCGGGGGACATGATCTCGAACTGCATCGCGTTCACGGGCCTCTACGAGCCGGCGTTAACCCGCCGGGTCGTCGAGTTAGGCCGCTGCGGTGGCACGCTCGTTGATGTCGGCGCTAACCTCGGGTACTTCGCCCTGCTCTGGGCTGCGGCCAACCCGGCGAACAAGTGCATTGCCTTTGAAGCATCCCCCCGCAACATCGACATCTTGCGACGGAACATCCGCCACAACGGCTTTGAATCCCAGATCGAGTTAGTCCCGTTCGCCGCCGGCCATTCGCCCGGCAAACTTCACTTCGATCCCGGCCCGCCGGAGCAAACCGGGTGGGGCGGTTTCGCCGTCAACGGCCAACAAGGAACGATCGAAGTCGAGGTGGTCCGTGTCGATGATGTCGTTCGTTCAGACGGTCCGATCTCACTCCTGAAAGTAGACGTGGAAGGTGCGGACGCTTGGGCCTTAATGGGCTGCGAACGACTGCTCCGGTCACAGTCAATACAGGAGGTATGGTACGAACAAAACAAGCCACGAATGCGTTCCCTTGGCATCCCCTTGGATGCGGCCCAAGACTACTTGCGATCCGTCGGGTATGTGACACGCCCGCATGACGACGCGACTGGCGAGTTGGTGGAGTGGTCTGCGGTGCCCGACATCAGCGTGACCAAAAAATCTGCCTGATCCAGCGCCGACCGCAGGTGACCCCAACTGCAGTGATCCAACTTCTGGTGATGCTCAATAAGACGGGATCCATCTATGAGCTAATCAGGCCGCCTAACGAGGGCTTCGTATGAAGTCGTGGTTGAAGTTTCTGATGCCGGGGTTTCTGAAGCGGGCCAACCACGAGCGCAACATCGCACGGGAAGCGCGGCGGAATGCGGGCCGGACTTCGCAGGACGTGTTCTCGGAAATCTACCGGGAAAAGAAGTGGGGCGGCACGGGGCCGTTTTGTTCGGGCAGTGGCTCGGCGATCGACGCCATCACGGACCCCTACGTCGCGTACATCCGGGGGCACCTCCGGGCGGCTGGATCGGAACGCCCCCGCGTCGTCGATCTCGGCTGCGGAGACTTTGCCATCGGGTCGCGGCTGGTCGAAGACTGCTCCGAATATATTGGGGTCGATGTCGTGCCGGACCTCGTAAAGCACCTGCAAGAGACAGTGCGCGGTCCCGTCCGGTTCGTCTGCTTGGACATGGTCCAGGACGACCTGCCTGCGGGGGATTTCTGTCTCATTCGGCAAGTGTTTCAGCACCTCTCGAACGCGCAAATTCAAAACGTGTTGACCAAGCTCAGCCAGTACCGGACTGTCTTCATCACGGAACACCACCCCGCCGACAACCCCGCCGTGACGCCGAACGTCGATAAGGTGCACGGCAGCGGAATCCGCCTGTTCAACAACTCCGGCGTCTACCTCGACCACCCGCCCTTCAACATCCCCGCCGCCAACCTGGAGCTAGTCCTGGAAGTCCCCGACCACGGGTTCGGCAAGCTCTACACCCCCGGCGTCATCCGCACCTTTCGACTGACTTTCCCGAAGGCCGGGTGAGCGAATGGTGTACCTGTCTGATTCTGGCGATTGGGATTTGTAGGTCGGGGTCGAGGTTTTGCGAGGCCCGACAGGAAAGAGTGAGGGGAAATGCTTCCGCCGTTTGGTCGATGACAGCCCAGCGTCGGGCCTGCATGAAAACGTACAGCCCGATTTCTGAATCAATTGTGGATATGAGATGAGCCAAAGCGTCTGCTGAGAATGCACCATTTAATGACGACTTTGACCTGATTAGCGTTTAATTAATGTTTTTGTGCATTGAACACATCCTAAACGGATAGCGTTAGACAGTACCTTGTCCCAATCAATTTGCTTGAAGTGTCTGATTAAAGGCGAGGCTAACCGTGGACTAATGTGTTTAATGTAACTAATCTTCCCGCGTAATTGATCCTTGTGAAAGTATACTCCTGAAAAGCTCTCCGCTTTAGAGAGTTCCTTCATTGCAAGTAGTATTTTCAACACTACATCACAATATTCTCTTGGAATACTTACGAAACTTTTTTGATCGACAAACCAGTAATAACTGCACCTTCAGTCCGCTTACCCATTACCCACTTCGATTGATTTGCTCCGAAACCGTGATCTTCAAGAATCGATTTCACTGATTTCGGGATTCCACTGCCATGAAAGTTAAACGTGCCTGAAATTGTGATGTCATCTATAAAGCGGGAATAAATTAAGTTTTCCTTTTTGCATACGGCCACGATCCGGCAGTCAACATCACACAGGACGGCATCTGCTAAAATGGGGCTTGTAATAAGCCCCTGGCTTAAGACATATTTATGAGTACAAAGCTTGGTTATGCAACGTGCGATTTGCTCGCTATGCCCAACTTGGATGAGATGCTTCTGAACTCGTTCATAGCGTATAGATGGAAAAAAGTTAGATATGTCCGCTTTTAGATAGTAGTCGCTTTTAGCATGTTCGAGGGCATTCGTAATTGTACTACGGCCAAGAACACCGCCGTGACTTTTAGGCGAACGCTTTAATAATGGCGCCAAGTAGCTATCAAGTAAGGCACGTTGGAATCTACGAATCGGCTGAAGAGGGCTTACTATAACGCGATGTTTTTCGGATGCTTTAACTGAGGAGTTTACAAGATAGTATTCTTGATAGTAGGACTGAGAGTCGCCAATTACGCGCAGAAGATGTGACTTGGTGGTTCCAACAACTTCAGCAAGTCCGTATATTGAGTTGATGAGTGTCAGTTCAAAGCCCGTCCGTAGTTGTGGAAAGCAGTTCTCCTAGTTCGATTTTCCAAGCTTTAGCTAATTCGCTCATTGGCTTACGAACAGAAACGGGTAACTTCTCCAAATCACCGTAAAGACACCAACCCAAGATATGAAGATCCACACCGAATGCTTCTCTGTAACGGTTCACCAAATCATGGGACGGCTGGGCTTTGTTGTTCTCGACATTGGAAATGTGTACTTGAGTGACGCCAAGTATGCGGGCAGCTTCGGTCTGGGTTAGACCTTTTTTCTCCCTAAGATATCGTGCTGTATTGCCGAGGAACATAGGTACTCAAATATGTGTGGTAAGGTGGGCTAGAAGAGTTGTTGACCAGACATCAATTCGGCTGCGTATGCGGTAAGACCTTCGGAAGTAGTTACGTCCGCAGGCACCTTGCACAACAGTTTGTTGACTTGGTCACGTAGATCTTCTAGCCCACTCAGTGCTGTCTCTCCGTTGTTGACACTGCCCACTTCCAACAAACGCCAGAAGTCTTCAAGCACTTCTAATCGTTCATAAGTTGTAGGTGGTGGTTCCTCCGGTGACGACAAATGAACTGATCTCTCGATCATAAAACGGTCTCCTTGAGTTGACAGCAGTTAACTACGAAATGTAGCTAACTACCTATAGCCGTCCATCCAGTAGAACTGTCTCTCCACATCCCTGCTAAGGCATCATTGCCAACACATGGGTAGCGGTATGACAATCCGACCGATTAACGACTCACTAAAGACCTCTTAGCGAGGTACCCGCACGTGGTACGGTGCAAGGAGACTTCATCTGTCTGCAATGAATATATACGCTGAGTTTATACGGCACAAGTCTGAATTGCATAAAAATGTCCACCCAGGTTCAGCTTGGCTGAATTTTGAAACCGTGTTCTGCACCTGATACCTACAGGAGTTATGCAGTTGGAATACTGGGTAAGCACCCATACGGATCGGCATTGACTTGCAGCACGTGCAAACCAAGGCCGACCTTGAGCTGATGACGCTGAAGAATTGACCGACACCGTCACAGCGTATTCTTCTGAATGCGGTTGATGTAGTGATGGGTTTCGCTGAGGGCGGCATTACCGGCTCTCACACTTTGGGCAATTGCTCGCCTAGCACGGCGGCGGCGCGGCTTCGGCCGGTGGTCGTGAGCTTTAGGATTGGTCCTTGTCGGGTGACGGTGCCGTTTTGCTCGGCGCGTTTGACGACGCGATTGACTTCGGTGGGGGGCCACAGGAGGTGGCGGTGTAGGCCGGTTAGTAGGGCTTCGTCCGGCTCGGCGGGGGTGTTTTCGTGTTGGTACAGGTGAATCGCCAACATCGTTTCGAGGAACTCGCGGCGCTGGCGGAAGCGGCGAATGGTGTCCGCGAGGATCCCCCGCTTCGGCGCGGCGATCGACACGACGGCGAACAACCCTCCCAGCGTGGTGGCGACCATGCCGGCGGTGTTCGTTTGGAATTGGTAGGCGATCTTCACGCCGATAATCGAAGCCATCACGGCGAAGACGACGCTGAGAATCAGCATCCCAATCAGTCGATCCGTGAGCAGTCGCGCGCTGACGGCAGGCAACACGAGAAAGGCGACGACTAGCACCGGGCCGACGGCATCGAACGCGGCGACCGTGGTGACGGAGACGACGGTCATCAGCCCGTAGTGCATCAACCCTGGCAAAAATCCGAGGCTAGTCGCCAGCGCCGCATCGAACGTGGTCAGCTTCAATTCCTTGTAAAACACCGCGACTAGTAAGGCGTTTAGCGTGAACAGTCCCAGCATAATCAGCGTCGGTTGGCGGCCCAGGTAGAGCGACCCCAGGTAGATCGGTCGGGTTTGATTGGCGTACTCGATGTGCCCCAGCAACACTTGGTCCACGTCGAGGTGCGTGTCGCGGAAGTTCATCGAGGCCAGTAGCGTGCCGATGCTGAAGAGTGCGGGGAACACCAACCCGATCGCGGCGTCCTCCTTCACGAGCTTGGTGCGTTGCAGGAGTTCCACCAACGCGACGGTCAACACGCCACTGGCCGCCGCGCCGATCGACAACCACGGCGACGCCAAATCCTGGGTGACGAAGTAGGCGATTACGATACCGAACAACAGCACGTGGCTAATCGCGTCGCCGATCAACGCGAGCCGGCGCAACACCAAGAATACGCCCGGCACCGCACACGCGGCGGCCACGGACGCGACGAGGAACAGGGATTCTTGTTCGGCGAGTGTCATCGGGTTGTCACCGCGAGTGTGTGGGAACGCGACACGAGATTCGCCAGAATCCCACGACGGGGGGCGAACAGTAGCGACACCAACGCGAACCCCGTTGCCACCAATACAATCGTCGGCCCGGTCGGCACCGCTTGCCCGCGCTGACTGAGGGTGTGGCTGAGCAACGTCCCCACCAACCCCGCCGACGCGCCGAACACAGCGGCCAAGGTGACGACGTGACCGAGGCGGTCGGCCCATTGTCGCGCCGCCGCAGCCGGGGCCACGATCAACGCACTCATCAGCACCACGCCCACGGTTTGCAAGCCGATCACCACGGACAGGACCACGAGTGACGTGAGTAACCAGTCGAGCCGGCGGGTGGGGAACCCGAGGCTGGCGGCAAAGTCCGGGTCGAAACTGAGGAGCTTGAACTCCTTCCAAAACAGGACCATCACAAGCACCGCTGGACCCCCCAAGCCGATGAGCGGGCCGAGGTCTTCCAGGCGCATCGTCGCGGCTTCTTGGCCGAAGAGGTATTGTTGCAACCGCACCGAGGCCGCACCGGGGACGTTGTGTTGCAGGTAGGTCATCAACACCAGGCCCAACGCGAAGAACGTGGCGAGTGCCCCGGCCAAGGCGGCATCGAAGGTTGCTTGGCCCCGGCGCACGATTCCGCCGACAATCGTCAGCGCCAGCCACCCGGTCACGGCAGCACCCAGGAGCAACACGACTTCCGAGCGACCACCACACAAGTAGGCCAGCGCCACCCCCGGCAACGCGGCGTGCGAAACCGCGTCCCCTTGCAGACTTTGCCGACGCACCACGGCGAACGTCCCGATGCTACCGCTAACGGCCCCCAACGCGGCCGTCCCCAACGCCACGGGGCGAAGCGTCGGGTCGGTGAACAGTGACAACAGGTTGTCAATAAACTGTGTCATCGCGGTGTCACCTCAATCTTCGATCGGCGGGGTGGGGTTCGACCGACCCGATTGACTCGGCTCGGTTTGCTCGCCGAGGCGGGCCAGTTCATCCGCTTCCCAGGACTCTTGCTCGTCGATCGGCTCGATGTGGATCGTCACTTCAAGACCGGGTAACACTTTTCGCAACTGGCTTTCCACACTGTGGGCAATCCCATGTGCGTCGCGCACGTTCATCGCGCCATCGACGAGGAGGTGAAAGTCCGCAAACTTCCGCCGCCCCGCTTGCCGTGTGCGCAGCAAGTGAAAATCCGCATCAACCGGCAGCGCGGCGCGAATCTGATCGCGGAGTTGCGTTTGTTCGACGGGCGGTAGTGCGTGGTCCATTAACCCGTCGAAGGAACGGTGGACCAGTTTGAACCCGGTCAACAAAATATGCAGCCCGACCGCGAGTGCGAGGAGGGCGTCCAGTTGTTGCACCCCGGTCACGGAGACAAGCAGCAACCCCAGCACCACCGCCACCGAAGTCCACACGTCGGTCATCAAATGATGGCCGTCCGCTTCGAGGACCATCGAACCATGCCGCCGACCGACCCGCAACAAGATTTGCGCCACAACCAAGTTGATGACCGATGCCGCCAACGCAATCGCGCTACCCAAACCCAGTTGGCCCAACGGCTCCGGGTGCAAGAGGTGTTGCACCGCGTAGGCCACCGTACCCACGCCGGCCACGCCGACAAGGACGCCTTCCAGGCCGCTGGAAAAGAACTCGATTTTCTCGTGGCCATACGTGTGGTTCGGGTCCGCCGGCCGTGACGAATACCAAAGTGAAAAGTACGCCGTCAACGCCGCGAGCAAGTTGATGCCCGACTCTAGCGCGTCCGAAAACAGCCCCACCGACCCGGTGATTTGGTACGCCGTCGATTTCATCCCAATCGTGACCACAGCCGCCAGCACCGCCAACAGAATCGGCCCGCGTAAATTCGGCTGCGACATACGGGATACTCAATCACCAGGAAACAAAACCGCCCGGCACGAAGCCGGGCAGGTATTGTAGGGGTTGTTGACATGAAGAACTGTTTGGTGGGTAGGGTTACTCGTCGGTTAACACCATGAAGTCACGAGGCTGTTGAATCGTCAGGTTATTTCCAGAACGGGTTATCACGCCACGGCAACTGACTTCGTACCGTTTCTCATACGCCTGAACCGCAGCTTTGTGTGAGAGTTCGTCCAGGTGGACTAATACCTTGCGGGGGCGTGACGCCGTGAAATCCCTAATGGTAACAGGGCCAACAGGGGGCCCCTCAGAATGCTCTGTCTTGAGTGCCATAATTACTCCGCGAATCTCTGTATCATCCGAAGTATCACTCCCCTTATAGAGACGTGCAGCTTGAGCAATGTAGGTGAACCGATCGCCGGGGAAAACAATTTCACGGGCAATGTTTGAATCAGCCGGTCGAGAACGTGCCCATGTAAAAGCGATACTGAGCTTATCACCAGTCTGAGGTGCTGTACCACCGATGCCAACTAGTGCCGAACAGAGGTTCGCGCTGACACCATCTTGAATCGCTCGATCAAAAGCATCCATCCTCAACGATGTCATCGCTTCATCCGCAGCATCTCGTAATGAGGAGAGGGCTTTGCTGAGTTGCGTGAGCGCAAGCCGTTCGTAGGGCGGTTCCTCTAAGCCAGGAATAGTCGGCTTGCTTGGTTTTAATTCCGGTGGCACGGGCGACAAAACTGTGAGTACATAACTCCCACGTTCAGTTTGGCCGAGACGTAGCTTTTGGACATAGTCACGAGCCTGTTGAGGCTTCAGACTGGCATAATAGGGCCGTTTGCTCAGAGCAGCGCACGCCCCAGCCATGAGCAGTTCCCGAGTATTTTCGACAATTGCTTCGCCACGATCTAATGGGATTGAGCCATCGTTGGCAGAGGCATATCGGTAGCGAATGCGGACAACATCCGCGTTGGCAGTTTGGATATCGGAGAGGACTTCCAACTGAGATCGTTTTTCGATTGCGGCAATGAGGGGAATCGTTTCCGCCATCCGTTCGACATAATCTTTGAACTGTGGGTTGAGGGGTAGCAACAGTTCGACCGAATCCCCCTCAAAAGTCGTGTGCCACAACGACGAATGACCCGGACGGGACTTGCTGAGATCCCAACCAGCCGAGGCCAAGTACGCAGCGACATTAGCAGGGTTGAGAGTTTCGTAAACTGTGCGATCGCGGATCGTGACATTCATAGAGCACTCTTGTTCGGCAAAAGCCTCCGTAACACATCGGGCGAGAAAACCTGAGCCTTTGGTAAGTTAGAGCGTTTTCAATTTCAATGTTTCGTCCGGGTTAGCCTGACGCGCGAGTTTTGAAGTTGCGCGTTCTGCGGGACTCGTATGGTTTGTGGCTTCGTAACAAGGGAGACTCTGTTCGATCGGATCGGTGTTGAGGTCGGTTCCGTAAGCGTCACTCGGGGTTGCCGAGGACGCCATCGGACTACCCTGAAAGGGTTCAATCGAATAGCCCAGGGTCGCGGCGCTTCGTCGCGCACCCTGGGTTCTCGACACCACCCCTGTTGTACCCCGACGGGGTTCCATCGTTCCTCGTGGCGCAAAT
>JAYVXO010000259.1:0-10167 GCA_043785105.1 Fimbriiglobus sp.
ACCAGGCGGCCATTCGGGACTCCCTTCCGTTGTGAGAAGGAGAGTAGAACAGAATCTAGCTCACAGAAAAAGATCATTTACTACCGGGCAGAGTATAAATGCCCCAGTTGTGAAAAGCACCGCCTCACGTCGTTGAAGCAATGGGAAGACTCGAAACTCAAAAGTGTGACCGAGACCCTCGAAAAGCTAACGCAAAATCCCGACGACAGCGAAGGCATTATTGACGCCCTGTTGACCGCAACCGGCTTTCAAGACGAAAAGCTATTCGACAAGCTCGTCCATCTTTCCGAAGGGAAGCAGGACGATGCCAAGGTGCAAGCAGCGTTGGGCAGTGCTTACGGCTACTTTAGTCTGCACGACGAAGCCATCGAATCGTACATGAAGTCATTACGGGCCGAGGACACGAAGCTAGTCCGGGAACTATTGGCCGAGAGCTTTCTGCGGAAGAACGATCCCGAGAATGCGACCCGGTTAATCGACCACATCTTCGAGGACAAGAACCCGGAATCGTTGTGGTTGGTGCAGACAGCGATCCAGACGTATCAAAGCGAGGGCGACCACGCCGCCGCGATTGCCTTGATGGACAAACGCGACGCGGCATTTCCGCAATTCGTCGCCGACAAGGCGTTTCTGAAGCAACGAAAACTCTCGGAACGCTACCTCGAATCTGGGAAGAAGGTGAAGGGGGCCAACACCATTGCTTCCACCCGAAGCGGCACCTCAGATGGATCGAATTTCGTCGCCCGACTGGCGAAGTGGGCGTTCCCGCTGATCCTGATTTTGGGCGGCCTCACGTATTTGGGCGTCGCTGTTTACAAGGGCACCAATCGCACCATTTACCTCGTCAACGGAAGTGCGATCTCGTACAGCGTGCGCGTCAACGGCACGGATACAACTCTCGCGCCGATGACAGCGGTGTCGCACACGTTGGCCGAAGGGTCGGTGACCCTCGAAACGGTTACGCCGGGGTTGGATTTCGAGCCGATCGTCGCAAAGGTCGAGACGAATTTTTGGACCCGCCCGTTCGACGGGACCGTGTTCATCTTCAACCCGGACCGCTTGGCTCCCATAGTCGAAGAGACGACCACGTATGCCGCCGGTAACCCGCCCGTCAACCCGCCCGGCACCCTGCACATCGGTGAAGGCTTTTATCAGCTACCGAGTGTGGATTACGTGTTCGCCGACTTTCCCCAGACCATGCAACTCAAAAAAGGCAACTCGGTCACCAAGAATCGGGTCGGCCTCGAACGGGTCAGTTCCGACATCGAACGGCTTCAGTTGATCGACCATGCCAAACTGAACGACGACCAACAATCGCTTTACATGCAGCGATTTCTCAAGACTGAGCCGGATAATTTGGTGATGCTGAGCCTCTTGGGCGTGAAGTCGCCACACGAGAAGTATCTGGAATTCCTCAAGGCCGGACTGGGTCGCCGACCGTTGGCCGTCAACTGGCACCGGGCGTACCAAACGGCGATGGAGAAGTACAAACCAACCGTCGATCTCGAACCGGAATACACCCGGTTGCTGCAAGAGATCAACTCGTCCGATGCCATGTACCTGCTGGGGCGGGTTCTGGACGCGGAAAGATCGAAGCCGCTCTACCTGAACGCCGCGTCCACTGCGACCCCCAGCCCGTTTGCCATGTACGCCCTCGGGTATCAGGCGTTGGGCAACGGCGAATTTCAGGAGTCGCTGGCGTGGTTGGACAAAGCCCTGGCGATCCGCCCGAATGAAGTTTCATTCCGTGGTACGCAAATCGACGCGCTGTTTGCGAACCGTGACTACGATCGAATCCTCCAGATGCCCGATGGACCGGCAGGTCAGTCGTTCAATTTCGAGAAGTTCCGCGCCGCCGTTTTGAAGAAGGATGTCGGTGCGATTGCCGTGCAGAAGCAGGCGATCCTCGGCAGCTTTCAGCGACTCCAGGTTGGTCAAATGACAAACTTCAATTCCACGTTGGTGGCCCGAATCCAGAAAATGCTGGACTCCTTGCAAGCGGCGGCGGAGGGGAAGACGAACGTGTTCATCGTCAACCAATCGGAGACGCCCGAAGGGCCGTCTTTTTACGTGAATTTCCTGCGCGGGGAGTTGGAATCGGCGGCAAAGAAAATTGACCCGACCGTACCCGAATTGGAGATCACCCAACGCGGGCTTGTTTACTTGGCCGCCCGCAAAAAGAAACTCGACAAACTCGCCGATGAACAATGGGGCTTGCTGCTGAAGGCAATGGAGGCCGGCGACCGCGACACCCGCCGCGCCGCCACGATTCTCAAAGCCAATAATGAAGACGAAGCTGAAAAATTGCTCACGTTAAGAACGTCAATCGAAGCGAAGCGAATCATTTTGCTGGTTGCCGCCGTGAAGTTCCCCGAGCAAGCCGATGTTTTTTTAGCGCTCGCCCGCAAGCTCGATTTTGAAGGCGACCCCACCGCCCTCTGCATCAAAATGGTAACCAAGAAGAAGTGACCGGAACCGTAAGACCACATGAGGATCGCGGAGAATCACTAAAATGATTTGAAGTGGATTACGGTGTGCAGTCCAGCGTTCGAGACACCGATCAAGATAATAGGTTTGCACTGATTCGCTAAGTCGTGTAATCTTTCCCCTATCACGATTGCGTGCTGACTGAAAATTGGGGGGAACTGATGGCTACTCTGTTTCGACTACTGGTCGCATTGGGACTTCTGGCGGCGAATCAAGTCGCGTTCGCCGATGACATCAAGGGCACCCAATTGGCCGACCCGCGAACGCCCGATGACGAAAAGCTCCTCTACGCCGGGCCACTGCCTGTTAAAGTTAAGCTGGTCGGGACGTTCAATAAAGTCGAGGAGCAAGTGAATGGTACGCTCATGATGATTACTGAGAAACACTTGTACCTTCGCAAAGACGGTGAATTCCGGGCGACGATCTATCACGCAGCCGCAGACAAAGATCGCTACAAATATTACGTGGTCAGGGTTGACGAAGTCATCGATGCGAAACTGGCCAAAAACGCCGAACCGAAACAATGGGTGCGAGAGGTGGACGCACAGAATAAGATGGCGTTGGCGAAGTTCACCGGGGCATCGTTCGACACGCAACAAATCGTTGGCCGCTCCCCGCCCCCTACGGAGCAACAACTTCGAGCCATTTTTTTCTTCTCGCTCCAGAGGTTGACGTTCCGAATCAACGACGCGCTCACGCGCCGAGACGAGTTGTTGCTCGACGCATTCAAAGCCCGCGCCAAGGAAGTGGCGACTTATCTTCGCGCCAACCGTTACCCCAACGAGTACGCGGAGGAATTCGAGGCGTTGATCTCGTACATCGACCGGCACGTCGAACTGCAGGCTAAAATGAACAAAGAGATTGAGGGGTTGCTCGAGGAAGGGCCGAAATTGCTCGCCCGGCAACAACGAGCGGCGGCACAAAAGAAAGAGCCCAACTTGTCCGGGTTATTGCAAGCGTTCCTCGGCGCGATCCCGCAACCCGTCTACGTCCTGCTCGGAAATGGTCGGGAGGGGCGTCGGGGATTAGTGGACGGCGAGGGCATATTGAACGGGATCGGAACCATTTTTGATTCCCAACTCAGCTACGCGAACGAGATGGCACGCATCCAATCGGCCTACGAAAACGCCAGCAAAAACGCCAAATTGCTAATCGATGCGGCTAGGAAGGAGATGGTACGGAACCGGGCGAAGCAGTACCAGTCGATTCACGCTCTCGGGGTCAATCGGCTCGGGGTACCAGCGACCGCGCCGCCGAACCCCTACGAAGCAATTGCCAAGGCGACCGGCGAGGGAGAACTTGGGTTAGCAAAGGTTATCGCGGGCGAAAAGTGCAAGTCGGATTTTCAACTGAGTGACCGGGAGAACCCGTTCGCTCGCTCGGATTTTGCGTTCACGGAGGCGACGTTACTCGCCATAGACAAATCGAACCCGAACAAGGGTGACGATATTTTTCGAGTCGCTGTTCGCCTCGCCGAGGCGTCCGCGTCGCTCCCGAACTACGCCGTCTTCGACTTCGACCGGGTCGATCTCTACCGCGTGACCGCCGCGATCGCCGGCCTCGCTGTTTTTGCAGAGTGCCAGCCCGGCGTTCGCGGGAAGGTGTGTAGCCCCCGCGCGATGTTCGCGGTCCGCCTGTTGGACACGGTCGAAAACTTGGCAGTGATCGACAGAACCGGGCAAGCGAGAGAGCAACGCGCCCTGTGCCTGCTCTTGTCGGGGCGCCCGTCAGACGCGATCGTGGAATCCGAAACCCTCCGCGTGCTGCGGAAGGAGTCGCCGACGTTTTGGTACAACCTGTCCCGCATGTACGCCGTGCGGAGCGAGAGCTTCTTTACGAACCAGAAGAGCGACATTGTGAGCGATCAAACCCAATCCCTCCTGGCGCTCGAGCAAGCCTTTCGGGCCGGCTTCTCGCAGGTGCGTGAGGTCGTGGGAGCGGCGGACTTTTACGGCATCACATCCGGGCGGAAGAAAGACTTCGACAAGCTCATTGAACCTCGGGGTAAGATCGTTCTGAACGGGGACGGGTTGTCCTACACGAACGAATCGCCCTATGCCCACACCAATGTCGAGTTGACGGGCGTGATCCAAATCGGTCAGGGTTACAATGGACAATATTATGGTCCGTTTATCTCAACCAAGATCCCCGTGGTCCATCCAGGGGAGACGGTTCGACTTTCAGCTAATCCTACGAGCAGGTCGGCGAAGGGGATCCATCTGCAATCGGATCAGACCGTAAATCTAGTAGGCGGGCAAATCAAGAAAGTTTGGATGAAGTTGAGCACAAAATGATTCTGTTCTCCCTCGCCCGTCGCCAACGATGGGCGGGCTTCGGAACGGTTCTGCCTACTATCAATTCCATAATATGTCCCGTGCTGTTGTTCCGGACGGCATTGGCCTGGACGTGCGTCACCTCGGGTTTGTTGCACATGACTGTGTTGCCTTGTTTTGGCTCACTGCCGCTGGTTGCGTCGTTCGCGTTGCCGCTGATTGCGCTAGGGGCGGCGGCGGGGGCGGCGGCACTGCCGGTGTTGATTCACCTGTTGAGTCGGCAACGGTTTCAAATCGTCGAATGGGCGGCGATGCGGTTCTTGCTGGCCGCCCAAAAGCGACACCGTCGGCGGATTGATCGCTGGTTGCTTTTGTTGATGCGAATGCTGGCGCTACTGCTTCCGTTGGCGGGCTTGTGTGCGGCAACACCGTGGGCCGAAGACATCTGGCAAGCCATCCGTCCGGGGCCGCCGGAAACAGTCATCAACGCGCCGCGAACGCACCGGATTTTCGTCCTCGATGCGTCGCTCAGTATGACGACCCGCGTGGAGAACCGGACCCGGTTTGACGTTGCCGTTTCGCAAGTCGAACAAGCCATTCAGTCCGCCAATGCGGGCGACGGTTTCACGCTCATCTTGCTCGCCGGACCCGCTCAGGCGATCGTGCCGGGACCATCGGCGGATGCGGAAAAAGTGCTGGCGGAATTGCGAAGTCTCAAGGTGACGCACGGCACCGCCGACTTCAACAGTGGCTTGGCGATGGTTGCGGACGTGGTCAGCCGTTCGCCTCGTTCGTTCCCACGCCGACAGGTGATGTTCTTCACCGATTTACAACGCAGTGCGTGGGCAGGGTTGCTGCCCACGCCCGACGGCACGACACCCGAGATTTGGCAACGGGTGCTGCCCCGAGCCGACGTAGCCATCGTGGATGCCGCGACCGGCGACATCGACAACATGGCCATCACCGACATGTCCCTCAGCGACCCGTTGCCGCTAGTGGATGCCCCGACCGCGCTCACTGTCTCCGTGCAAAACTTTGGCCGCACGGACAAGAAACAAGTGCGGGTGGAATTGCATCTGGGTCGCCCCTCGGCGAGTGGTCCGGATGCGACGTTGTTGCCGATCGAACAGCGAATGATCGAAGCGATCCCCGCCGGGCAGCGGATTTCCGTGACGTTCGCCTTGGAAGGGGCGGCACGGTTCCGCGAGTCCGGGTTGCATTTGCTACAAGCCAAGCTCGTGGAAGCCGACGAGTTGCCCGCTGACGACGTTCGCACCCTGGCTGTCGAAGTGCGGGAAAGTTTGCCGGTGGTCTTGGTGAATGGCAAGCCGTCCGCCGACCCGTTTCGCCGGGCCAGTGAGTATTTGCAAGAAGCCCTCGACCCCGCCGGACGCCGGTTACCCGGCAACCCGGCCCGCCCGAAGACGCTGAGTTTGACGGAGTTTTCCGACCCGACGCTGGGCGACCTCACCGGCATTGATTGCGTGTTTTTGTGCGATGTCCCGACGCTGGGCACCGCACAAGTTGCCCGCCTGAAAGCCCACCTCAAGCGGGGCGGCGGTGTGGTGATCGGTCTCGGGCCGAATGCGTTGGCGAATCTCGATTTCTACAACAAGGTGCTTTACAACGAAGGAGACGGGCTACTGCCGGGCAAGTTGCTCGGGGTCAATGAACCGAAGTCGGCGGACGACCTCGGCTTCCGGCTGATCGCGGACGAGGACTCCTACCGCCGCCCGCCGCTGGCGGCTTTTCGAGATGACAATGTGCGAGCGGGCCTGACGACGGTGCCGTTCAAGCGGTACATCAAACTGGACGCCCCGGCGGATGGCCGAGCGCGGCGGATTCTGTCCTTCGTCCCGGCTGCCCAACTCAGCGCCAAGCCGAAAGAGAAAGTCGCCAAGACGGACAAAATTGACACGCCCGACAAGTCGGACAAGCCAGATGCGGCCATCGTCGAATGGCCACGCCACCGCGGGCGGGTCGTCGTTTACACCAGCACGTTCAACACCGACTGGAACGACTGGCCGGTGCTGCCGACGTTCCTGCCGTTCGCCCACGAACTGTTGCGCTACACCGCAGGAACCGGCGATCGGCACACCTTGCGGGTGGGGGAAGCCATTGAAGAATTCGCCCCGGTGAACATGGTCGGCCTGACGGCCGGCGTTGTCGGCCCCGAAGGAATTGCGGCCACTTTGCCCGTTGTCGCGGGTGACGAATCGGGGTTGGCCCGGTTCAGTGACACCACGTTGTCAGGGCTGTATCGCGTTTCGATCGGTGGTCGGCGCGACCGGGTTTTTGCGGTGAACGTGCCGGAATCGACCCCCGGCGGCGGCAGTGAATCGGACTTACGGCGGCTCGACCCGGCGGAATTACGCCCGCTCGGAACCATCACCGTCGTCAACGATCCGACCGATCCGAAATTGCTGGTGGGCAGTGACGGCTTGGTGACACTCGTGCCACGCCCGCACGGCCCGATGATTGCCCGGTGGTTGCTGACTGCCGGGTTAATTGCCATCCTTGCGGAACTGTTGTTGGCGTGGCGATTCGGCCCGGCCCGCTCCGGTGGCATGGCGGTTCAGAGTGCCGAACAACCCCGTAGTAATCACGGCCTCCGGTCGCTAGGCATCGCGCTAGCACTGATCCCGATTGCGTTCACGCTGGTCCTGTTCGCGGTCGTTGTGCATTATGAATGGACCGGCGAACTGGTCGGGTTCCTACCGGAATCACTGCGAAATCTCATCGAACAAGTGCTCGGCGTTCCCACCGCGGGGGCGGGCGAGGGCACACGCTGGCGGCTCGAATCGTTCAGTGTTTACGTGAAGAATACCCGACTCGACCACCGCGTTTTACTAGGCATCGGCATCGCGGCGTTGATCTTCGTTGTTGCGGTGTACCGGCTCGAACGACGGGCGGCGGGGCGGGTTTCGCGGGTCATCGTGCCGGTGATGTTGCGCACGGCGGCGATCGCATTGATCCTGTTTTTTCTGCTGCCACAACTTCGCCTCGCCTTCGACCGGGAGGGATGGCCGGACATTGCCGTGCTGCTCGACACCTCCGCAAGCATGGCCACCGTGGATGAGTTGCAAGACGCGGATGTCAAAGCCAAAGCCACCCAACTCGCCAAGTTGGACAACCTGTCCCAGGTCGATCGGCTGCGGCTGGCGAAGTTGCTGCTCACCCGTGGCGACGGAGATTTGCTGTCGCGGTTGCTCACGGAACGGCAGTTCAAAGTTCACGTCTATTCGATTGCGGACCAAGCGAAGCTGGTGGCCGAGTTGAACGAACCCGGCGACGCAACCGCAGGCAAGGAAGCGGTGAACCAACTGAAAGCCGATGGCGAATCCAGCCTGTTGGGCGACGGCGTGCAAGCGGTGTTGAAGGCGTTCCGGGGCAGTTCGTTGGCCGCGATTATTGTCTACACGGACGGCGTCACCACGGCCGGCGATGAACTCTCGAAGGCTGGCCGTGAGGCCGCCCGGTCCGGCGTGCCGTTGTACCTCGTCGGCATCGGCGACACCCGTGAACCACCGGACGTAATCTTGTCCGACTTGAAAGCCGTCGATGTGGTCCTGAAGAACGACACGCTGATTTTTGAAGCCCGCCTGACCTCACGTGGCATCGGCGCTAACTCCACGACAACCGTTCCGGTTGTACTCTACGAACGCCAAGGCGAGAAACTCGTGGAGCGGGCGCGGGAGTCCGTTCGCCTCGATCCGAGTGGCAAGCCGGTGCCGGTGCGGTTGACGACGGTGCCGAAAGAAGTGGGCGAAAAGACTTACGTGCTTGACGTGCCGGTGCAACCCAACGAAGCCGAGACGGTGAACAACCGGCTCGAACGGGTGGTGCTTGTTGCCGAGACGAAACGGCTGAAAGTGCTGTACATCGAAGCGTCACCACGGTACGAATTCCGGTTTATGAAGGTGCTGCTCGAACGCGAAAACGACGCGATTCTGGGCAACAAAACGATCGCACTGAACACGCTGTTATTGGATTCGTCGCCTGGGTATGCGGAGCAAGATAAGAGCGCGTTGCGGACGATGCCGACCAAGGCGGAACTGTTTGCTTACGATGTGGTGATTTTCGGCGACGTGGACCCGAACCTGTTGCCACGAGCGAATCAGACGTTTCAAGACCTCGCCGATTTCGTGAAAGTTCGCGGTGGTGGGTTGCTGTTTATTGCAGGCGAACACTCGACCCCGTCAAAGCTTTTCGCCACACCGCTCGCGGACCTGTTGCCGATCGTGCCATCAGACACCGTGCCGCGGGATGCGACCGTCACGGCTCCGCTCGTCGATGGGTATCGTCCCAAGCTGACGCCTTACGGCATGAATCATCCCCTGTTCCGGCTAACCGCCGACGAAGCCGAGAACGCCCGCGTGTGGGCGGGATTGAAGCCGCTGTTTTGGGCCGCGACCGGGTACAAACGCAAGCTGACGGCAGAAGTTCTCGCCGTTCACCCGGACCGTCCGGCGGACGGCTTTGCCGGGGAAAATCACCCGATCGCGTTACAGCAATTTGTTGGCAGTGGCCGCGTGATGTTCTTCGGGTTCGACGAAACGTGGCGTTGGCGGTTCCGACAAAGCGAGGAACGGTACAACCAATTTTGGCTGCAAGCCGCCCAAGTGTTGTCACGCAATCGCGTGACTCGCGCGGAGTTGAAGACCGACAAACAGACCGCGTACCGGCGTGATGAACCAATCCGAATCACGGTTCGGTTCCCCGACGATGCCCCCGCACCCGCAGCGGATGCGCCGATCAAAGTCCTCGTCGAACGGGCACCGTTGAAGAAGCCGGACGGCACCCCCGGCGTTGGCAGCAACGAAGCCCAGACCGTGCAATTGGCGAAAGTCGATGGCACCCGCGCTACGTATCAAACGCTGTTGACCCGCACCCCGGAAGGCGAGTACCGCTTCTTCCTGACCGAACCCGCCGTCACCGGGAGCCGCCCGCGTGCCGAAGCCAAAGTGCTACCCCCACCCGGCGAGCGCGACCGCATCGAAATGAACCGGGCGGAACTGCTCCGCGCCGCCACCGAATCCCGTGGCAAGTTCTACACCCTCGCCGACGCCGACAAGGTCATCGACGACCTCCCCGAAGTCCCCCGCGTCCCGCTGAACCAACCGATGCCCCCCATCCCCCTCTGGAACCACGCCCTCGCCTTCGCGCTCCTCGTGGCTCTGTTAGGCGCCGAGTGGTTACTGCGCCGCCGGGAGCGATTGCTGTGAGTTTGCCATGAGCGATGAATATGAAGTGCAGAAAAGATCGTTGCCACCAATCACGTGGGAAAAGCACGTAGCTGCCGTTTTGATTGTTAGGAGTTACGCAGTGGTGTTGTGAGTCGGGTTCTCGAAGTCCCGCAGGGTGGCTATAGTCGCGGGCATGAGCCAGCCCAAAGTCTCCGCGCTTG
>JAYVXO010000260.1:0-28425 GCA_043785105.1 Fimbriiglobus sp.
GGTTGACCCCCACGGGTTGCGCAACCCGTGGGGGTCAACCCCACGGCTCGTGAAAGACGGTCACACTTCGCTAGCGCCAAACACAACGCGGAGGTGACGGCCAACAGCACGATATGTGAGTTCACTTGCTGGCTGTAGACCGGCGCGACGGTGGCGAACATCATCGCACTCGGCAGTGCCAACGACCACCACCGGGTTAGCCCGATCGCAATGCCAAGCCGCCAGATGCAGGCCACCGCGACCACGAACGCCAACCCGGAACTGAGCACTGTCTGCAAGTAACAGAACCAATCCGGGCGTTGCGCTGCCGTGGGTCCGCCAGCCAACAACCACACGCGATACGGGATCGCCATCACCACGGACAACAGCGGGGATTTGTCCGAATAGAAGTGCTCGTCGATCAACAACTTGTCCAATGTGCCAAGGGTGTGCAAATCGAGCCGGTCAAGCGGATAAGGTGATGGCCGCCCTGCTTCGAGCGCTGGCACCTTCACGAAGATAGAATCGTCGATCACGAACGAACCGCGTTCGCCGAGCATCTCGACGGCGGCCAGCCGACTGCCATCGTTCCAACCACCCGCGTGCGGCTTCGCCCCTAACACCGCGATCAACGTGGCAACGGTGACCAGCAACCAGCCAAGAGAATGAAACTGCCGGTCCGAAAGCCGTTGCTGCAACATGGACTCACTCGGCACGAACTAGCGGGAATCGCTTCGACCAGTGAATTACAACGGAACAAGCCCCTGCCGCAATCCCGATTGGGCTTCCGGACGGGTGGGCCGGTCGATTACCATCTGCGGGCAAGTTTCACCACGACACGGATGTTGTCATGCACTGGCTGCTGATTGGCTACATGTTTTTGTTCATCCACCGGCCGTTTGAAGTCTGGCCGATGCTGGGCGACCTGCGCATCGAGCGGGTGTACATGCTCGCCACGATTGTGGCGTGGGTGGTGTACTCCGGCAAGCGCTGGCTGCCGAACGCCCAGCACATCGCCTATGCCGGGTTCGCTACGGCGGTGCTGGCGGCATGGGTAATGAGTCCGTGGATGGACCGAACACAACCGCTTGTCGAAGACTACTTCAAAATCCTCGTCTTTTACGGACTGCTCGTCACCACGGTTCACGACGAAAAGGCGTTGAAGAAAATCGTCATCGGCTTCATCGCGGTCATGGGGATTTACCTCACCCACTCGTTCCGCGAGTACACGAACGGCCGGCACGTTTACCGGATGGGCATCGCCCGGCTGATCGGCGTTGATTCGACGATGGGCGACCCGAACAGCTTTGGCGCGAGCATCGTGTTTGTGTTGCCGTTCGTCGCGGCGTTGTGGCGAACGGGCATCGGCGGGCTGTACGGCAAGTTTGCGCTGGGCGGGTACGGTGCGTTGTCGGTGTTGTGCATTTTGCTGACGGGGTCGCGGTCGTCGCTGTTGGGTTTAATCGCTTATGGTGCATTTCTGGTGCTGGGCAACCGGCGGCGTTGGCTGTTCCTTGGTTTGGTTGGGGCTGCGGCTCCGGTGGCATTCATCGCGTTGCCGGAATCGTTGCAGACGCGGTTTGAAACGATCATTAACCCCGAAGTCGGTCCGGCAAACGCCAAAGAGTCCGGCGAGGGGCGAGTCATCGGGTTGTTGACCGGCCTCGATCTCTGGGCGGCGAATCCGCTCAGTGGCGTCGGCCCCGGTGCGTGGCGACCGGCCACCGGAAGTGGCGTCGAGTCGCACAACCTGTACGGTCAACTCGTCGGCGAACTCGGCACGATCGGGCTGATCGGTTTCGTAGCCGTGTTGGCCGGTTTTTACGCCAACTATCGGCGGGTTGCCGCCATTCGCAAGCAGTACCCCGAGTGGGGTCACGACCTCATCTTCCAAGTCTCATCCGCCGTCGGCGTTGGGGTGCTGTTACTGCTGTTCATGGGGAACTTCGGGCACAACCTCTTCCGTTACAGTTGGCTGTGGTACGGCGGTTTCCTAATCGTCGCGCGGTACTGTGCGGAGGAACGGCTACTCGACCACGAGTGGGAACAGGCGAACCAAGACTGTGAGGAAGTGGAACTGGACGACGAGTGGACTGCGCACGAGGGGCACGAGTTACCAGGGTATGTTGGCTCAGTGCGTTGATTGGCTTCACTTTGCAGATGATGTGGCTGTTTTTTTCGCAGGAACCCAATCATTCAGAATGTTTCACGATCGATCACGACGGGTACGAGATTGGGGTTTCTCGTCGAGTTGCCGCAGATTCGTCGAAGACGGCGGAAAAACATACTTCATCACGATCACCAATAATCCTAATACATTGATGGTTGTTGTTGTGATCAACGCCAACAAAACTGGAGTTTGCAAATGAATAGCATTGAACCCTTGTAACAAAACAATTGAAATAATACAAATTTGCCAGGTCGCAACAATCCAAAATCCTGTTTTTGAGTGTTTATTCCGTAGCGATAGTAATAATTGATGCTCATCGTCATCCCGACGGATTTTTTGTTTGTGTTCATCGATTTCAGTTTGAGTTTGTTCATTCTCCAACTTGTTTTTTCTTGCGCGTTGTTGATCATCGCTTGACTTTGAACTACGTTTTGCAACGGTTTCTTTGGCCGGGGTTCCAACAATTTTCGGCTCGTAATCGTCAATTTTATCGAGCGGTACGCTGGAGCCTGGCGATTTATCGCCCGGTAGTGGCAAGTCATTTGCCACTTCGAGTTGCCCAGAGTTCAAGGTAGTGTTTGCGAATTTCTTCGTCTGGGATGGGGACGTTTGAATACACATCTGACTGACTTTCAGTGTGTCTTCTGGCCCAAGGAGTACCCGGATTATGAGTTAAATTTGAGAGTTGTGCGCCAGAAAAATGCCCATACGACTTCCAAACCCAATCGAGCAATTTGATTGTATCAGTGTCCTCACTGGGAACAAAAGTTTCTTCAACATCAAATTCCGACTCTTCATCCCAAGAATCGTTAGTTCTAGCGTATGACAACCGTCTAATGGGGTTGCCCTTGAACTCTTTGAATTCGTGAAACAACGAAGGGATCACGGGGCCGAATTTCCAGGCCTCGATTGGTTCGTTGATGAGTGGTGTGTTGTTGACAGCCAGATACCAGCCGTGAGCGATGTAAGTCAGCTTAATTAGTTGCATCGGTGTGATTGCTTTTCCATCTTTACGCGCACGCTCAAGAAACTCGTTGGCTACAGCGGCAGGGCTGTAGGGGGTAGTCATTGAATTTACTCCAGGTTGAATTTACTCAACTCTATTCTACCATCGTCGTTTGGAATGTGGCAACATACTCAGCAAAAATCGAAGCTTTCATGTGCGAAAGCTGTTGCTGGTTATGGTCTTAGGGTGATCGTGTTTGGCCTACTAACCTACCCCAAGCGAGCCAGTTTGATTGGGCAAAGCACGCTTCACAACCATAAAATCCAGTCAACTCAAGATTGTCGAAGTTTCTCAACCGGCGACAATGGGTTGCAGTAAAGTCATCGGGCAGCAACAATACTTTATTGCTGTTACCCAGCCACGAGTGCGAAACCATGATGAAGCGGATTGGGATCGTTGCCCTCATGCTTGGGGTGTGCGCGACACTGGCTATCTCGCAACAGCCGCCGCGAGTCGTCCGGGATGTCGTCATCACGCCTACCATCGGGCAACCGGAGATTCAACGGGTACGAGTGATGCTTCAGGCGATCGAAGCGACGAAGAACAACCCTGGGTTGCTGAAGCAACTGACGGACTTGGTGCAGAACAACCCCGGCAAAACCCCGGAGCAGCTTGCGAACGAGTTTCTTGCGAAGAACCCTTCCTTGAATACACCCGAGGGCTTGAAGCAGTTCGAGAAGCTCGCCGAAGGTCTTCAAGCGAGCGCACCGCCGAAATCCACGCCGGGTGTCACCCCGGCTCCGGTCTCACAGAACCAACCACCGCCATCAAAAACAGAAGTGCCGAATCCGCCTTCAACACCACCGACAGCAACGCCGACGCAGAATTCGCAAACGCCGATGGTCGGTAACCAACAGCCTGCCCCACCCGTTGGGTCGAACCCTCCGTCCGCTCCCCCGATGACGCCAGTTGAACCGATGGTGCCACCCATGACACCGGGAGTTAGTGGGCAGCCAAATGGCACACCCACTACTCCGCAGACGGCACCGACGACCCCACCGACGACCCCACAGAAAACCCTGCCAAAAACGCCTGTAACGCCGCCAGCGACCACTCCAGAAGACAAGCAATTTCAGGCCGTGGCAGGCTGGTGGGAAAAGAATGTCGGGCCGTTGAAGGACACCCCGGCGATCAAGGATGTCCTGACGGAATTCGTCAAAGGGGCCGGTTCGACCTCGGGGAAGAGTCCGCTCAGTGAAATCATTGGAGCCGCCGAAGGCAACGACAAAGGGAGCTTCGGCAAATGGGTTTCCTCGAACCTGAAAGGGAATAACTGGAAGCTGCCGGAGATGGGGAAGTCGGGTGGGAACTGGAAAACCGGCGCCGGCAATTTCATCGCACCTAACCTCCCGTCGGCTTCCGGCGGGTTCAGCTTCGGGGATGGTGACACCTCCTGGACGCCAGTGATCCTGTTGGGTCTTCTCGTGACGGGTTCGCTATTGGGCTGGTGGTTGTGGCCGAAAATCACCGGGCGTTCGAGAAGCGTCCCGACACCACTCGCCGGGTTGGGGCCGTGGCCGATTGATCCGCGCAAGATTGCCAACCGCGAAAACTTGATCGTGGCGTTCGAGTACCTCTCGGTACTCAGTTGTGGATATGGGGCGAAGAACTGGAATCACGTCACGATTGCCAACGAATTGCGGCGCGTGGTACCGGAAGCCGATCCGATCGCGGATGAACTAGGCGAACTCTATGCGCTTGCACGGTACACGCCAGCCGATGAAACTCTCCCCCTTCACGTGATCCCGGATGCGCGACGGTTCCTGTGTGAACTGGCGGGGGTGCGAGCTTGAACCGCATTCTCGTCTGCTTCTTGGTGACATTAGTATCCGGGCAAAATAGCTCCGCTCAAGCTCCGGCACCCCCACAGAGTGTCTCCGCGACTGGCACGGAACTCTTCCGCGGGCTGCTCAATTACCACGGTGTCAAGCCCCTGTCACAAGCCGATTATGAGGGCGCAAACCGTGCCGATGTGATTCTGATTCTCATGGGTCGGCGGTCTTCACTAGACGTTGAACCGGGGTATTGCAGTAAGACGTTGATAAAAGGTGGTTCGGTGCTGATTGCGACCGAAGACCCGCTGGATTTGAAAAGTGCAGGTTACCTGCCACCAGAATTTTCCCAACTGCTAATCACCGGGCAGCGAGTCTATTCGCTCCGACCGGATCGCTGCTTTAACGGCTCACCCTGGTGCCCGTTCGTGGTGCCGCAACCGGAGAACATCGCGGAACAGCCGATCCGCAACGCGCAACGACTCCCGGTTGACCCCGCCAGGAATTTGACGGACGGCCTCACCCGCATTGCGACCAACGTGCCCAGTGTGATCCGCAGCGGCCCCCTGACCTCTGAGGTTGAAATTGGTAGTTTTCCACGCGATTGCTGGTTGGAAGGTGTCAACGGGCAGCCGTTGCCCGAGGAAGCCAAACTCGCAGTTGCTAGCACAGGTCCGGACGACAGACCGCATCGGTTCCTGGTGGTCGCGGATACCGGGATTTTTAGCAATCAGATGATGGCCGGCACGTCGGACTCGCCCACGGACAACCTCGCCTTTGCCAATGCGGTCACGCTGTGGTTGAAAGCCAATGACACCCGCAAGAAGTGCCTGTTCATCGAAAATGGCGTGGTGATGACCAACTTCGACACGGTGAAGTTTGACAACGCAACCGTTCCGCCCATCACGCCGCCGAACATCCCCGACTTCGACCCGTTGAGTCCGAAGTTTCAGGAAAGCTTTACGAAGATAATCAACGACACCGTCGGGAAGCTGCAAGACAAAGACACCCATAACCGAGCGATTCTCGGCAACTTTCCCTACGACAGGTGGCTACGCAACGCGGCCTTCGGTCTCGGTGTGTTGTTTTTGGTCTGGCTAAGTCGCCGAATTTGGACGATTCGCCACCAACCCGATCTGGTGCCAATCCCCAAGGATACTGGGCGCATGGCCAGTTCCGGCAAGCCGGGATCAATCGCCCGGCGGCGCGAAGAACTACTGCAAACCGGGAATTACACCCCGATCGTGCGCGAGTATTTGCAAGATCTGTTTCAGTCACAAGGCTTCGATGTCCACGGCAGCGCACCACCCGAACAGTTGCCACCCGTCACGATTACCGGCCCGGACGCCAAGACCTTGACCGCCCAGCTTCGTAAACTCTGGGATGTCGCTTACGGCGCGAAGTCGCGGCCGATTATTTACAGCCGATGGAAGGAGCTAGAGCCGATGATTCAAGCCGTCCAACAAGCGGCCCGTGACGGGTGCTGGCGGTTCGACAGTTCCCGATTGCCAGGGGGTCAAACGGTATGAGTACGAAAGCCCCGACGGTTTCGGCACATAGCTCCGCGAACAACGAAGAGCTACGCCCCGGCCAGGAATTAGCCAAGCAAGCCAGCGAACTGTTGCTCCAAGTCCAGGCGCAAGTCGCCCTGGTTGTCGTCGGTGCGGAAGGGGTAACGGAGCAACTCCTGATCGCCTTGCTTGCCGGCGGGCATGTGCTACTCGAAGGCGTGCCCGGCGTAGCGAAGACGACGCTGTCGAAGGTCTTCGCCAAACTGCTCGGCTGTCAGTATCAGCGGGTGCAGTTTACGCCGGACTTGCTGCCATCGGACGTGACCGGGACTTCGATCTTCGACCGCAACGCCAACGATTTCGTGCTGCGGAAAGGGCCGATCTTTTGCCAAGTGTTGCTCGCCGACGAAATCAACCGTGCCCCGGCGAAAACGCAAGCGGCGCTGTTGGAAGCGATGCAGGAAATCCAGGTCACGGTGGACGGCCATACGATCCCGTTGCCCCGGCCGTTCCTCGTGCTGGCGACGCAAAACCCCGTCGAACAAGAAGGGGTGTACCGCCTGCCGGAAGCGCAACTCGACCGATTCTTGTTGCGGGTCGAAATGGGTTACCCCGGCTTCGATCATGAAGTCAACTTGCTGAAGCTCCACAGCCGCGCCCCCGCCGATCCGCCGTCGATGTTCACGCCGGAGTCGATCCTGGCGTTGCAAGCAAAGCTGGGCAGCATCTTCGGTCGGGAAAGCCTGTTCCGGTACATCGTGGAACTGGCCGAAACGAGTCGGAAGCACCCGGACGTGGCGCTCGGGGCCAGTCCGCGTGCCTCGCTCTGTTTGTTGCGGTGTGCCCGTGCGCGGGCGGCGTTGCAGGGACGGCACTACTTCACGCACGAAGACGTTCAAGCCATTGCGTTCGGCGTGTTGGGCCATCGCATCATCTTGCGGCCCGAAGCGGAGATCGAAGGCCGCGACGTGGCCGGGGTCGTCCGGGACATTCTCGCCTCGGTGAAGGTGCTGGAGACGATTTGATGACGCTGCGTGGCTGGTGGTTCCTGTTCGTCGTGGCGGTCATCACCTGGGCCGGCGTGCTTTGGCTCGGTCGGTGGTCCGTGTCGATCCCGTTGTTGGGGCTGGCATTGTCTGTTTGGTTCGCCACCGAGTGGGTTCTCTTTCAACACCGCTTTCTGAACGCCGCCGATCAGTTGCGGGTCGATCGCACGCTGATGCAAGGCGGTCGGGTCGTGCCGTCGGTGTGGGTCGGCGCGCCGTTCACGGTTCGGTTAACGGTCACGTCAACGGGTTCTTCGCTGTTGCCGTTCGTTGTCATCACTGATCGGTTGCCCGCCGATTTTTCACTGGAAGATGATGCGAATCAGCGCGACTTCGCACTGCTTCCCGGCGAACCCGTGGTTCTGGAATACACCCTGAAAGCGGACGCACCGGGGGTGTTGCGGTTTGAAGGGGTCACAGTTCGGGTCGCCGATCTGGCCGGGTTCTTTTATCGCCGAATCTTCCTGCGGCTGCCCGAATCGTTCCTCATCTTGCCACCGCTGACCGATGAGGAAGGGCGGCAACGGACCCACAAGCGGTTCAACACTTTGCCCCCTCCGGGCGTTCACCGATTGCGTCGGCCCGGTAGCGGTGACGAACTCCTGGACTTACGCGAATACCGCCCCGGTGATCCGCCCAAGATGATCGCCTGGAAGCCGTCCGCCCGGCGTGACAAAATCATCGTCAAAGAAATTGAAAGCGATGTCCCCGTTCGCTGCGTGCTGTTCCTGGATGCCTCGAACGGCGCCCGAGTGGGTATGCCCGGCCAAACGCCGGTCATTCGCCACGTCGAAATCGGCGCCGCGATTGCCCAGGCCGCCACCGCCAACCGCGACTTGGTCGGGCTAACGATTTTTGACGAGCAAACTGCTGATGTCCTGAAGCCCGCCCGGACGAAGTTGCACATCATCCAGATGCTTCGCAAGTTCACCCACGCCGCTGCGGAGTTACCCGACCCGTTGCAAACCGATGCCGATCTGCTGGCGCGGTATTCGCACCCCATCGCCCAGGAACTGTACCCCGATTTGCTGCGGCGGGAAATCAACTCCCGGCCACTCGGACTATTTTGGCTGCCGATTGTCGATAGCCGGTGGCTCTGGCTCATGATGGCCCTGTTGCTGTCCCCGTTGCTGTTCGCATTTCGGGGTGTTCTCGAAACACTGGCCAACATCGCCAGCATTTTTGCCCCGCCCGGAAAAACCTGGATGTTGATGGCCGCGTTTGCCGTGCTGCCCGGCGTGCTGGCTTGGTGGGTGTGGTTCGTTCACGGCATTCGCGGCCTGTTGCCACCCCGTGCCGGCCGGACTAGTCGGCGTAAGCAACTCTGTGCCCTGTTCGCCGTGTTGGATGATGCCGGCCCGGCGGCCATCGAACGGCTTCGGAACGATGATGCCGCGTTCGCCAAACGCACTACGGCGTTTCTCCGGCACCACCAAACCCGACTACCCCTGGTGATGTTTGACCGCGACGGGGCGTATCGTTTCCGCAACCCGGAGAAGGTCGTCATCCTGGCCAACGCCTTGACGCAAAGCGTCGGGCGTGCCCGCGACAACGAGCTTTACATCATCCTGGCCGACCTGCTCGAACTGGGTGCGGATATTCAACCGCTGGTGAATGCCGCCAAAGTCGCCCGTGCGCGACATCATCAAGTGCTGGTGATACTGCCGTGGCCACCGGACGTGCCCGCACCGAACGCCCAAGTCCCGAAAGCCACACAGGACGATGCCAAAATCGCCACCGTGGTTCAGTCCGTGTTGATTGCCCGGTATCACCGCAACTTTGCCGCGCTGCGATCGGCCTTGGCCAAATCCGGTGCCACCGTGGTACGGGTCGATTCCGGCGACCCGGTGCGGCTGGTGTTGGAACGCCTCGACCAACTCCGCGGCGCGAGGATTCGCCGATGAGTGTTGCCACACCTGTTATCGAAGAACCCGAAGACGACGCGGTTCGCAACTACCTGTTTGTTGCGTTGTCGGCGTTGTTGGTTGTGGTCCTGGTCTTGATGCGAAATGCGTCCGGGAACCTGCTTGTCTTGATCGGCATCGTGCCCGCCTTGCTCGGCCTCTTCTTACGCTGGACCGCGATGCCGGGTGTTTTCTTGCTGACGTTGACCTACTTGCAGCTCTTCCCGAGTGGTCTCCCGGTACAACTGGATGCCAAGTACGTCACCATAGCCGTGCCGTTTCGGATGCACGATTTCCTGTTGCTCGGCGCGACGGTGGTTTACTTTGTGTGCCAATTTCGCTTGTTCAGCCTCACGGTTCAGGCGGTGCCGTCGGATCGTCTGCCCATCAAGCAGAAGGCCACGGATCGCCCGATTCGCCGCAACACACGAAGCGTCAATGCGGACGAGCTTTACCGGCTCTTTTTTGTCGTCACCGCGTGTGTGGTCGTCGCGCAGGCGGTCTGGTTGGTGTTGACGATCGTGGTGATCGAGCCGTCGGTGTTCCCGCCGATTCGATTCGTAAGCCCGAATTCTGCGAGCGCGGAATTCAATACCGATGCCGGGAGCCTGAATCGCTTCTTGTTCCTCGTTGGTGTGGTGGGCAGCAGCGGCTTGGCGGGCGGCTTTCTGTTCTGGTACCGGGGCCTCCAACGGATGCCGGTGGACCACGCGCGACTGTTCCTGCTGGACACCGCATGGCGCGAGACACGGAGCGAATTGAGCCGTCAAGAAAAATGGCGTGCCTGGGGTCAAGGAACGTTTCACGCCGTGAGTGGCCGCAACCCCGAACAAGGGCCGGGTACACTGGTCGTGGTAGCCGTCTTTATTGCGTTGTTTTTATTGGCGCTGCTGTTCGGCAGTGTCCTGATTTATGCGATCTTTTGAGGTGGGTTATGAGCGTCTGGATTCGTGAGGCCGTCGGGTGGGTTTTGCTCGGTATCGGTGTCGCGGCGTTCGCGGTTTGCTACTTCGTATTTCTGCTGCCCCAACGGGTCGTGGAAGCAGTGATCTTGGCGTTCATCGGCTTCACGGTTTTCCGAGGCGGGTTGCACTTGCTGAAAGTCGCAATGGCCGCCAAAGCCGCCCGCGAAGTGGCCAAGCAACCGGACGTGCCCAAGCCGGTCACGACGATGAAAATGCAAATCGGCGGCCCCGCACCGGGCCGACCCCGTGAAACCGTTGTCCCCGGTCGGCGTGCGTGATGGCAGTAATTTCCGGTGCGATCCGAGCCGTGTTTTTTGACGCAGTTGGCACGGTGCTGCACCCCGTTCGCGGCGCACCCACCATCTACGCCGAAACCGCCGCCCGGTTCGGACTGCCTGCGGAACCCGTACTGATTTTGCAACGGTTCCGCGCTGCGTACCGACGGGAAGAAGCAACCGACGCTGCCAAAGGGTGGGTCACAAGCGAAGCCCGCGAGCAAGAGCGTTGGCGCGCGATCGTTCGGGAAACGCTTCCCGACGCCCCTGACGGCTGTTTCGAGATGCTCTATCACCACTTCGCCCAACCCGAAGCGTGGGAAGTGCCAGCCGGGTTTGCCGATGTTCTGGAAGTGCTACATCAACGCGGCTATGCACTCGGCTTGGCATCAAACTACGATTCGCGGTTGGAACAAGTATTAGCCGGACGCCCCGAACTGGCACGGTTGCAACCGCACATCCTCATCAGTTCCCAAATCGGCTACCGCAAACCCGACCGCCGCTTCTTCGCCCGAATGCTCGAAGCAGTCAACTGCCCGGCCCACCAAATCCTGTACGTCGGAGACGATCTGCACAACGACTACCACGGTGCCCGTGACAGTGGGCTGTCACCGCTGTTGCTGGACCCCCAAAATCACCAACCCACAGTGCCGAACCGCGTCCGTTCGTTACGGGAGTTGCTGACGTGATGGCAGACTTTCGCAATCGCGGTAAAGTGTTTCAGCCGATCGTTGGTACTGGTAGGATGGCCACCGAGTTGACACCCTGTGCGGACCCGAGGCAGCTATGTCGAGCAACTTCAATTCGATATTGATTCCACTTCTCTACGCTGTACTACCAATCTTTGCGATGGTTCAGTACATCTCGTTGCGGATTCGAGACACACGGGCCACACCCCAAGACCCGCATTTGGGGCGGAAATCGCTGCTTTATATGCTGTTCAACATCGCCGTGTTCACAACACTCGCCGGGTTCACGATCTCTGCAGCCAATTGGATGGCGTATCTATTTGAACCGATTGCCGCCGCGCCGGTAGTTGGGGGCGATTGGTTTTCAACACAACAACGTCTCGCCGCCGGGTTGGTTTTGAGTGGACTTTTGCACGGGCTGTTGTTCTGGATCATCATCCGCCTCGGGACGAACGATAAACAGTTCCCAGCCGTCGGACGGGCCGCGATCGGGATGCGGTTGGCGGTTGCCGGCCTGATTACGTTTTACACCTCGTCGTCCACAATCATGCTAGCGTTCGCTAAAGAGCCGGTGAATTACAACGACCTTCAACAGACGTGTGCAATCGCCAGCGTCTGGGCACCGACGGCGGTTTTACATCTCGTGTTGATGTTGATGTCATCCGGATGGCAGCGGAAACGTGACGTTGCGGAGTAAGCGAAGCTTTCGACCAACGACTTTCGTAACATGACAGCCTCATTCTCTATTCGGAGTCGCCCCCATGCTTACTGCTGAAACACTTGCCGCGTTGCGGAAATACGACACGCCGACCATTTGTAACGTGATCGAACTCTTTGACGCGATACCCCGCACGGCGGGGTATCTGGACCACCGGATTCTGCCGTGTTTCCCGCACCTGCCGCCGATGGTTGGCTACGCCGTCACGGCCACTTTTCGTGCCGGCGCACCGGCCAAGTCCGGGGACGTTTACGCCGGTCTCGAAAAGCAAGTGAAGTTGCTAGCGTCGATACCGGGGCCAAAAGTGGTCGTGTTTCAAGACCTGGATGACCCCGTGGTTGCGGCAACGTTCGGCGAGGTGATGTGCTCGACGTATCAGGCGTTCGGTTGCGTCGGACTCATCACCAGTGGAGCCGGGCGCGATCTGGATCAGGTGCAAGCGTTGAACTTCCCCTGCTTCACCGGCAGCACGATTTGTTCGCACGGATACTGCCAAATCGTCGATCTGAACGTGCCGGTGCGGGTGGGCGGGGTTTGGATCAACCCCGGCGACCTGTTGCACGGGGACCGCAACGGCGTGACGACGATTCCGCACGAACTTGCGGTGGCAACTGCCGAAGGCTGCATCGGGCTGGCCGAGGCGGAGGCAGTGGTATTGAATTATTTGAAGACGAACGGCGTGACGCCAGAAGGGTTCGCCACGGCACGCGGTGAATGTGGGCGGCTCATCAAGGAGCTTTCAACGCGGTTGAAAGCGAAAACCTAGGGATGATCGGCTTCTTCGCATCGCCCAGATATTGCAGCGAGTCCATGTAAGCCAGGAACCCGAGGCCGAACAGGATGCCGTAACAGATTGACGTTCCCAGCCATGATGGCGAAATGAACTTCACGGCGCTGCCGGCAAACTTGTTCAGCCGCAACCGCACGCCGTTGAAGTCCACGCTGTAGATTTCATCCAACACTAGGTGCGACAGAAAGCCAATCATCACCCCGCAACCCAGCGCGAGTCGGATGCGGACGTTGTCGGAGTGGTATTCCAAGTACACCACTAGCCCGGCGATCATCATGCCCGGAATGCTGTGGAACATGCCACGATGCACGCTGACGTACTTGAGTAAGTTCGCGCCGCCATAGCGAATCACGAAGTACAGCACCCCGAGGGCGGCCAACGCCCCTTCTTGCGAAAGTCCCGCACCCGGCGCCATCAAGCGCGGGTAAAGCAACAGTGGCACCACGGCGGCGGCCACGCCGGACATCTCGCGCACCGGGACGCCGGAATCGCTATCCAGGTCAGGCAGCATTCCGCCCACCGCCGTTACGCCCGCTGCCAGGACCGCCGATTCAGCGGACAATCCGCCTGGGTTGACCAGCGCACCACCGTAGGTCAAGCCGCAAAGCGTCGATACCGTGATGTGCATGCGAAACCCGGCCATGCGAAAAATCTCCTACCAACCTTGTGTTCACCCGTACAGTTCTGGCACAACTTACCCATGACTCGCTACGAGAGGGTTTTGTGATGTCGAACGAAGAAATCGCGGGCGAACTCCGGTTGCACGCTACGGAACTGTCCCGCTCAGGGAACAACATGTACCGCATTCGGGCGTTCCGTCAAGCCGCAATGACAATCCTGGCACTACAAACGCCGGTGAACGTGATACTTTCCACGACAGGTCGCCGAGGGTTGCAGACCCTGCCCGGCATCGGTAGTAGTTTGGCCGAGACGATCGAAGGCATTGCGATGCGAAGTGGAATGGCGACAACCGAACGCGAGTTACAGAACTGTTAACCGCAGATCGAATTGGCTTGATGACCGCGTTAGCGGTCACGGGATGTAGCCACGAGTGGAGCGCTTCGCGTAACCCGTGGAACTGACCCACTAATAGACGCCTGCCCTGAAGGGGCAGAGGAACCCTTCGCCCCTTCAGGGCGACTTCGGAGGGAGTCACTCACCACGGGTTACGCTTCGCTCCACCCGTGGCTACATCCCGGTGCCCCTTCAGGGCACAAAACCAGAATCTTTTACGGCTCTTCCAAGTACGTGTACCCGGCCAAGCCGTTTTCGTAGAAGCCGAGGAACTCGCGGCTTTCTTGCACGGATAGCATCCCGGCCCGGACGGCGCGTTCGACATCTTTGCGGACGCGGTTGGTCAGGATTTCGGCGTTGTATTGGACGTAGTGCAACACTTCGGTCACGCTGTCCCCCTTAATTACCGTGTCCACGTTCGCCGTGCCGTCGGCCTCCATCGTGACGTGGACGGCGTTGGTATCGCCGAGCAGGTTGTGGAGGTCGCCCAGAATTTCCTGGTACGCCCCGAGTAGGAACGTGCCGAGGTAGTACGGCTGGCCGTCCGTGACGGGGTGGAGTTCGAGCGTGCTTTTCACGTCCCGCAAGTCGATGAACTGGTCGATCTTCCCGTCCGAATCACACGTAATGTCGCCCAGGACCGCCCGGCGGGTCGGGCATTCGTTGAGCCGGTGAATCGGCATCATCGGGAAGAGTTGCTTGATCGCCCAGCTATCCGGCATACTCTGGAACACGCTGAAGTTGCAGAAGTACGTGTCGCTGAGCAGCGTGTCGAGGTTCTGCAATTCTTCCGGCACGTAATCAAGGTCTTTGACGATCCGTTGCAACTTCCGACCGATCGCCCAGAACAGCCGTTCGGCCATCGCTCGCAATTCAATTGGCAGGTAACCCAGCCCGAACAGGTTGAGCGCTTCCTCCATCGCCTGCGTGGCGTCGTGGTAGCTTTCGATGTAGTTTTTCTTGTTCACGTCGCGGTGGATGCCGAACAGGTCGATGATCGGTTGCGGTGCGTCTTCGGGGGCTGCGGGTGGGGCGTCGCAGCGGTCAAAGTTGGACGTGCCGAGAACATCGAACACTAGCACGGAGTGGTACGCGACCACGGCCCGCCCGCTCTCGGAGATGATCGTCGGGTGCGGCACGCCGGCGTCGTCGCAGACGCTTTTGACGCGGAACACCACGTCGTTGGCGTACTCTTGCAACGTGTAGTTGGTGCTGCTCTCGAAATCGGTTTGCGAGCCGTCGTAATCAATCCCCAACCCGCCGCCCACGTCGATGATCTTCAACCCCGCACCGAGGCGATGCAGTTCGACGTAGATTCGCGCCGCTTCGTTCAGGGCGTCCTTCACCTTGCGGATGTTGGAGACTTGCGACCCCATGTGGAAGTGCGTCATCTGCAAGCAATCGGCCATGCCCTTCGACTTCAAATAGTCCAGGGCTTCGATCACTTCCGTAATGGTCAGTCCGAACTTGGAGCGGTACCCGGCGCTCGACCGCCATCGCCCAGCCCCGCGACTCGCCAACTTCACGCGGATGCCGATCGGCTGGCGCACGCCGAGTTCTTCGGCGTACTTCACGATGAGTTCGAGTTCGGAAAACTTCTCGACGACCGGGATGATGTTCTTGCCAATCTTCCGCGCTAGCACGACCATCTTGATGAACTCGTCGTCCTTGAACCCGTTGCAGATGATCGGCGTGTTGTCGCCGCCGTTCGTCACGGCCAGCACCGCCAGCAGTTCCGGCTTGCTGCCCGCTTCGAGGCCGAAGCCGTGCGGACGCCCGAAGTTCAGCACTTCTTCGACGACGTGGCGTTGCTGGTTCACCTTGATTGGGTAGACGCAGGAGTACGCGCCGGTGTAGCCGTACTCGTCGATCGACTTCTTGAACGCCTCCGCGATTTCGCCGATGCGGTGTTTCAGGATGTCCGTGAAGCGAAGCAAAATCGGGAGTTGGATACCGCGATGCTGGAGTTGGTCGATGAGTTGCTTGAGGTCGATTGCGGTGGCGGGGTTCTTGTCCGGGTGAACGACGACGTGGCCTTTGTCGTTGATGCCAAAGTAGCCCTTGCCCCAATTCCGCGTGCCATACGTTTCCAGCGAATCCAGGATCGACCACGGCTGGCCGACATCCCCATTACTGGAGTCATTCCGCCGCTCAAGAAGTTTACCCATCAGAACGTGCCCCGTCCCCGCAACGTCGGGGCGTGAAAGTAACCGCGATTCCGTGAGCAATCATCATAGACAAGCGACACGGACCTGCAACCGATGCGCGAAATGTTAAAGTATTCTCGATGCCGGATTGGGTGAGCATCGCAAGGGTTGGTCAGAAAGCGATTCAGGATTGGCGACCCCGATAGGGGTCGAGGGATGTAGCCACGGGTGGAGCGCTTCGCGCAACCCGTGGAACAAACTCCCCCCAACGCACCTGCCCTGAAGGGGCAGCGGAATTCCTTCGCCCCTTCAGGGCGATTGACAACGGGGTGTCACTGTCCACGGGTTCCGCGAAACGCTCCACCCGTGGCTACATTCCGGTGTCCATTCAAGACACAAAACCAAGACCGTTGAGTGCAATATGAAACCGGCTCCGGAACGTCGGGAAGCCATCACCGCTTCCAACTACGCCCCGTATTTGCCAAGTCGGCTAGCGTGGGCCATTGCCAGAAGCATCAGGTGCATGGCTTGGAATTGGCCGAGGCCGCCTCGCAGGCAACTGCTTTCGTTGAACTCTTTCAGCCCGTCGGGGCGGACCGTGTCGGCAACGATCATGGTGGGGACGGGGTGCCAACTGTGGGCCTTCATTTTGCTGGGCGTACTGTGGTCGCCGGTAACGATGAAGACGTCCGGGTTCAGGGCGCGGATTTCGGGAATGATCGCATCAAGGCGTTCAATCATTTGCACCTTGGCGGGGAAGTTGCCGTCCTCGCCAGTGCTATCGGTGTACTTGTAGTGCAGGAAGAAAAAGTCGTAATCGTTCCACACTTTCTTCAGTGTGGTGATTTGATCCCCGAGCGATTGCCCCGCGTCCAAGATGTCCATCCCGACGAGGCGGGCCAACCCCTTGTACATCGGGTAGACCGCGATCGCTGCGGCCTTCATGCCATAAAGTTCGGTGAAAAGCACGATGTCCGGATAGGTGGCGAACCCCCGCAGGGTCGCGCCATTGGTATCGGGTTCGTTCTTCAAAACAGCGTTAGCCTTCGTGATGAACTCGTTGGCCACAGCTGCCGTCTTTGCTGACGCGGGGTCTTGCCCTTCAGTTTTCAATGGGAACACGCCGATCGCTTGCGGATCGGTATCGTTGACATTCCCGCCCAGCCCTTCGCCACGAAACACCAGCACGAAGCGGTGTTCCTTCACCGGCTCCACGAAAATTTCGATACCCGGAATGGTGATGGTGCGGAGCTTGTTGACCACCTCAATGCACCGTTCGGTGGTAGGGCGTCCGGCGCGGCGATCGGTTATTTTTCCGTTCGCACCCAGGGTGCAGAAGTTGCCGCGAATCGCCACGTCCTTGGCCCCGACCACGAAGTTGATTCCAAGCGCTTCGAGTATCCCGCGCCCAATCCGGTACTCCAGCGGGTCGTACCCAAATAGCCCAAGGTGCCCAGGACCGCTACCCGGCGTGATTCCCGGTAAAACCGGGGTACTTAGCCCGGAGACGCCGACTTGCGCACACGCATCAAGGTTGGGTGTTTTGGCCGTTTCGAGTTCGGTTTTGCCGCCCGGTTCGAGGGGGAGACCGCCGATCCCGTCGGCTACGAGGAGGACGATTTTAGTTTTGGCCGGTTCACGCAATTCGTGGATCAATTTGTGGATGTTCATGGAGAAGAAGTTTACGCCCGGCAACTCGTGACGTACAGTATCGGTGCGGAATTAGCAGATTGCGATACGGTTATGGCACAACATTACACCGTGGCTGTGGGCTGCGGGCATCTTGGTTTGGGGTTTTGAGCGATGCAATTGCCTGACGAAAACATCGAATACGACTTCAAACGGTTGCTCGCCCCTAACCCGGAACCCTGGACGCCGCTCGTCGAACTCCAGACGCAACACTTCCTATCACCGGATCGCCTGGAGCCAATGCGGGCGCTCCTAAACGCAGTCCGGGGCCGCGTCGCTGCCGAACGGGAGTTGCAAAACCCGCCAGCGGATTTGTTGCCGCTTCAAGCCGGCTTCATCGACTTACCCCAGAAGTTGCTGGATAACTATCGCCGCAAAGGTGAGAATAGTGACCTCGGCAAAATTAACCGTCTCGCCGCCCGGCTGAAAGAGAACTGTGATCGCGTCATCATCCTGGGTATCGGCGGCAGTTACCTGGGTGCCAAAGCGCTCTTCGACGCCTTGTGCCACACCTACCACAACGAACTCCCGACCAAGATGCGGATGGGCAAACCCCGCATCTACTTTGAAGGCAACAACGTCGATAACGACGCCTTGCAAGACCTACTCGAACTGATCGAAAACACCTGCGTGGAACCCGACCTTGCCGAAGAGCGCTGGGGCGTCGTCGTCATCAGTAAATCTGGCGGCACGCTGGAAACCGCCACAGCCTATCGAACCGTGCGCGCGGAAGCCGCCAAATACTACGGCGCGAAGTCCGACTGGCTGAAGAAACTCATCGTCCCGATCACCGGCCCGAAGGGCAAGCTCCGCGACATGGCCAAGGCGGAAGGCATCCCCGACGAGGACATCCTGACCATCCCGGACGACATCGGCGGGCGGTTCAGCGTTTTCACCCCCGTCGGCTTGCTCCCCGCAGCGGCAATGGGCCTTGATGTGCGTGCCCTGCTCCTCGGCGCTGCCGCGATGACGAAACGCTTCCTCGAAGAACCCTTCGACCGCAACCCGGTTCTGCAATACGCCGCCGTGAACCACTTGATGACGACGGAACTCAAGAAGACAGGTCGCGTCATGGCGGTGTGGTCGAAGAAGTTGGAATCGGTGGGCTTCTGGTACGACCAATTGTTGTCCGAATCGCTCGGCAAGATGGGCAAAGGTGCCACACCCATCACCGCAGTTTACTCACGGGATTTGCACAGTCGCGGTCAACAACACCAAGACGGGACACGGGACAAGGTTATTAACAACCTGATCGTCCGGACCACGAAACACCCCGCGATTCTGGTCGGCATGGCGGACCGGAATGAAGACGAGTTGAACAGCATCAGCCGCAAGGGTTTGCCAGACATTATGGAAGCGGCGATCCAGGGCACCAACCAAGCCTACACCGAATCCGCCCGCCCCACTGCCGACATCATCCTGCCGGTGTTGACCGAACACACGGTCGGCCAACTGCTGCAAATGCTCATGCTGGCAACCGTTGTCGAAGGCCGCTTGGCAAACATCAACCCCTACGGCCAACCCGGCGTCGAAGCGTACAAGAAGAACATGATGGCCGCCCTGAAAGCGACGCCAAATCTACCCAAAGGCGAGGTCCGCGACCAAGTCAAGGGGCAGTGATTTATCCCTTCAGCACCAATTGCCGCGCACACGCGGCGGCGCCGATGAACCCGGCGTCGCTGCCGAGTTGGGCGTAGCGGATTTGCACTTGGGACGCGGGGTAACTTAGCCCGTACCGAGAAACGTACTCTTTGATCTTCGCTAGAAAGGGTACGCCCGCTGCAATCATCCCGCCACCAAACGCGATGAGTTGGGGATCGACCGTGGCCATGATGTTGCAGGCACCCAAGGCTAAGTAGTACGCGGTGTCATCGACGATTTGTTGGGCAAGTGGGTCGCCGGCTGATGCTACGTTGAACACGTGCTCTGCACTGATTTTATCCTCGTCCGTGTCACGGAAAAGTTCACGCAACTTGGTCGGTCCGCGATAGCTTGCTAACTCTTCTCGGGTGCGATCGACCACGGCGGTCGCGCTGCCATAAGCTTCGAGACAACCCCGACGCCCACAGCCGCACAACCGGCCCCGATCCGGCATGTCGATCCGCATGTGCCCCACTTCACCGCCGTGGCTGTGTTCCCCTTCGAGCACTTGACCACCAATGATGATCCCGCCACCGATGCCCGTGCCGAGGGTGAACAAACACATGCTGCCGAACTCTTTGCCGGCACCCACCCAAAACTCCCCAAGTGCGGCGGCGTTGGCGTCGTTCTGAAACGCCGTCGGCTTGTGTAACTTCTCACGGATGTATTGCGGCACCTGGACGTTTTTCCACGGCTTGAGGTTCGGCGGGTCGAGGATTAAGCCAAGCTTGATGTCCATCAACCCCGGCGTGGCTACCCCGATTGCGGTGATGTCATCGAACGTCAATTTCGCGGCTTTGACGGCTAGGCGGATCGTCTCGCACATGGTTTCCAGCCCTGCCGCCGCTCCTCGTTCAGGTTGTGTCGGCAAGCTCACGTCTGGACAACGCTTCCCGTTATCATCCACGACAGCCGCTTTCATCGTCGTACCGCCGACATCCAACCCGACATACTTTGAAACATCCGCCATAACCGAAACCCCGAGAGAGTTGTGCGTCAATGGGCAATGTTATAGCCAATCTGCTGAACCGCCCCAACCCCGTTCAGGAATGCCCATGCCAACGGAAAAAGCGGGAGGCATTGGCCTCCCGCTTTTGATTGCACCGCTAGCAGGTCGGGTGCGTTAGTATCGCATCGTGATACTGAAGTTTACACCTTGCAGGTAGTAAGAGCTTTGCGTGCCGAGTGGGTTCGGCGTGGCGATCGGGGCACCGAGGCCGTAGGTCGGACTCGTTGGGATCACGCCGGGGTTCACAACCGGGCTGTACTGGTCGCCTGGACGGGCCAGCCGGCTGACGTACAGGAAGTTGTACCCAACTGCGGTCGTCAACCACGACCGCCACGTGTAACCCAGCTTCACGTCCACTTCGGGAATCGCTGCGAACTGGTCTTGGTTGTGCTTGCCAATGTTCGTGCTGTTCGCAAACAGACCGCCACTGACACGCGACGACAAACCGAGGGCTTGATTCTGCAACGAAGAAATCCCCGTCACGTCCACCCGTTCGTTCATCACACCCAGCGCGATCTTACCCGTCGTGTTCAAGTACCAACGGTTCAACCGCATTTCGACGTTCAACCCGAGTTGACCGCCGTAGAAACGGTTGGTCGCGTCGAAGGAATCACTCACCGAAATCTGCGACCCGTTGCCATACAGCTTGCCATCAAACGCGGCGGTGGAGTTGCCCACAAGCGTGGTGTCTTGCTCCATTCGCAACACTTCGCGGACTTGCAAGAAGCGGAACCCGGTCAGCAAGTTAATGTTCCAGAGGGCGATTTCGTCGGGGCAACTGCGGTACAGGTTGATGATCGGCCCGCCCTCCGCACCCCACGCCCGCGTGCTGGAATAGATGGTCGTGCTACCCGCCGCGAAGGTCGGGAACGACACCAGCAACACATCGGGTCCGTTCGTGTTCGCGTTGATGAACGGCCGGGCGATCAGCCCTTGACCCGTCGCATCGGACGCCACGTTGAAGACGTTCGCCTTCTGTTCCGTGAAAAACCCCGAGGCGTAGTAGCCGAACCGACGGGCGTCATCGCGGAAGAACCCGCCGTCGAAGCGGACCCCACTGATGAGGTTGTACCCCAGGTCACTGTTCGAGTGCAGAACGTTCGTGCTGGTGGCACCGAGAATACCACCGGCTGCCGGGGCACTGCTCACCACGAACGGGAACGATGTCGGTTGCGCTTTCGCAAAGGCAAGCATGTAATCGGTCGTGAACCACGCCCGCGGCGCGAGCCGACCGTTAACGCCCTGCGGCTCCGCCCCGTTAAACGGCGGTTGCCACTGTTGTTGACCGTGAACCCCCGGCGGCATCCCGCCTGGGAACACCCCGTTGGGGTCGCCCATTCCTGGGCCTCCCATGCCAGGACCGCCCATCCCTGGGCCTCCCATGCCGGGACCGCCCATGCCCATCGGCGATGGGATGTCCATCCCTTGGACGGGGTAAATGCCCCCTGGCGCGATCGGCATCGGCGGGGCGATGGGGTTTGCCGGGGCTTGTCCCCACGCCATCCCTGCCCCGGCCGCCACCGCCGCGATCGTACCGAGTAACTGATTTCGCATGGCACGCTCCATAACTATCCAGCCTTCGCGGGGCGACGTTCAAGGAAAGCCCTCAAACAGCGGCCCACCCGGTCCGGCGGTGCTGGCGGTTCCCCTGGGCGAGGCAGACAATTCTCCCACCGCCCAGACAGAATTCGCTTCCTGCTATGCCGTAAAAATCGGCAAAACCGGCGCGGAACATGAGTCAGATTCCGCAAGACACGCAGAAGTGCTACAAAACGCAAGAGCGGCTGGGGGATGTGGGGAAGCTGGGGACGAAATATGTGTGATTGTGTAATGGATGATCCGGTAAGGAGTGTCGTCTTGTAGGTCGTGGTCGAGGCTTTGCGAGGCCCGACAGGAGGCTGCCACGCACAAACGGTTGCGTTTTTAGCATTCACTCGTTCGTGTCGGGCCTCGCAAAGCCTCGACCACGACCTACAAGAACGGGCGGCATCAACCGGCTGCCGGTGCCGCAAATTGCTCCGGTAGCGCTTTCACGATCCGCACGGTTTCGACGCTGACGCGGACCACTTGGCCGACCAACCTCACGATGGCTTCGGGGTCGTCGGGGCGGTTGGGGTCGGAGCGGACGCCGGAGCGTTTGTCTTCGGTGACGCGGTATTGGTCGATCACCCAATCCAGCGCGGAGCGGTTGCCGAGACGGTAGTCGAACACTTCGGGCGGGATGCCGGTCAGCGTTAGCGATTCGTTCACGCGCAGGCTCGTCTTGTCCGCGCTCAGCTTCATCTTCTCGACCACATAACTGAACGGCACGTCGGGCGTCTCGACGAATTGCAAGTCGTAGGGGTCCAGTGTTTCGTAGTTCAGGTGCAACTCGGCGAGTTCCTTCCCGGCCACGGCAAACGCCCGGAAGTCCGGCGCGAACGGGATGCGGGGCAAGTCACGCTTCAAGTTGTCCGCGAACTTCGTGCGGTAGCCGGGGTTGTGCAGCAGCCCGTAGACGTAGTAGAAGATGTCCCACTTCGTCAGCTTCTTGTCCTTGTAGTAGGCGCGAAACTGCTTCAACGCCCAATCCGTAATGTTCTCCCGCCGATTCGTCCCGTCTTCGTCATAGACGTAGAAGGGGAAGCACTGAACTGGATCGGCATAAAAATTCAGGTCGCATATCATGTGTGTTATCAGTATCGCAAACTGCTTCCGTCCATAACCACCTATCATCAATGACCGATTCTCATCCTCAGCCGCTTTAGTTGGAAATATTTGAGGGAATTGGTAACGTCGTTCTACAAGTGTCTCGTTGAAGAATAGCGATTGTCTGCAAAAGGGGCGATAGATAGCACTACGAATCTGCGACTCCTCGAATTCAGCATATCGACCACGAACCACGTTTGATTTCAACGACTCGCTCCATTTGATCTTCTCGTATCGAACAAAATCATCCAGGCGCGTGTTTTGAGCCGTGCGTTTGTAGCGGTCAACCTCTCCGTTGTAGTCGTCGATAAATTGCTTGACACGCTCCACTAGATTAGCCTGATTGAAACCCCAAACCACATCATCTCTGCATGTGGCCACGCCCCGACCGTAGGTTTTGAAAATCGCCCCCGCGCTGGTTCTCTTCGCCGTCTTGACCGCGCGGCTTCCGACCGGCATGTATTCGGCAAATGCTTCGGCGTGTTCGGGGACCAGCCACGTGTTCTGCTCGTCCGGCGTGAGCGACTGCCACGGGATGCCGCCGATCGAGACGTGTTCGTCCAGCCACGCCAACTTCGCTTCTTTGCGGAGGTTCTTGTCGATCCGAACGAAGCTGATGCGGCGGTCCTTGTGCTTGGCCGAGCGCACGGCGATGGTGATCCCGACACCGACTTGGATTCCAAAAACGTTGTACGTGGTCCCGGCCAGCTTCGGGTTTTAGCGGACGTTGCCTTCCAAGTGAATGTGATAAACGCGGGTGAAGTCTTGGGCTAAATGTTTTCGCATCCCGTCGAACGCGATCTGATCGACGAAACTGTTGTTGGTCACGAAGCAGACGATCCCGTCGCGCGTCCCCAACCGATCCACCGCCCAACGGAAGAACTTCACGTAGGCGTCCGACAGGGCGTTCTTGTTGCTGGCCGTCGAGTCTTTGGAATAGGTCAGTTTGATGCGTTTGTCGATCGCATCGTACTTGCGGTTCTTGTTGTTGTCGTTCTCGTTCAACTGGCCGACGTTGTACGGCGGGTTGCCGATGACGACCGTAATCGGCGTGAACTTCTGCCGCTCGACCCGCTCCGTGTTCCGCTCCGCGAACAGGGACGGTTGCCGCTCAGCCGTGAGGTCGAGCGTGTCCACGAAGCAGAGTCCTTCAAATGCCTCGTATTCGCCGGTGATCTCGCCGTAGGCGTGTTCGATGTTCAGGGCGGCGATGTAGTACGGCAGCAGCATCACCTCGTTGGCGAACAGTTGCTCCTTGTAGACTCGCGGCAAGTCTTTTTTCGGCACCCGTCGCATCAGGTTGACGATGAAGTTCCCGGTGCCGGTGCAGGGATCGAGAATCTTCACTTCCTTCGACCCCAGTGTTAGCCCGAACTCGGTCTTCAGCACTTCTTCAACGCTGGCACACATGAAATCGACGATCGGTTGCGGCGTGTAAACAATGCCGTGCGTGTCGGCGGTCTTCACCGAATAGCCCTGGAAGAACCGCTCGTATACCGTGTTGAGGAAGTGCTGCTTGTCCGCGAAGTCGTCGATGGTCTCGGCGGCAGCTTCGATGGCCTTGTAAAATCTGTCGAGCGACTTGAGGAACTCCGCCCGGCTGAAACTCTTGCTCACCAGCGCGGCGATGACCGTCTCGACTTCCGCTGCGATCACGTTCCGCTTGGTGAACTCGTCGTCGTGGAAAATCTTGCGGAACAGCCGCTCCGTAAGCAGGTGCTGCACCAGCATCTCATCGACCGCTTCGCGGCGGATGTTCGGGTTGAGCGCGTTCTGGCAGAGGGCGAAGAAGGTGCCGAACGCCGCCTCGAACTTGGCGTTCGTCTTGTGCCCCTCGGCGATGCGAACCTTCAACCCCTCGGCGAGTTCCGGGACACGCTCGCGGAACTCCCGAACGGCCTGCTCAAAGCCCTCAATGTCCGGCTCGGCGAACGTGTAGAACTGGTTCAACAGGTCGGCGACGGCTTGCGAGTCCGCTAAGTCGTAGCGGGCGTGCTCTGCACCGTTCTGGTAGAGGACGGCCCGCGTGGTGTCCTCGAAAATGATGTTGATGAGCGGGTAGCCCTTCGCCCGTTTCTTGCGAATTTCGGCGTCGAGGTCGTCGTGGGTGTCCTTCGCCTCCCAGTAGCCGCGTGGTAGGTAGTTGCCGTCTTGCAGGGTGCCGTCGGGGTAGATCGTCTTGCCGCCGGTCTTCATCATCTTCTTCGGGATGAGCGTCCAGCCGTGCGGCTTGGCGGTGACGGCGAGCAGGTGCGAGAACGCGGTTTCGGTGGCCCCTTCGTGGGCGGCACTGTGGGCGGCCAAAGTCGTGAGCGTGGCGTGGTAAGCCTTGATCGCGGGGTCGGTCGGTTTGACGGGAGGGGTCGAACTCATGCGCAAGCTCCCGTGATAAGTAGAACGGGCATCTTACCCTTCAACCCACTCCTGCGCTACAGAAATGCTTTCATTTGAGCGAAACACATCTGCCGGTCGCTACTCCGACTCAAAAAAAGAACCCGCAGCACGCCCTTGTTGCCAAGGATTTGCGGCGGGTTACTTGGGGTGGGCGTTACTGGATTTGAACCAGTGACCCCTACAATGTCAATGTAGTACTCTAGCCAACTGAGCTAAACGCCCCTCGACTCTATTTTGATACCTTGTTTCGCAGTACGGTCAAGGCGAATCCGCTGGAATTTGTCGCTGCAACCGGGGCGTCTCGGTCGAAAGTTGATCGCGGACCGATGCCGAGCGGGCGTCGCGCAAGAGGGGGTCGTTGCTGATCGGTTTGCGGGTCCACGAACACCCGCACGGCACGACCCACAGCACGCACGTCGTGAGCAACAAGATCCGGCGTGGACTACCGCGTGTGGCCATCGCCGGTCACCACGTATTTGTAAGTGGTCAGTTCCCGCAACCCGCACGGGCCACGGGCGTGGAACTTGTCGGTACTAATCCCAATCTCCGCACCCAGGCCCAGTTCAAAACCGTCGTTGAAGCGTGTGCTAGCGTTCACAACCACGGCGGCGGAATCGACCGTCTGAGTGAAGCGGCGGGCCGTCGTGATGTCGCGGGTGACAATCGCATCCGTGTGCTTGGAGCCGTAATGGGTGATGTGCCGGATCGCACTTTCCAAATCCGGGACCACTTTGACGGCGAGAATCAGATCGAGGAACTCGGCGTGATAGTCGGCATCCGTGGCGGCTTTGGTGCCGGGGACCAGCCGCACGGTTTCGGCACAGCCGCGTAGTTCGACACCGTGCGCGATTAAGCTAGCTGCCGCTTTCGGGAGAAACTCGTGTGCGATGGATTGGTGAACAAGCAACGTCTCGGCGGCGTTGCACACACCGGGGCGTTGGCACTTCGAGTTAATGATGATACGCTCCGCCATCTCCAAATCGGCGGCGGCATCAACGTAAACATGGCAGTTGCCCAGGTAGTGCTTCAACACCGGCATCGTGGCCTCGGCAGCGACGCGGCGAATCAAACTTTCCCCACCGCGTGGGATCGTCAAATCAATCAGTTCGTTCCATTTCAACAAGTGCCCGACGGCGTCACGGTCGGTCGTGGTGACCAGTTGAACGGCGTCGGCGGGCAATCCAAACTTCGGTAGCTCACGGGCCATCAACTGGTACAGCGCGGTGTTCGAGTGCAGTGCTTCCTTGCCGCCACGCAGGATCACGGCGTTGCCACTTTTCACGCACAACGCGGCGGCATCGACGGTGACGTTCGGGCGGGATTCGTACAGGAAGAAAATCACCCCCAGTGGCACGCCAATTTTGAGAACCTGCAAACCGTTCGGTCGAACGCCACCTTCGCGCACTTCGCCGACCGGGTCCGGCAACGCCGCGACTTGTCGCAAGCCATCAATTGTGGACTGAATCCGGGCCGTGGTCAGGGTGAGGCGATCAATTGCTGCTGCGTTCAATCCGTAATCGGGCGCGGCAGTAACGTCTTTTTGGTTGGCAAGAATGATTTCGCTCGTGTGCCGTGCCAACGATTCGGCACAGGCCAGCAACCACGCATTTTTCTGGCCGGTCAGCACACTGACGAGTTGCTGCGATGCGGCTTTCGCCCGTTCGGCGAGGTTGCGGCAATAGGTTTCGACTTCGGTCACAGCGTCCTCGGTGTTCGTCGTTGCGAAATCGCGTGCCACAGAATGGCGGCGTCCCGCGTCGGGGCCACGTCATGGACGCGCAGAATCTGGGCCGCGTTCGCAGCCACGGCAAAACAACCGACGGCGAGCGAACCCGCCATCCGGTCTGGTGTGTCGCGGCCCGTGACTTTGCCGATGAACCCTTTGCGAGAGACCCCCAGGCAAAGCGGGCGCCCGATCACTCGGAAGGCATCAAGATTCGCCAACAGCGTCAACGAGTGGTCCGTGAACTTGCCGAACCCGATGCCGGGATCAATCGCAATTCGCGTGGCTTCAACGCCGGCCTCGATCAGTTGATTCACCTGATGCTGTAGGTAATCCCGAACCTCCACGACGACATCTTGATATTGCGGGTTGTCGTTCATGGTTTGCGGGGTGCCGGGCATGTGCATGACGACCAACCCGGCATCGGTCTCTGTGGCCACGCGGATCATCGCCGGATCCCGGAAACCACTCACGTCATTGATAATCGCGGCACCGGCATCGTAGGCGTCACGTGCAACCGTGGGCTTCATGGTATCAACGGAAATCACGGCATCCGGATTTTGACGAATCAGCCCTTCGATGACGGGAATAACCCGGCGCAGTTCATCCGCTTCCGTTACAGGTGTGGCACCGGGTCGCGTGGATTCCCCGCCGACATCGAGAATGTCTGCCCCCTCGGCGACCATCCTCAAGCCGAAATCAACGGCCATTTGGGGATCAACGAACTGGCCGCCATCGGAGAAACTATCCGGCGTGACGTTGACGATGCCCATCACCAGCGGTCGATGGGTGAATGTGAAGCGATGGTGGCGACAGTGCCAGACGATCGGTGTCATGGTGTTGTGATACGGTGAAGTCCGCGTCCGGTGAAGTCTGCAACTGGTGATGCCGAGCGACTACCACGGCTTTTCCATCATGTTGACGATTTGTCGGGCAATCTGCTGGGCCGCAGCTTTCGCGCCCGAGTCCGTGCTACCGCCCAGTTCCGGCAACACCCGGCCATAGCCGTTAACAGTGATCGGTGCCGCCACGGCGTCAGGTGCAGGAGGTAGCGGCGCTTCTCGGTTCGGGTCGAACGGGTTGCTCGGTGCTTCTTGGACCGTCGGCTTACGGCTGCCGGTCAGATTCCGCCCGGTGCGGTTGTCCCGCCAGACGACTTGGCACGCGATGACCACGTCGTATTCCCGAATGAAGTTCAACAGTGTGCGGTTTTGTGGCGTTTTCGTGATGTTGGTGACCGTCCCAATCAGTTCCGTGTCAGCACGGGTCGGATCGGAGATGACACGTATCGGCGA
>JAYVXO010000261.1:0-3115 GCA_043785105.1 Fimbriiglobus sp.
GGAGTACCCACCCAGCACGCCGACGAGTTCAAGTCGCTGATGACCCTGAAGTTCCAGACCTTCAAAGACGTATCACTCCTGGCCGCGTAATGTATAGCGACACTTCAGGCCGATGTCGGGATCATTCGGGCTGGCAATCAGGATCGGTACTTCGTCAATGGTGCTGGCATCGGGTTCAACGGGATGGTCACCGTCGAAGCCAATAAGATCGCGTGGCTAAGCGGGATGCCACTCTACACACTGGCGTTTCTCCGCGCGATGCGTCTGCACTTTGCGAAACCGCTCATGCGGATCCAACGCGATGGCGTGGATGTTGTGTGCCCGACCTTGGCCATTTCGTTCAACCTGGGCCAACGGGAAGGCGGATTTCCGGTCACTTGGAATGCCCAAATCGACGACGGCCTTTTCGAGACCTTCCATGCTGCTGATTTGCGCCGGTGGGAACTGGTCCGATATCTGCCCGCTTTGCTGACCGGAAAACTACCGACCCATCACCCGCAATTGCGGATGGGGCAATGTCGCAACGCCTCCGTGCAGTGTGATAAACCCCTATGTGTTCACACCGATGGCGAGTTGGTGTGCCTACCGCACGATGCCATTTATGAAGTCGCAATCGAACTTCTGCCCAAACGACTTCGGGTCGAATTCTGTCCGTCGCACCTCTACGAAACGTAGACCCCGTATCCCGGCCCTGACGCTGTCAGGGCCGGGATACGGGGTCTGCTAGTCATCGCCGCTCGTTAGTTGTGCGGGATTTCGATCTTGCACCAGCCGAGGTCCACGAAAGTGGCTTTGGCGCTGTCGTTGGTGAAGTATTTCGTGTGAAGGGAATACACCACGAACCGACCGTGCTTCTCGTCTTGAACGAGACCCGATTGCCGTAACACGCCGAGGTGGTGAGAGACGTTGACGATTTCGACACTCAGCAGCTTGGCTAACTCAGTGACGTTCTTCGATCCGGTTCGCAAACAATCAATGATGCGAATTCGGTTCGGCTCCGCCAACGCTTGGAGGAGGTCGGCACAAACTTTGGCTGCTTTTGGATCAGTCATTTCACAAATCCTGTTGCGAGATCAGGGACGCCGCCATGTCTAGAGTTAGAGTCCGGTCAGCGTAAACAGTTGCGCCCACACGAATTGGTGAGACTCCAACAACTCGTTCTTCGACTGCCTTTTCTATATCTGGAACCGGAACGTGTACAAGTCTTTTTTTTGACAGACTTCGTTCTAAATTCCAACTCTCCGCCCTATTTCATATGGCAATATGAGGATTCAGTTGTGGCAATAAATTTAGACGCCGATTTCTGGTCTGATTACCACACAATGCGGGAGTGCATGACAGAGCGACACTCAGTTTTTTGGGCGGGAAATTGAGTTTGAGTGTTCACGAAACGATTCCTTCGATTTGCCCGAATTACGCGACGAATTGAACGATTTGTGCGAAAAATGTCACCGACCAATGACTGGGAGTCTGGAAACCCACACCACTAAAGAAGCACAGGTTCTGGGAGATGCTGATTTCTTTCATAGAAATCGTGGCGAAGGCAATGGTCCCAGTTAATTCCGACGGCGACGTTGATAGATTTCGCTGGCTTGCTGAAGGATGGCTTGTTCGTCGGTTGTTAAGCTGTCCCGGCCCAGTCGAGAGACTTTCTCCAAAACAAGGTCGAGCTTCGCTTCGAGTTGTTCATCGACACGACGGGGTGACTGTTTTGTATCGCCTTTGGCTGGATGCGGGTCCGTTGGCACAACGGTGACGGATTCTTCAGCTTCGTTTGGCGAGTCAGGTGCGTTCGTGAAGAGTTTCAAATGCGACTTGCGGTTCGTTTGGGTTCGCAGCAACCACCGTGGAAATAACACGATCGAAATCCGCCATTGCGTGCTGTAATACGCGAACGCAAAAGTCGCTCCGATCAGATGGGCGACATAGCCCGCTGACCCGAACCCCCCACCCAAGGCACCCAATAAATCCAGTGCGATAATCCCTGCCACAAGCAGAAACGCGGGGACTGGAACGATTAACAACGTGATCCGTTCGTAGGGGAAGTGGCAAGCAAACAGAACCATGATAGCGGTGATGATACTGCCGGAGCCATAGGTCACGGACTTGTCATCAATCCCAGCAAACGCAAACAGCAATTTCCCGATCGAAACCACAACGCAACCCGTCAGGACGAAGGCCAAGAATTCGCGGGTGCTGTAAATGCTTTCGATCCGTGTTCCGAACAAATACAGCGCGAATAATTCCAACGCGACCTGGAGCAGGTCACCGGACGAATGCACAAAATGGGACGTAAGTAATCGCCAAATCTGGCCCGAAGTAATGGCTTGAAAGTCGAACGCCATTACGGCTTGAATCCGGTCTGGGACATCCCGTCTGGGGTTCGTCGCAAAGACCTGGACCACGAAAACCAACCCGATGAGAAGCATGAGTCCCAACGTGGCCCGGCGACCGTGATACTCGGTCCACCAACCGCCACTGGACTCACGGTAGTAATCGCGATCGTAAATCCCCATCGGGAGCCTCGGGAGCGAGTCGTCGAAATCACCACCGCTTGAAGTTTAGCAAGGACTCTTCCGGAAGGGAACAACGACTTGAACCGTCTCGCGGGTTTGGCTCCCGAAACAGCCAAAGAATTGTGGTGCCGTCTGGCGAACTAGCTGGATTTCCTGTTGAAGTTTTCAAGAAGTTTACGATTCGCAACTTCTGATTATTCGGCACCTTACGCAGAAATGGGCGTCGCTTTCTGAGCCGGGTTTGTTGGTCTCCGTCAAATTTTGGAGTAAAATAATCAGGGGTTCATGGACGACTTCACCATTCTTGAAATGGTACCCGTTACCCGCTGCGGACGATGTGGGGACTCTTGCGTGAGGATGCCGTAGTATGGCGCGACGAAGCGCCGAATCGCTCGTCAACGGAAAGCTGCCGCGTACCGGGCAGCGCCGATCCGATCGATTCTTGGCTTGTTTAAGTGCCGTTGAACGGGTCGTGTTCGTGTCGCACGTTCACCCCGATCCCGATAGCCTTGGCAGTATGCTCGGATTGGCTCACTTGGTCGAAGCCAAGCTCAGCAAGCCCACGTTGCTCACACGAGACGGCCCGATCAGTCGCGCGG
>JAYVXO010000262.1:0-10079 GCA_043785105.1 Fimbriiglobus sp.
GTTCGACCCCGCATCGCATACCCCCCCGCGCGAAGAATTCGACGAAGACAGCGCAACCCAAGGGCGGTAGCAACGGGGAGTTTTTCAACACCCTGCTAGGGGATGGGGTTGAACCTGCCTGTCAAGAAAAATGACCAGTGGTGAAAAATGCCTTCTTCGCCGCTCACTACTGGTTGAACAAGAACGCTTTGCTGTTGATGAGCGCCCACAGGATGTTTTCGTAGGCCACTTTCTTGTTCTTCTCGTGTTTGGCGATATGCTCGATTGCCAATGCCTTCTGGTCGGGCGATGGCTTCTTCCCCACCCCGAGCAGAAACAGTTCGTCGAGTTTGACGGAGTCCGGTCGGGGGTCTTTGGCTAACTTGTCCGCACGGCCACCGACGCGGCCAATCTTGTCTTGGACTTCCTGGCTATTGAGCAAGTGGAGAGTCATTGCCAGACTCGCTTCGTTCACCCGCTCGCATTCGCACGCACTGATCCGTTGAGGTCGGCCCAGCACGTCCAGAAAGTACGACGCGAACGATTCGTCGGGGAGCATCAATGCCCGACCGGGTGCGTTGCGGTCCTTCGGTAAGCCGGGAAAGTCCGACGGACTTTCCGTGAGTTGGCACACCGCATCGTACACCACTTCCGCCCCGAGCCGTTTCGGGTAATAGCGGGCGTAGGATTGCTTGTCGCCCTGGTTGAACTCGTTCGGCATCGAACTGAGTTGGTAAGTACGGCTCTTGCAAATCAACTTCACCAGAGCCTTCAACGAATATTTGTTCTCAATCAAACTCGTGGCAATGGCGTCCAGCAATTCCGGGTTCGAGGGCGGGTTAGTTACCCGCATGTCGTCGAGCGGATCAACGATCCCGCGTGTGAAAAAGTGCGCCCAGTATCGGTTCGCCACGGCCTTGGCGAAAAACGGGTTCTTCGCATCCACGAGCCAATCGGCGAACCGAATGCGCGGGTCTTCATCGACCGACACGCTGATTTCGCTACCGTCCAGTGGCTTCATCGTGGCAACGCGATTGGTTCGTTTGTTGGTGACGGCACCGCTTGTTTTCGTGAAGATCACGAGCGGTTTGGTTTGCTGGTTCGTCACCCGGCCCGGCGTCGGCACGTCTTTCTTGCCGACACGAGCAAAGAACGCGGCCACGCCCCAGTAGTCGTCCTGGCTCCATTTTTCGTAGGGGTGGTGGTGGCAGTTGGCGCACGCCAGCCGTTGGCCCAGGAAAACTTGGCTCACGTCATCGACGAACTGTTCGGGGGTGGTGACTTCTTTGAACCAAACTGTGGGGGGTGATTTCGCCTCGTCGCCGATCGCACAGACGATCTCGCGGACGAAATCGTCGTAAGGTTTGTCGGCTGCAATCGCTTCCCGAATCCACGTATGGAACGACAACGTCCCGGAGGCCCGCTCGACTTGGCCGCGTCGTTTGACCCGTAGCACGTCGGCCCACTTGTTGGCGAAGACGAAGGAATACTCCGGCGAATCCACGAGGCGATCAATCAACTTGTCCCGTTTCGCCGGGTCCGAATCGGCGGCAAATTGTGTCACCGCGTTGGCTGTGGGCAGGGTACCCGTAATGTCCAGCGAAGCCCGGCGAATGAACTGCTCATCGGTGCAGACTTCCGACGGGGCGATCCCGAGTTCACGCCATTTCTTGCTGGTGAATTGGTCGATCACGTTGTTCGATTCAAACGCAAACTCGGCAGCCGGGCCGGGGCGTGGGACCGTCGTGCGGAACACGGTCACCATGCCGGAGAAGCGGATCATGACCCCCGCTTGCCCGGTTTGCGTGAGGGTTTGCACCAACCCACTTTCGCTCACCGTGGCCACGTCGGTTTCGTTACTTTCAAATTGCGTGCGGCGGGTCACGTCTTCGACGCGACCGTTCGAGTAGTGGGCGTGAACCGCAAGCTGTTGCCGACCTTGCCGGGCAATGACGCGGCTCTCGGGGTAAACCGTGACCTTGGTAATCACCGGGTCGGAGGCACTGCCGTAAGGCAACCCCGACGCAATCCAGCGCCGCAACACTTTGTACTCTTCCGAACCGACGTCCATTTTCTTGCCACCGCCGTGGGGCACCACGCCGGCTGCCTTTAGCAAGAACAACGACTGATCCGGGGCAGCAGGAAACAGCCGTCGGCCACGGGCTTCCTTCACCAACGTCATGTAATCCAATTCCGGATCGAAACCGAGTAGTGACAACCGGAACCCGTTTTGACCGGGGATTTTGCCGTGACAGCCGCCACTATTGCAACTTAACTTCGTCAGGATCGGTTCGATTTGGTTAGCGAAGTTGATCGGCTGGGCGGTCTCCATTCCTTCGACCGTGACCGGCACCACGATACTCTTCCCCGCCACCGTCGCTTTGATTTCGGTGGTACCATTACTCAGCGGATAAGCACGTCCCGTTTGATCGACGCGAACAATCGCCGAGTTGGCAACGGCATAACTTGCGGATCCTGAAAGATCGACCAGTTGATCGGCGTTGCCGCCCGTTATTAAAAGTTGGGGCGCATCGTCGGAACCCCGAATGGCCAGTTTTGGCGGGAACGCAGTCAAGCCGTCAGCCCCCAGGACCGTTGGCACGAACAACAACAGACTCAGACCAATTGCAACAAATCGCATCAGGGAAATCCCCAGAGGAGAACGGGGAGGCAGGTCGAACGCACGGTCACACGCAACATTATAGCAAGTTTTTTACAGCAATTCTTTGACCGTCTCGCGGTCATCCAGAATGTACATCGGGCGACCGCTGCCGTTCGGGAAGGTCGCGGCCGGATCGACACCAATAGCGCGATACAGCGTACTCATCAGTTGTGGCACGGTGACGGGGCGGTCCTTGGGGCGTTCGCCGCGTTCGTTCGTGGCACCGATCGCTTGGCCCATTTTCATGCCACCCCCCGCGACCATCGCACTCATCGCCGTGGGCCAGTGATCGCGGCCGGCGTTGCCGTTGATCTTCGGCGTGCGGCCGAACTCGCCCCAGACGACCGTGACCACATCGTCCTGTAAACCGCGATCGTGTAGGTCTTGAATGAGGTTCGCAATGCCACGGTCGAGCATCGGCAGTTGTTTTTTCAGTTGGGTGAAGTTGTTGCCGTGCGTGTCCCAACCGCCGTAGCTGAGTGTGACAAACCCGACGCCCGCTTCGATGAGTCGCCGGGCGGTCAGGAATTGCTCGACGCCCTTGTAGCGTTCCAGCGTCTTGGGGTCTTCTTTCTTCAAATCGAGGGCGTTGCGGGTAACACCGCTTGTCACCAATTCAAACGCGCGTTCCGTGTAAGAATCAATCCCCGTCATCGTTCCGGTGGCGTCGATTTCGCGGCGAGTGTCGTCGAACGAATCGAGCAACGTTCGCCGGTCGTCGATCCGTTGTTCCGTCACGCCGTTGGCCATGCGCAAGTTCGCGTTCCCCGGCCCAGACGGGGTGAACGGCCGGTGGGCAACGCCCAAGTAACCGGGTTCCGTGCCACGCGACATGCCACGTAAACTCACGAATGGCGGCACCGGGTTGGTGTCCTGGCTGCGAAGTTTCGACACCACTGAACCGAACGACGGGTGTTCCAGCAACTTATTTTCCCGATCGGAGTAACCCGTCATCACGAGCGAATCGCTGTGTTCATTCACCGAAACCAGCGACCGCACCACCGCGAGCTTGTCGAACATCTTGGCTTGCTGTGGCATGTGTTCGCAAATCTGCACGCCAGACACGTTGGTGCTGATTGGCTTAAACTCGCCGCGAAACTCCTTGGGTGCATCCGGCTTCAGGTCGTACATATCGAGGTGCGATGGGCCGCCGGGCAGGTAAATAAAGATCGCCGACTTCATCGACCGAGATGGCTTCGCCGAATCGTCCTTTTTCGCAGCCGCCGTCGCCCGCATCGCATCGGCAACAGTCAGCCCCGCGCCGAACACGCCGACTTGGAGGAAATTGCGTCGAGATAAGCCGTCACAAAAGCGTTGAGAAGCTCCCAAGAATTCGAGCATTGAAGCGGCCTCGTGAAAAAGTGCGTACCGGCGGGTGAGACTTCGGAAGATCTCACGCAGAGGCGCAAAGACGCGGTGAAATTCATTTCTAAACTCTGCGTCTTTGCGACTCTGCGTGAGATCCTTTGTTTTACTTTCGTCCGAATTCTGCGCGAAGTCAACGAGAATCCTTACCGATTACGATGGTGCGGGTCGGCAATCAGTTCCGTAGGTGGTCGTGAAAAATACGTTTCGCTCGATAAACTATGAGCCTAACGGGAATCGTCGTGTCCATCCCTACGGTCGCCAACCGTGCGGAACTGTTTGTAAAGGAATCCGATCATGGCCAAGATCGACATGGCGAAGTTCGCCAAATTTTGCAAGGACAGCGGGTTCATCTTCCAGTCGTCGGAAATCTACGGCGGCATCAACGGGTTCTGGGACTACGGCCCGCTCGGTGTCGAGTTGAAGAAGAACATCAAGGACGCCTGGTGGACGGACATGGTCCGCAACCCGCCCCCCGGCCCCGACGGCCAAGAAATCCGCATGGTCGGCCTCGATTGCAGCATTATTATGAACCCGAAAGTGTGGGTGGCAAGCGGACACGTCGGGGGTTTTCAGGATCCAATGTCTGGCTGTAAGCACTGTAAGAAACTCTTTCGAAGCGATCATGTTTGGGATATGTTGATCGAGGCGGAATGGGTCAAAAATTTACTCGAATACATTGGTAAGAAGCGGAATCAACCATCAATCAGTGATTTTCGATTTTGGGCCGACTCAAAAGGGAAAAAGCTCGCGCCGAATCTCGCTCTCATCCGAAATTTCGATGTCACGATGTCCTGGATGATGCAAGAAATCGAAGCAACAGGTGGTGCGTATTACTCGTTCTCTAATTTGAAACAATTGCTGTATCGACTCGGTACTGAACAGCGATCTCAAACCGGAGATGTCACACCATGTCCTTCGTGCGGTGGAGAATTGGGCGAACCACGTGCATTTAACCTAATGTTCGACACTAATGTTGGGGCGGTGGTTGATACCGCAAGCAGCGCCTATCTACGACCTGAGACCGCTCAAGGAATCTTCGTCAACTATCGAAACGTTTTAAACAGCACGCGACTAAAACTTCCATTTGGAATTGCTCAGATTGGAAAATCGTTTCGGAATGAAGTGACACCCCGTAACTACATCTTCCGTTCCCGTGAATTCGAGCAGATGGAAATTGAGTTCTTCTGCCATCCTGACGAAAGCATGAAGTGGTACGAATACTGGCGTGAGCTTCGCAAAAAGTGGTACACCACACTTGGGATTCAGAGCAGCAATCTCGTGCCACGTGAGCAAGGGAAGGATGAGTTGGCTTTCTATTCGCTCGGCACGACCGACATCGAGTATATGTTCCCGTTCAGTGACGAACCGCAGGAACTCGAAGGAGTTGCTCACCGTGGTTCCTATGACCTAACTCAGCACGCCAAACATAGCGGGAAGGTCGATGAACTCGCCTATTTCGACGAAGAGTTATGGAACAACGACTCACAGAAATTGACAACACGAAGCTTCAAGGAATGGCTGAAGTCGAACCCTTCCGTTGAAGAAATTGCCAAGTACAAGTTTGTGCCACACGTCATCGAACCGAGTGCGGGTGCGGATCGGTTTGCATTGGCAGTGCTTTGCGAAGCTTACCACGAAGACAAAGTGCCGGATGCAAAGGGGAATGTGGAGGAACGGATTGTCATGCGCTTCCACCCACGCCTTGCCCCGATCAAGGCGGCGATCTTCCCGCTGGTGAACAAGGAAGGGATGCCGGAAAAGGCGATGGAGTTGTATCGGTCGCTGAAGCCGTTTTACAACGTGTTTTACGACGCGAGCGGCGCGGTGGGGCGGCGGTATCGGCGGCAGGATGAAGTGGGCACGCCGTTCTGCATCACGATCGACGGCGACACCATGACCAACGGCACCGTCACCATCCGCGACCGCGACACGACCGTGCAACGGCGAATTCCAATCACCGACGTGAAAGCCGAAATCGACAAGCTAATCGCAGCCACGTAGAGGATCGTTGATGTCGGTTCGTGGCATAGACGGGATGTCGGACGATGAAGTGCATACCGAAGTCCGCAACGGCGGGCGCTTCGTCATCTTTTTGTGGACGGTTTCCGTCGTGATTGTGAGCATCAAGCAACCCACAGATGTCCACTTTATCAAGTCGGATGAACGCGCTTTTACCAAAGCCTTGCGTCCGACTCTGATTACCCTGCTGTTCGGCTGGTGGGGCGTCCCGTGGGGGCCGATTTACTCGATTGAATCGCTAGCCACGAATCTGAGCGGTGGCATGGACGTGACGAGCGATGTCCTGGCATCGATCGCTCCTGGCGAACCGGCTGCGTAAGCTGCCGGGTGATTCGCCACAATCTGCTGTTTGGTTTCAGAAGAATTGCTTTCCGTCAAAACCCTGCCAGTCCACCCGGCAGCTTACGCAGCCGGTTCGCCGGGAACAGTTATGACAACCGCGAGCTTTTCGATCGCAACAGGTGGTCGATCAGCACCAACGCCATCATTGCTTCGCCCATCGGCACGAAGCGTGGCAACAAACACGGGTCGTGCCGACCCTTTACGATGATGTCGGTGGCTTCGCCGGTGCGGGTGACGGTTTTTTGCGAACGGGGGATGCTGCTGGTGGGCTTGATGGCGACGCGGCAGATGATCGGTTCGCCGCTACTGAGGCCGCCCAACATCCCGCCGTGCCGGTTAGTTTCGGTGTGGATTGGGTTGGGGGCGTAGAGGTCGTTATTTTCGCTTCCACGTAGGGTCGCTGCCGCAAAGCCGATCCCGTACTCGAAGCCCACCACGGCGGGTAGCGACAGCAACGCTTTGCCGAGATCGGCTTTCAACTTGTCGAAGACTGGCTCACCAAGTCCTGGCGGCACGCCGACCGCGACCATTTCACACACACCGCCGATGGAATCGCGGTCCAGTCGCATTTCGTCAATCAGTGCGGCCATGCGTTCAGCGACATCGGGAATCGGGCAACGCACTGGGTTGGCTTCCACTTGGTCGAGCGTCACGGTCGTTGGGTCGGGAATGTCCGCGATGATGTGGCCGACTTGTTTGACGTAACCGAGAACACGGATGCCGGAGCGGGCGAGCAGTTTCTTGGCGACCGCACCGGCGGCCACTCTGGACACTGTTTCCCGCGCGCTGGTCCGGCCACCGCCACGATAGTCCCGGAAGCCGTACTTCGCATCGAAGGTGTAATCGGCGTGGCCGGGGCGGTATTTGTCTTTGATGTCGCCGTAGTCGTGGCTACGCTGGTCGGTGTTGCGAAACAGGATGCCGATCGGCGTGCCGTCGGTTTTGCCCTCGAAGACGCCGGACCAAATCTCCGGGTGGTCGTCTTCCTTGCGTTGGGTGGTCAGCTTCGATTGGCCCGGTTTGCGGCGTTGCAAATCCGGCAACAGGTCATCGACCGAGAGTTCCAACCCGGCGGGGCAACCGTCGATGATGCACAGGTACCCCGGACCGTGGCTGACGCCAGCGGTCGTAACCCGGAACAGTTTGCCGAATGTGTTGCCTGCCATGTTGCGATTATAACGGACTTCAGCGCTGTACGACTACTCTCGCTCAGAGTTGCGGGAACAACTCAGGGACCGTGTTGCCTGTCGTACCCAAACAGCCGACACAATAGATTACATGATGTCGTGCGAGTTCAAGTTGCGGAGGCGAGCCATGCGGATTAGTCTGGTTTTAGCGATTCTATTTGGTGCGACTTCACTGGCCGTCGCGCAACCGGAAAAGACGCCCCCGCAGCCGCGATTCGGGGTCGCGCCTAATTTGGTTGGCTACCCACAAGCCAATTTGAAAGACGCACTGAACTCCGCGATCCGGGCGATCGAACGGGAGAAGTACGACTACCTCGCGGCGCACTTGTTGGACGCAAAGTTTGTCGATGCGCGGGTGGCGGATCGGGCGAAGTTATTGGAAACCGGAGTCGATCAAGAACTCCGCATCGTGCGGGAGAATCAACGCAAAGATTCCGACGTGCCGTTGCGGGAACAACTCCCGTCGGACCCGTCACTCTTTGCCGATGTCGTGAAAGAAGAAGCCCGTAATCGGGCCTTCAAGTTTGTCATCAAAGACGTTCGGCAACACCTCACTGAGCACCCCGAATACTTGAAAGACTTCAAACGATTCTTGCGCGACGGCCAATTCACCGACAGCGGTGACACGGCAAATGCCACCCTGCGTGACTTGAAGGACAAGCAACTCAACTTCAAGAAAGTCGCCAATCGGTGGTTCATCGAAGACCGGCAAGGGATCGAACAGCCCGAGAAGAAGTAACATTATCATGAACCGGGGACTGATCTACTTCTTCCGCGTGGTCGCGTTGATCGGCTTCGGCTTGTCATTCGCTGGTCTGTCTGCCCTCGTGGTTTTTCGTGTGATTCCGAAGCTTGCCGACAAACCGGAGGACTTGATCTTCCGGATTCTGGACGTTTTCAAAGAGACCGGAGCGTTCTTTTTGCTCTCCGCAATCTTGTTCGTCTTGTGCGATACCGCACTGTACATCACCACAGAACCCCACCCAGATTCTGACAAATCATCATGATTGATCTTCGTAGCGATACGGTCACGAAACCGACACCGGCAATGCGTGCGGCGATGTTCGCGGCGGACGTGGGGGATGATGTATTTGGCGAAGACCCGACGGTGAATCGGCTGGAGCAACGGGTTGCGGAGTACCTGGGGAAGGAAGCCGCGATTTACGTCCCGTCCGGGTGCATGGCCAACCAAATTGCGGTGCGACTGCACTGCCGACCCGGTGATGAGTTGCTGTGCGAAACCACCAGCCATGTGATTTTGTGGGAAGGCGGCGGACCGGCGGCACTGAGCGGGGTGACCTGCCGCACATTAACAGGTGAACACGGCCTGCTCAGTCTTTCGACGCTGCAAAACGAAATCCACCCGACGGACATTCACAGCACCCAAACCCGGTTGATCTGGCTTGAAAACACCCACAATCGCGGCGGTGGCCGGATTCATTCCCTGGAGTCGATTCAAGAAATCTCAACGTGGGCACGACAACATTCACTGGCGATGCACCTCGATGGTGCGCGAATCTGGAACGCAATCGTGGCCACCGGGATTCCGGCGCCCGAATGGACGCAGCACTTTGACACGGTCTCGGTTTGTTTCAGCAAAGGGTTGGGGGCGCCAGTTGGATCAGCACTTGCAGGTTCGCGGGAATTGATGACCCGAGCGCGACGATACCGCAAGTTATTCGGCGGCGCGATGCGACAAATCGGGTTTCTGGCTGCGGCCTGTTTGTACGCGATCGACAACCACGTCGAGCGATTAGCGGAAGATCACAACAACGCGAAACTGCTTGCGGAGGCTGTAGCACAAACGCCAGGGTTGAAGCTGGTGCCACCGACGGTGGAAACGAACGTCGTGTGGTTTGAAGTGTCACCGTCGATTGGGACGCCGCAAGACGTGGCGACAAAATTGAAAGCGAACGGCGTCCTCGTGGCCGCACTCGGCAACCACGTTGTTCGCGCCTGCACGCACCTGGATGTCACCCGAGCCGATTGCGAAAAAGCCGCCGCGATGATCCGTCGTCTGGCGGCATCGTAAGGTCGCAATCGGTTACTTCTTCTCTTCCTTGATCCGCTTGAACTCGTCTTTTTTATCCTTCTCGTCGATCGTGATGAGTTCATCCTCGGTGAGCTTTTCAATCGTCATGGTTTCCTTTTTTTCGTTCTCACCGTCTTTCATCTCGACTTTGAGTTTCTTGTCGTCTTCGAGTTTATACGTGCCGTCAATCACCTTCGTTTGACCCATGAACGTCATACTCAACTTCAGCTTGCCCGCTTTCATCAAATCCAGGGTCGCGGTGGCGCCTTCGGGAATCTCTTCACCCGACTTCACCAGCTTCCATTTGCCGATGAGTTTTTCCGCCACGGTCTTGGGCTTGTCGTCCGCAAAAAGGCTGGCGGAAAAGGCCACCACGAGGAACGTGAACATCAAGCTATACTCTGCCCGGTAGTAAATGATCTTTTTCTGTGAGCTAGATTCTGTTCTACTCTCCTTCTCACAACGGAAGGGAGTCCCGAATGGCCGCCTG
>JAYVXO010000263.1:0-28207 GCA_043785105.1 Fimbriiglobus sp.
GTTGACCGCGAAGTGGCAGATCGTCCAGGATGCCGTCCGCGCGTACCGAACGACTCCGCGATACCGCCTTCAAAATGCCGCGACTGCGTAACTCCTAGAAGTGTTTACATGGCCGAACAGAAAATCAAATTCAAGGTGTCTATCAAAGAACTCTCCTTCGAGTTCGAGGGCACCCGCGACATCGGGAACGCCCTTCAAGCTGGGCTTAGTCGATCCATCGGCGGGCTTCTGGACACACAACGTACCGTGATGGCACTACCCGGCGTGGCTGACGACCCGATCGACGCTCAGGTGGTGGACGATGCCCCCGCCATGCCGTTGAACAGCCACATTCCCCCGCCGGAGAAGGTGCGGAAGTCTCGGAAGCCGAAAGGCATACCTGTGAAGACCCTTCTCCGTGAACTCAAGCAGAATGGATTCTTCACAGAACCCCGCACAGCGGAGGTCATCCGTGAGCATCTTCGGATCAACGGTGGTTACAATGTCCAACCCGGCAGTTTGGCGGGGCGTCTGACTGAGTTGTTGAAAATGAAGGAACTGCACCGGCAGGAAGACGCCGACAGTTACGTTTACAAGGATACCCCGTTTGATGAAAGCCCCCGAACTCCGAACCCACCTACTGACGCTGCTGAGTGAGGCAGAATCAGCGGCGAAGCTCGCCAAGACCGCTGAAGATACGAAGCAGTCAATCGCCGGACACGGGCGGTACGCCGACCCGTTTCACCGGGCCGTCGTCACCCTGACGGCGACTGAGAAGAAGGTACGCCCTCACCTAGGAGGCTTAGGGTTGCCAGACGCGGACGTTGCCAAGTTCGACGCCGCCCTGACGCTGCTGAAGGCGACGAGTGGGAAGGCCAAGCCCCGCACCCAGGCGGTTCGGGAACTAAAGCTCCTTTGCGAAACAGCCATCCTGCCTAAAGCAGAGGCGATGACCGCCAGCCCGATTCCAACCACCGAACTTGTCCTTCCCCTCGACGTGGTTCAGGGGGATTGGGTACTCGTAAAGATCGTAACTCAGATTAACGGCTGCTACGAACACCAATGGTACGATGCCTGTTCAGTCATGGTGCGAAAACTGGCCGAGTTTCTCATCATCGCGTTGTTCGAGAAGAATGGCGTTGCCCAGGAGATAAAGGACAACGAAAACAACTTCCTGATGCTCTCGAAGTTGATTAGCAAACTGGAGACGAAGACCGAATGGGGGCTTGGTCGAGAGACGAAGCCTTTCCTGAAGCTGATGAAAGAACTTGGCGACCGTGCCGCCCACAACCGCACCTACGTTGCGACGAAGGGCGACCTGGACAAGTTGCTTGGCGGGCTGCGGGTGGCCGTGTCCGACCTAATGGTTCGGGCCGGACTGAGGGCTTCGCCCTAAGTTGCCTGATGTTTGTACAATGTGGTACCGCCTGACATCAGAATCTTCACCCCCGGCTTCTTCCCTTTCTCCAACACCAACACCCGCCGCGCCCGCACCAATAATGATCGCGTCACAGTCCCAATTCGCCATAGCGGACCCCAACATGAAACAGCCGAATCACGAAAACACGAAAGTACGAAACCACGAAATAGGAATTTCTGATCTTGGATCTTTTCGTGATTTCGTACTTTCGTGTTTTCGTGATCGGTTTTAATTGTGAACAACTAATCGTAGTAGTCTCGATTCTATCGAGTTGGTGGCTGGGCAATTTGTGCGGCTTGTGCCGTGGCCGGTTGCGACATTCAGCCGGGATGGTTGGGCAGTGTCCGTAGGTGTCTCGCAGTTGTGCCGATTGATTAGCTTGTCGAGACAATGGAACTCGATGCGGTCATTACGGTCGCGGGAAGGGTCAGTGGGACGGGTGTCCGGTTCTCTGGTTGTGAACCGTTGATCCTGTTCGATTGCCGATGCCGGTTGAGGAAACGCAGGCCCCCGACTGCGAATTCTCCTGGTTCTTCCCGCGACAGGTTGCTTGTCATCCCCTTGACCCGCAACGCCCTCGCCATATCCCTTCCTGCACAGCGGTGCCATGTCGTTTTGTTGGATCGTGGCACTTCCTAGTAACCCGTCACCGATTCCCGAGTTGAGCGATTCCCGATGAATGATAGTATTTTGACGATCAATGCCCGCGAGATCCTTGACAGCCGTGGCAACCCGACGATTGAAGTCGATGTGCAAACAATGGACGGCGTGATCGGCCGCGCGGCGGTGCCAAGTGGCGCGAGTACGGGTGCCCACGAAGCGGTTGAGTTACGAGACGGTGATAAAAAACGGTATCTCGGGAAGGGGGTCCAGAAGGCCGTCGAGAACGTCAACACGATCATCGCGCAAACCCTGGCCGGGTTCGACATCTTCGACCAAGTCGCCATCGACAAGGCGATGATCGAGTTGGACGGCACGCCTAACAAGGCGAAACTCGGTGCTAACGCGATCCTCGGCGTCTCCTTGGCGTGTGCCCACGCTGCGGCGGCTGTGGCGAACCTGCCGCTGTACAAGTACGTCGGCGGCGTGAACGCGACCGTGTTGCCGGTGCCGCTGATGAACATCATCAACGGCGGCAAGCACGCGGACAACACGATCGACTTCCAGGAGTTCATGATCGTCCCGATCGGTGCCAAGACCTTCCGTGAAGGTTTGCGGATGGGCGCCGAAGTCTTCCACAGCTTGAAGAAAGTGCTGCACGACAAAGGGCTAAGCACCTCGGTCGGTGATGAAGGCGGCTTCGCCCCAAACATTGACGGTGCGGACGCGGCCTTGGCCATCATTTCGACTTCGATTGAGAAGGCGGGGTACAAGGTCGGGGTCGATGTGATGTTCGCCCTCGACGCGGCGTGTACGGAACTGTTTGAAGAAGCGAAACACAGGGGCAAAGAAGGCTACTGCTTCTTCAAGAGCGCCCCAGACCGAATTATTTCGTCCGACGAGATGATCGACATGTGGGCGGGGCTGTGTGCCAAGTACCCGATTTGCTCGATCGAAGACGGGCTTTCCGAAGACGACTGGGCCGGGTGGAAGAAGTTGACCGCCAAACTCGGCGATAAGATTCAACTCGTCGGCGACGACTTGTACGTGACGAACACCGAACGGCTGAAACGTGGTATCACGGAGAAATGCGGCAACAGTATTCTTGTCAAAGTGAACCAAATCGGCACCCTGACGGAAACGCTCGACGCGGTCCAAACCGCGATGCGCAACAAGTTCACCGCGATCCTGTCCCACCGCAGCGGTGAGACCGAAGACACGACCATCGCCGACCTCGCGGTGGCAACGAATTGCGGCCAGATCAAGACCGGCTCCGCCAGCCGCACGGACCGCATTGCCAAGTACAACCAGTTGCTACGCATCGAAGAACAACTCGGCGATGCCGCAATTTACGGGGCGGAATTGCGGAAGTAATCACGGCTTGAATCCTGGATTCGGAGAATCCGATGCCGACGTTCCTCAGCGACCCGTCGTTCACGTTGTATGTCGTCCTGATCCTCGGGGTGTTCGTGACCGGCGGGTTGCTAGTGCGGAAGCAGGACCGGGGCAGCCTGATCCGCGCGGGTATCGCGGCACTGTTACTGCTTTTGCTGTTCCTGTGCGATCGACTTTACGAAAGTCCGCGTGAAGAAGCGGTTCGCCGCGTGCAGACGATGGCGACGGCTGCGAATGCCCGCAATTGGGACGAGGTGTTCGCGCACGTTTCGGACAAGTTCCAGTACGACAAGTACGACAAGAAAAACTTCCGCGACTTCGTCTCCCAACGCACGGTTCAACAGACTGCCACGGTCAACTTCAAAGACTTTGACCGCAACAACTTTGAAGAACTTCCCGACGGGCAAATCCGCCTCGGGTTCGTCGCCCACCTCTCGACGCCGACCGTTGACCGAATCCCGCTTTACGTGCAAGCCACCTTCATCAAAGATGCCGACGGCCAGTACCGGATGCGCGGCTTTACGATGTACGATTTCGTGAACCGCGGCAGCGGCGGCGTGCAAAAATTCCCTGGGCAATGACGAGAACTCTGCGTGATCGAACTCGTGAACGTGTCGAAAACCTACGGGCCAACAACGGCCCTTCGGCCTACCACACTCACGATCCCGACGGGAAAGACAACGGTACTGCTCGGCCCCAGCGGGTGCGGAAAGTCCACCGTGCTGCGGTTGCTGTTGGGTCTGTTGTGGCCGGATCGCGGCGAAATCCGCTTCGATGACACACGACTGTCACTGGAAACCGTTCATGCGATTCGGTTGCGAACCGGCTACGTCGTTCAAGACGGCGGCCTGTTCCCGCACCTGTCCGCGCGTGAAAACGTGACCCTTGTGGCGAAGCAGATTGGTTGGACGCAATCGAACATTACAACCCGAGTGCGCGACCTCGCCGAACTCGTCCGATTGCCACAAGACAGCCTCGACCGCTTCCCGGTTCAACTTTCCGGCGGGCAACGACAGCGCGTGGGAATGATGCGGGCGTTGATGCTCGACCCGCCTGTGTTGTTACTCGATGAACCGATGGGCGCGCTCGACCCACTGGTTCGCGCGGAGTTGCAAACCGACTTGAAAGCGATCTTCCAGAACCTGAATAAAACCGTCGTGCTGGTCACACACGACCTCCGCGAAGCGGCATCACTCGGTGACCAAATCGTACTGATGCGGGATGGGGAAATCGTGCAACGCGGCGCCATGACCGAACTGACCACCCAACCCGCCAACGAGTTCGTCACTCGGTTTATCCAGGCCCAACGGGAAACCGTATGACAGCACGACTTCTCTCAATAACCGCTCTGCTATTCGCCGTGTGTGGATGCAGCACGCCGAATGAAACTCGCATCGGTTCCAAGGTCGATAACGAATCCGTGCTGCTTGGCGAGATGGCCACAGCATTGGTGCGGTCCAGTGGGGCTGTGGTGCAGCACCGCCGCGAGTTGGGTGGCACGCCGGTGTTGTGGGAAGCGTTGAAAGCGGGGCAAATCGAAGTCTACCCCGAGTTCACCGGCACGTTGGCGTTTCAAATTTTCAACGATCCGACATTGGTCGATCTTGCTAAACTTCGTGCCAAACTTCTCGAACAGGGGATCGGGATCACGCGGCCACTGGGGTATGAAAACAACTACGCATTGGGTGTACGGGCCGATATGGCCGACAAATTGAAGCTGCAACGCATCTCGGATTTGTTGAAGCACCCCGATCTGAAACTCGGCATGAGTACGGAGTTCACCCGACGCAAGGACGGCTGGCCCGCGCTGAAATCGCACTACGCCTTACCCTTCGGTGAACCGCGTGCATTGGAACACGCGATTGCCTACCAAGCCCTGGTCGCGGGGCAAATTGACGTGACCGACGTTTACACGACCGACGCGGAGATTGAACGCTTTCAACTGCGCATCCTGCAAGACGACCGCAAGTTCTTTCCGAGTTACGCAGCGGTGTTTCTCTACCGGCTCGATTGGGCGAAGCAGTACCCGGACGCCCTGGCTACGTTGGAGAAGTTGGAAGGCAAGCTGGACGAAACCGCAATTCGGAAGCTAAACATGCGAACGCAAGCGGGCGAGCCGGAAGCCGGGATTGCCCGTGACGCGGTGCAACAAACGCTCGGCATTGCCACGGACGCTGTCATCGAAACCCGCACTCAACAGATTCTGCGCCACACGGTGGAGCATCTAATTCTTGTGGCGATTTCGCTGACTGCCGCCATCGTCGTAGCGATCCCGCTCGGCGTCTTCGCCAGTCGGCAACCGCGTTGGGGGCAACTCATCATCGGCATCGCCGGGCTGGTACAAACGATTCCGTCGCTAGCGTTGCTGGTGTTTATGGTCGCCATTCCCGTCATCGGTGGCCTCGGCGCCCGGCCTGCGATCATCGCGTTGTTCTTCTACAGCTTGCTGCCGATTATCCGGAACACGGCCACGGGGCTTCGTGACATCCCGTTGTCACTCCACGAAGCCGCCGAAGGCATTGGCTTGAAACCGTGGGCCAAATTGCGTCTCGTGGAACTGCCGATGGCGTCGCGGTCGATCATTGCCGGAATCAAAACGGCGGCGATCATCAACATCGGTACTGCCACGCTGGGTGCGCTGATTGACGCGGGCGGGTTAGGTGTGCCGATTCAGCAAGGGCTTCGCTTGCAAGACAAAGAACTGATTCTGTTGGGTGCCATCCCCGCTGCGGGGTTAGCACTGTTGGCTCAAGGGCTGTTTGAAGTCGCCGAGTGGTTCATCGTTCCGAAGGGCTTGCAGTTAACCGCGTCCCGTTGACAATGACCCCATGCTGACAATCTCCGGCACCGAAATTGAAGACACCTTTGCGGAAGCCTTCCCGATGACCGCCGCACGACTCGTCGTGACTGCGGAATCCGCGAAGTGGGTCGATCACGCCGCACAAGCAGTGACGGGGTACGCGGCATCGGTGATCGGTTGCGATGCGGAGGCCGGAATCGAACGCCGCTTGATGCCATCGGAAACCCCGGATGGCCGGCCTGGGGTCAGCCTACTTTTTTTCGCGTTCAGCCGGGATGCACTGCAAAAAGCGTTGGTGAACCGCGTGGGGCAGTGTGTGCTGACGTGTGCCACCAGTGCGTGCTTCAATGGGATGCCGGTGACGGACAAAACGATTCGCATCGGAGGGAACTTGCGGTTTTTCGGCGACGGTTGGCAGATCAGCAAGCTACACGGCGAACGTCGTTTTTGGCGCATCCCGACGATGGACGGCGAGTTTCTTTGCGAAGATGTTTTCGGCACCACTAAGGGCGTCGCGGGGGGGAACTTCTTGATTCTTGGGATAAGTCAAAGCGTCGCACTGGCCGCCGCGGAAGCAGCCGTCGAAGCGTGTCGAAGCGTCCCCGGTGTGATCCTGCCGTTCCCCGGCGGCATCGTGCGATCCGGCAGCAAAATCGGCAGCAAGTATCAAAAACTGACGGCGAGTACCAACGATGCGTACTGCCCCACCCTTCGTGGCACCGTGGCCAGCGTCCTGCCGGAGTCCGTCAACGCGGTGTATGAACTCGTGATTGATGGCGTCGATCAACCCGCTGTCGAAGAAGCGATGCGGCGGGGAATTCGTGCTGTGTGTGGGCCAGGTATTGTGCGGATTTCTGCCGGGAACTACGGCGGCAAACTCGGGCCGTATCATTTGCACCTCCACAAACTCCTTTCCGGAATCGGGTAATGTTTGATGCTCCACCTCACGTTAAAACAGGCTCCGGTTATTCCCCTGGAACTGGACGGCATCACGCCCGACCGGTTGTGTCAATGCACTGTCACTGCGGTGGCGAAATTGCCGATTTTCTACGGCAATCGGCGGGTTGAACTGGGTGAATTCTTTGACGTGAGTGGCGATCCCACACGTGGTGAGATCTCGGTTCACGGCGATTGCTCACGAATCAAGTTGATTGGTGCGAAGATGACGAGCGGCCGCATGATTATTGACGGCAACGCCGGCTGGCACGCCGGTGCTGGGATGCTGGGCGGCGAACTGGTGATTCGCGGCAATGCTGGCGATTGGATCGGGGCGGAGATGCGGGGCGGGGTCATTCGCGTGGAGGGGAATGCGGGCAATCAGCTTGGTGCCGCCTACCGGGGCAGTCGGCACGGGATGCGGGGTGGCGTGATTCATGTTCGCGGTAATGTCGGCGACGAGGCGGGGTTGTTGATGCGGCGCGGAATGATTGTGGTCGATGGCCGGGTGGGTGATTTCGCCGGGGCTTCGATGATCGCGGGAACGCTTGTGGCATTCGGCGGGGCAGGGCGGGCACTCGGTGCCGGGATGAAACGTGGCACACTCTTAGTTGATGGCAAGCTGGCGGAGCTTTCGCCCGGCTTCCGTTACAGTTGTGACTACCGCCCAGCGTACCTCGGCGTGTTATTGCAAGAACTGCGTCAACTGAAATGTCAACCCGCCGAAGCATTAGAAAAAGCAATTCTCCGTTGCTACCGAGGCGATGCAGTCCACGGTTGCAACGGAGAATTGTGGGTTTTCAAGCGGTAATCTCACCGTTCGCTCTTCGATCTCGACAGGGTTGAAAGCCACGGAGCTGGTAGCAAGAAGGTGTCGCCCGCAGTTAAGCCGAGGTTCTTCAACAAGTCCGTGACCCGCACGCCGGATGAGACCAAACTGGCGGCACTACCACCGACGAGTGCCGCTGCGGTGACGGATCCGCGCAAGGTGGTGTTGCCGATGGTCACTTGTCCGGGTGCCACCAATTCGGGTTTGGTTAATAGGGTTAAACCCGGTCCGGCTCCGGTGAGTGTCAATCGGGTGTCACCGGGTGCAGACGTGATCCCCACGGTGATGGCTGCCGCGCTATCGCCAGGAATGCCAACCCCTGATGTTGACGTGTTGAAAGTTTGAAACAACACGGACCCTTTCACCGTTGTGGCAGCATCAGCCGGTTCAATCACGATGCGTGGTGAGACTTCCACTTTTTGCCTTAACGCCGGGATTTGATACTCGAACGCCGATCGTCCTTCGACACGCAGGGCGTAGACCCCGTCGGCGGGAATCGTCACTTCCAACGTCTGCTCAAACGCACCGGATGCTGCCGTTTTCAGGAGTTTAAGTGGCGCACCTGTTGAGTGTGCGACTTCGGAGAACTCATCAGACGCCTGGGTTTTTCCAATGGGGTCGAGTTGGCGTATCAACCGCAAGGTCATCGGGAAAACGGGTTCTCGCGGGACGTAGCCATCCGGGTCTTGCGGCTCTCGCCATTGAATTGTGAACCGCACTTTCAACCCGGCGGGCAGTGTCGCGGATCGGTCGCCTTCAGGTGGTGCAAATTGCAAGAAGTTGAGTTCACGGGTCCAGTTCCCCTTGGGGAGTGCTGTTGCAGTCGAAGCAAAGTCGAGGATGTTGTTGCCGTCCTCGTCCAAAAACGGCCCTGCCCAAACGCGACCGAGTGCCATGCTTGCAGGCTGAACCCAAATCGGTGCGGTCGGTTGCTTCCGTGCTTGGATTGAGGACGTGACAGGTTTCGTGATGTACTTCGTGTCGATGTAGCGACTCAACTCGTTCAGGCCGTCTTGAGGATAGCCGGTCTCCCAAGTCAGGGTGTTGATGACCACCGCAGTCCCGCGAAGTCGATCGAGTGCGGTCTTCAACGCGGTGAAGCGATCGACCGCCCCTTTGAAAACCAGTTCGTCGGCAAGGAGTTGGTCGAGATCCTTGCGGGCTTTGTCCCGTCGCGCGATCGTCTTGTCCGAGTCGCTCAAATCGAGGAAGGCTTTACGATACTCTTCGGTCGCGGCGGATCGACGGAGTGTTAGCGTTTCCCCACGGCGTGTTAACTCGAACGACCGCGTTTGCATGGCTTCTGAGTAGATTTGCTCACCCGCAGCCGATCGTGCCACACTGAGCAGTTGATGGAAAGCACTCGGGTCAATACGGATCAAAATCAGTGTCGCTTTCGGTGCCGCAGCACTCGCCAGTTGGGCCGCAACCGCGCCGACACTTTGCCCCATGCCCATCGGCAGCGGGATTAAGTCGGGGTTGAGTTCTGCCGAGTAATCAATGATGCGGGCCGATGTTGGGAGTGTTCCCGCAAAATCGGAGCCGATGATGACCACCCGAACACCGTCCCCTTGAAATCCCGCAGCATGGAGCGCTGCGACGTTCGAGCTAGCGAGGAGTTCGCTTGGTTTTGTGCCGGATGTTCCCGGTTGAACGGTGCCCGTTTCGGAACCAAGTCGTGGGAGGCGAATCGCACGGATTTCCGGCACTTCGATCAACTTCGAGATGTCTTGTGTCTTCGGAATTCGGACCGTCACCACGACCCCGACAACGCCTTCAACGGCAATCCCATCAGCCGCCGTCCGAATGCGGTTGCGTAAGTCTGGCCACTCCAACTTCGGTTCATCTTCGAGGATCAAGTCCAGACGCACGGGTTGTTGGGCCATCGCCGGGTCATTAAAAATTGCTCGCGCATCCGGTGTTAACTTGCTCAGTGCTGCGGGTGCGGCGTTGGGAACAACCGGCACTTCCGCACTGTCGGGCAGAACTTCCACGAACCGGATTGGCAGGGTGTTGCGGAACGGTTCGGGGAGTTGATCGCGCGTAACCAGTGGGGCAAACCACCCCGATGGTTGGGTCCGGAGATCCTTCAGCAGTTTCAACAGATTCTCTGCCGGCAACGATCCACGGATGATCGCATAGCCGGCATGGTCGTAGCCGATCCCTTCCTGAAACCCCAAGAAGCCAAGGTGCCGCACTGTTTGGTCGTGGAATTCACGCTGTTCTTTCTGCCCAAATCCACTCGCAATCCGCAACCGGACGGCTACAGGCTTTTTGCCGTCCTCGGGGATTGCCATTCCAGATGGGAGGACGATGGCAGTCAAAATTCGGGGGTCATCAAGAATTCGCCAGGCATTCGCACTGGGGATCGTTCCTTGCAACAGTTCGGCAGTCGGATCGAACACATCAAGATCGGCATCGTCCCGAGCGGTTGCGACAAAACCGATGTCCTTGAGATAACTCTGCATGGACCGATATTGGCGAATCCGCTCATCGCGGTCAGCGCGAATGCGATACCGCGCCTGAACATCGTACTTTTCCGGACGTGCAGGATACGTAACCTGAGCCATCGCCGGGGCCGACAGACCGGCAAGCATCAACGATGCGAGCAGCCCGAGTACGGGGAGTCTGGGGCCAAGAGCAATCATGGTGAACCTCATGCGCAGAATCGAAGGCGACTACCTACTTGTTAGGATGCCCGCAGAACGCGGCCTTGCCAAGCGTGGATCGTGAAATATGCGCTCAGAACGGAAAAGGGGAAATGGAAAAAGCGAAAAGATAGCACCGCCCATCACGATACTGACACGATACACGCACGATCCTGACACGATACACGCACGATACTTGAACTCCGATCCGGAGTTTTCCTGAATTTCTTATCGTCCGCTTCCTTGAAACTGGAACTGGTACCCATGCACTACACGAATCAAACAGTCATCATCACCGGCGCATCCAGCGGAATCGGGCGTGCGTTAGCGATTGCACTGGCCAAACAGGGGGCACGTGTCGGTGTCATCGCGCGACGTGCGGAGATGCTAGCCGAACTGGTTGACGAAGTTCGAGCGACGGGCGGGACAATCGAAGCCGCGCCGGCAAACGTGGCAAACCGAGAAGAATTGCGCGAAGCGGTGCAGATTCTCACGCAAAAACTCGGTCCGATCGATTTGCTCATCGCCAACGCCGGAATCAGCGAAGCGACTGGTGGTGATCCGCAAAACGTAGTTGGTGTCGAACGGATGATGCAAGTCAACTTTCATGGTGTGGTGTACGCCTTTGAAACCGTGTTACCGGCGATGCTCGAACGCAAACGTGGGCACCTCGTTGCGGTGTCCAGTATGGCCGCGTACAAGGGCTTGCCCGGTGCGGCTGGGTACTGTGCGTCCAAGGGGGCGGTCAGTATTTATTGCGAATCGCTACGAATTGAATTGTGGCCACGCGGCGTAGCCGTGTCGTGCCTCTACCCCGGTTTCATTGACACGCCGATGACACAGGGTAACGATCACCCGATGCCGTTTCTCATGTCCGCCGATGCGGGTGCGGCACGGATTCTGAGAGCATTGCCGCGAAGACCGGGCGTGCTGAACTTCCCCAAACGCATGAAGTTGCTGATGTGGCTATCGAAGTGGGCACCCGATTGGGTGATTCGGAATTGGGTGCCGATCAAAGCAGCCGGCGAAATCCCATGAACGATCGTTCATGGGATTTTTGTCACTTCTCACTTCACGGTGCTGCTGGTTAATTTCCCCAGGTTCTCGAACAAGCGCGCCAGGGAGTTCATCAGTTTTTTGAAGTCGCCTTCATGCAGACTTTCGTTCGGGGCGTGGGCGTTGCTGGCGGGGTCTTCGATGCCCAGCAACAATGCGGGGGCGCCGCCGAAGAGTTCGGCCAGGGGGCCGACGAACCCGATGCTGCCGCCACTTCCGATGCCGACTGGTTCTTTTTGAAAACCGTCACGTAGCGCAGACATGGCACATTCAAACGCCGGGCCGTTGGGGTCGGTCATCCACCACTTCACGTTGCCTTGCGGCTTCACCGTCACTTCGGCGCCCCAGGGTGCATCCTTGGTGAAAAACTCTTGCAGGCACTTGGCAACCGCTTCCGGTTTCTGATCCGGCACAATACGGACGCTAATAATCGCCTCGGCCTTCGGAAGCACTTGGTTGGAGACGCTTTTAATTGAGCTAGCTTCCTGGGCGACGATCGTTACAGCAGGGCGGCGCCAAGTTTGCTCGTACACGGACAAGCCTTCTTCGACGGCGTAATGCGCCGATGGTACAACGCCGACTTCGTCGCGGAACTTGGCGTCGTCCCACGGCAGTTTGCGAAAGACGGCTCGCTCTTTTTCCGTCACTGGCCGCACGTCGGTATACAGCCCAGGAATGTCTACCGGGCCGTTCTTCCAGTACAGCCGCCCGAGGATTGCGTTGAGCGCTATCGCCGCATCCGGAAGCGCACCGCCCGCCATGCCGCTGTGTACGGGAATCGCCGCTGTGCGGACTTCGACATGAACTTGCACGATGCCACGCAACGAGTACGTGATGCAGGGCAAGCCAACTTCGATGTTCTCCGTATCGCACACCACAATCACGTCCGACTTAATCTTGTCCCGGTAAACGTCGAAGAACTTCATCAGGTTCTTGGAGCCGATTTCTTCTTCGCCTTCGACGAGCATCTTGATGTTCACGGGAAGCTGATTCGATGTTTTGCGATAGGCGGCAATCGCCCCGAGGAACGCGGAGATCGCTGCCTTGTCGTCCGCCGAACCGCGCGCGAACAACCGCCCGTCGCGGCGGGTGAGTTTCCACGGGTCGGACTTCCATTGTTCGACGTAGTTCACGGGCTGAACGTCGTGGTGGGCGTACAGGAACACCGTCGGCTTACTCGGCCCGGCTTCGAGCCATTCGCCGTAGGCATACGGCAGCGAGTTGCCGACTCGCAGCACTTCGACGTTGTTCAGCCCGGCGTCGCGCATCTGGTCGCAGGTGAGTTTGGCAGTGCGTTCGATTTCGGCGGTGTGTTCGCCGTCGGTTGAAATACTGGGAATCGCCACGAGGTCTGCCAGACCGCGGATGATGCCTTCGTGGTTCTTCTCCAGCCAATCAATCGCGTTTTTCATGGTGATGTCCCTTGTGTAGAGGTGGAAGTCCAATCACAATACCGCGAACCGACGAATCGGTAAACGGGTTGGTCGAGTCGAATGCCCAAACTTTTCATGGTTTCTTGAGAGACGCTGCAATGCCCGCACCACTTCCGCTGACCCCGTCCGAGCGAATTCAGCGCACACCAGATGGGAATGAAAATAAGCGACCCTGGGGCAAATACTTGGGTTGGGCACTGTTTTTAGCTGTTGCTTTGTTTTTGGCTATTACTCTGCGGATGTGGACCCTAGATATTATGTGGGCTGCCGAGCGTGGCCAGGCGATGAAACACTGCCGACAGACGTTGGACGACCAAATTCTCGCATGGAATTCTGGCAATCTTGAAGGGTTCATGGCGGGATATTGGAATGACGAAGAGTTAACGTTTTGTTCGGGCGGCACTGTGACGAAAGGCTGGCAAGCGACGATCGACTGTTACCGCAAACGCTACCAAGCGGACGGCAAGGAGATGGGCAAGCTCCAGTTTGACGACGTTCAATTTAAGGTGATGAGTGGCGAGGCGGTGGTGGTGAGTGGACGGTGGAAACTGGCCCTATCGGATGGCAACCCCGAAGGGCTTTTCACGTTGATCCTGCGCCCGTTCGCGGATGGATGGAAGATTGTCTACGATCACACCTCGATCGCGGAGCCGCCGAAGAAATCGTGAACAGCGGCTTTCTGCTTGCATTTGAAACCGCTGACGGGATGATGGCATCCACTCGATTCCTCTCCTCGGAGCGTTTGCCATGATGTCTCTCTCGCGTCGGGATTTTCTTGCGGTTGCAGGTGCGGCCACGTTGTTGCCGGCAACGGCTACCGCAGCGCGTGCCCAAGAAACACCGAAGTTCAAGTTGGGTATTGTCACGTACAACGTGGCACAAGGGTGGGATTTGCCGACGATCTTGAAAAACTGCCAAGCCGCTGAAGTCGCTGCGGTCGAATGCCGCACGACGCACAAGCATGGCGTCGAGCCATCGTTGACGAAAGATCAGCGATCGACGGTTAAGAAGCAATTCGCGGACAGTGGCGTCGTGTTCTGGGGCTGTGGCAGTGTGTGCGAGTTCCACGCCGCTGACATGGCCGTGGTGAAAAAGAACGTCGAAGATTGCAAGCAATTCCTCGGCTTGGTTAAAGAACTTGGGGGCCGGGGCGTGAAGGTGCGGCCCAACGGCGTGGCCAAGGGGCACACCGTCGAGCAAGCCTGCGATCAGATTGGAACCGCGCTCAAAGAATGTGGCAAGGCGGCAAGCGATCTGGGTCTCGAAATCTGTGTTGAAGTCCACGGTTCCGTGACACAAGTGCCGAAGAACATGAAGCACATCATGGTTGCGTGCGACATGCCGAAGACCGTCGGCGTGACCTGGAACTCGAACGGGACCGACATCATCAATGGCAACTTAGCCGAAGCCTTCGATCTGCTGGCACCCCACATCAAATCGTGCCACATCAACGACCTGACTAACGACAAAGCCAGCAAATACCCCTACCGCGAACTCTTCAAACGGCTCCGTGGCATCAACTACGACCGCTACACCATGTGCGAAGTGGGCAAGAGCGTCGATGCCGACAAGGGCGCCGAGTTTTTGAAGGACTACAAAGCGCAGTGGAATGCACTGATGTCTTGAGACTGAAAGCCCATGAACGATCGTTCATGGGCTTTGTTTCACTTCGGGGTTCACGATCCATTGCACCGGCCACTCGCCGCGCAGCAACTGGACGATGGCTTCGGCGGGGACGCGGGCCATATCGTTGCGGCTTTGCCAATCGACCCCGGCGGTGTGGGCGGTTACGACGATGTTATCGAGCTTGAACAATGGGCTGTCGCCGGGCGGTTCGTGTTCAAACACATCCAGTCCCGCCCCGGCAATTTGCTTCGATTGCAACGCGGTCAACAAGTCGGCTTCGTTCACCACTTCACCGCGAGCGCAGTTGATAAGGCACGTCGTCGGTTGCATCATGTTAAGTGTTTTCGTGCAGATCAACTGCTTTGTGTCCGGTGTGAGCGGAACGTGTAGGGTCACGAAATCGGACCGGCTCAGCAGTTCTTGCAATGTCACGAACGGGATGCCGTGCTTGTTGGCAAAGTCCACGTTTTGGACCGGGTCGGTCGCAATCACTTTCATGTTGAAGGCAAGTGCCCGTGTCGCGGTGGCTTGGCCGGTTCGCCCCAGGCCGATGACCCCAAGTGTCCGACCGCGAATCGGTTGATACGCATAGCGGGGCCACTTGCCCGCGACGATTTGCGTGTGCTGATGGATTAGACTTTTCGCCAGTGCCAAGATCAGCATCATCGTGGTTTCGCCGACGGCTTCGTGGTTCGTGCCGGGGGCGTAGGTCACCACGACGCCATGCTCGGTTGCGGCTGCCACATCGACGGCGTCGTAACCGACACCCGCCCTGGCAATGATCTTCAACCCCTTCGCCGCCGCCGCTTCGATCACCTTGCGGGTGTACGGTTCGGAACCCGCTAGACTCGCTGTGCAACCGGGGAGTTGTTCCAGAAGCTCCGCTTCGGTCATTTGGGCTTTGCGTTTGGGATAGACCAGTTCGACGTTCGCGTTCCGGAAGATCGGCCCGTAAATGGTTTCAATTTCGGGTAAATGCGACGGGGCGATGAGGATTTTGGGTGTCATGATGTGTATTATTCCACTGTAGGGGTTGTTGAGAATAATGTAGAACTTGCGAACCCCGTGGATTGAAGAGTGTCCCTGATTCACACGCCGCACGAAACCGTGTTCGTGATTTCCGGGTTGTTCCGGACTTGGCAAACGCCTACGGGTCGGCAAGGGGCGAAATCGCAAGTGCTGCTTGAAAAATGTCGCAAATGTCCGATGATAGAGATGGTATGGGAACTCCATACCAGAATGTGTTCGCCGGTTTTTCCTGGTACTCGTTTTGCCCCCCGGAGGTTGACTCACGAAAGCATTGGCCTCAGCCACTGGTTGCTTTCTGCATCGACGACCCCCGGAGGTAGCACCCTGAGGGAGGTCACTTGAGCCGCATCGCCATCCCAACTTCGGTGCCCACTTCGTTCGGCGCCATCGTTCCCGCAGTTCCTATTGACCCACAACCGGAATTGGCTTCCGCCGTCCAGAGGGCCTGTCTTGCCGCCAAGACGGCTGCTGACAACAAAGGCAAGGACATCCACGTCCTCGACCTTCGTGGCCTGACGCCGATGTTCGATTACTTCGTGCTGGCCACCGGCATCAGTCGTCGCCAGGTGCATACGATTGTTGAAGAAGTCGATGCCGCCATGCGTGCCGTTGGTGACAACCGCATCGGCGTGGAAGGGTACGATTCCAGCAAATGGGTTGTCCAAGACTACGGCGACGTGCTGATTCACGTGTTCGATAGCGACACACGCGATTACTACAAGCTGGAAGAACTCTGGGCGGACGCCAAGAAAGTCGATTGGGAACTCGAGTACGAACTCGATGAAGAAGAAAAAATCGAAGCCGAGCAAGACGCGGAGTGAGTGGAATTGTGTGAACGTGCAAGCCCATGCATCAGGATGCATGGGCTTTCTCCTTTTGGGATTCGCGGTCATGAATCTGCAAAGTGAATTACGCAAGTTGTTCGAGCCAGCACTGACTGCATTCGCACCGGACTCGGCGAAAGTGCCCGATTACTTGGCGATGATTAAGGTGTCGTCGAACGCGGACCTCGGCGACTACCAAGCCAATTTTGCGATGGCACTCGCCAAGCAACTCGGCAAGAAGCCGCCCGAACTAGCGAACGAAATCGTCACGAAGTTACCCGTCAACGATCTGATCGAATCGGCCACCGTCGCCGGGCCGGGGTTCATCAACATCAAGTTGAAGTCGGCCACGTTGGCGCAGCATGTTCAGGCGATGGCCGTTGATAATCGCCTCGGGGTTGCGCTAGCCGTGAAGCCGCGCAAGTTCGTGATCGACTACAGTGGGCCGAACGTCGCCAAGCCGCTGCACGTGGGCCATTTACGCAGCACGATCATCGGCGATGCCCTGGTGCGGTTGTTGCGATTTCTCGGTCACGATGTTGTGGGCGACAACCACCTCGGCGATTGGGGCACACAATTCGGCATCTTGATCTACGGCTACAAACATCACCGCAACGATGCAGCGTATCAAGCCGACCCGGTCCGCGAGTTGGCGAGACTGTACATCGAAGTCCGCAAGATGTTCAAGACGGTTGCCGACGACGATGACGAAGCCGTAACCAACGACCCGGTCAAGGAAGCGTGTCGCCAAGAAACCGCGAAGTTGCACGCCGGTGACCCAGAGAATCTCGCGTTATGGCAGCAATTCATGCCGGCTTGCCTGGAGATGCTACGCCCGATTTATGAACGCCTTGATGTCAAGATTGACCACGCTTTGGGTGAGAGTTTTTACAACCCGATGCTGCCGGGCGTGGTCGAAGACTTGTTGAAAAAGGGCGTGGCGGTCGAGAGCAACGGCGCGATCGTGATCCCGAACGCGAAGGGCATGATTCCGAAGACCGAAGAGGAACAGAAAAAGGAAGAACCGCCCGCTTTGATCCGTAAGCGAGACGGCGCGTTCACGTACACCACGACCGACCTTGCCACGATTCGTTACCGTGTCGAAACGTGGCACCCCGACGTGATGCTGTACGTCGTCGATGCCCGCCAAGCCTTGCACTTCCGCACGCTGTACGCGAACGCCCGCCGCTGGGGTTACACAAATGTGGAATTTCACCACCTACAGTTCGGCTCGATTTTGGGCGAGGATCGCAAGCCGTTCCAGACGAGAAAAGGCGGCGTGACCGAACTCGGCGATCTGATCGACCAAGCGTGTACACTCGGCTTGCAGAAGTACGAAGCCAGCTACAGCACGCGCAAGGAACACGGCCACATCGTACCCGAACTGACGGACGAAACGAAGACGGAAATTGCGAACACGGTCGGCATCGGCGCGATGAAGTATGCGGACCTCAGTGGGAACCGAACCAGCGACTATACCTTCAGCTTTGATAAAATGCTTGCCACGGACGGCAACACCGCCACGTACATGCAGTACGCTTACGCTCGGTGTCGCGCGATTTTCCGCAAAGGCCAAGTGGATGATGCACGCTTCCGCACCACGCCCCTGAATGTGATAATCACAACTGCCGCCGAACGCAGTCTGTGCTTGCAGTTGTTGCGGTTCGAGGAAACGCTGCTGGCCGCCGCTGCGGAGTATGTGCCACACCTCATCACGGGGTATTTGTGGGAACTCTCGAAAGCATTCAGCGGGTTCTTCGAGAACTGCCCGGTGCTGACTGCCGAGACGCCCGAGTTGCGAGATAGTCGGTTGCTCCTCGTCGATGTGACCGGGCGGGTGATTCAAAAATCGCTCAGCCTGCTGGGGATCAAAACCGTGGAGCAAATGTGAACAATCACCGACTGAAATGGGGAGCTTCCGATGTTTGTTGATCGCGTTGAGTTGTACGTCAAGGGTGGCGATGGTGGCCGGGGGATGGTTTCGTTCCGGCGGGAGAAGTACGTACCGCGGGGTGGCCCGGACGGCGGCGACGGCGGCGACGGCGGGTCCGTGATTGTGCGGGCCGTTGCGAACGCGGACAACCTCGCGCCGTTGATTCAAAAGAAGCACTGGAAAGCGCGGAGCGGTGATGCCGGTGGCGGGAGCCGGTGTGCCGGCAAGGACGGCCACGACCTCATCATTCCGGTCCCACCTGGGACCATTGTGAAGGACCGTGAACACGGCAACATCCTCAAAGACCTCGTCGAAATCGGCGACGAGGTCACGGTCGGCAAGCGGGGTCGCGGCGGGTACGGGAACTTGCATTTTGCCTCCGCGACGAACCGCACACCGCGTGAACACGGGCCGGGTGAGGAAGGCGAAGAGCGTTGGATTTCGTTGGAATTGAAGAGCATTGCCGATGTCGGGTTAATTGGATTTCCGAACGCCGGGAAATCCACGCTGCTCTCCCGATTGAGCCGGGCCACGCCGGAGATTGCCGATTACCCGTTCACGACCAAAACACCGAACCTCGGCATCGTGACCACTGGTGGCGACAACGTGTTCGTAATGGCCGACTTGCCGGGGTTGATCGAAGGGGCGAGTCAGGGCGTCGGGTTGGGGCACGAATTTCTGCGGCACGTCGAACGAACGCGGGTGCTGATTCACCTCATCGAACCGTACCCGATGGACGGAACCGACCCGATTCAAAACTACCACACGATCCGCAACGAACTGCAACTCTACAGCCACACGCTGGCGGAAAAACCCGAGATTGTGTGCATCAGCAAAGCGGAACTGACCGGCGCCGAAGAGATTCAACACCGCCTCGAAGGGGAACTCTGTCGGGAGGTCTACCTGATGTCGTCCGTGACGGGTTTGGGCTTGGCCACCGTGGTGAATAAAGCCACGCAACTGGTCGCGGAGTTGCGCGAAGCGGATCGCAAGGCTAAAGAGAAGAAGCAAGTCCCGGTCGAATTTCCGCTCGAAAAAGCGGTTCGGTTTGAAGAGGTCGTGCCGTGACACCGGACGTGGTCGTGGACATCGGCAACACCCGCATGAAGTGGGGGTTCTGCCACGCCGGCCAAATCACGTCAACGGTTTCACTCGATGCCGATGACTCGCACAGTTGGGAGCGGTCGCTTCCAGATGGGGCTGAGTGGGGTACTGTTTGGGCGGTTGCCAGTGTTCACCCGGAGCGGTTGAATCAGCTTCAAAAATGGGCCATTGATCGTGGGGTTGCTGTTCATGTTATCGACAACTTTCGACAGCTTCCCCTTGAAGTTCATGTCGAGCATCCGGAGCGTGTCGGCATTGATCGCCTCCTGAACGGGGTAGCAGCGAAAAGCCTACTGCCCGTTGCGACCCCAGGAATCGTGGTCGATGTTGGGACGGCTGAGACGATCGACTACCTGGATGCGGATCACGTTTTTCAAGGTGGGGCGATTCTCCCCGGCCCGCGAATGATGTTTGAAGCGATGCACCAGTACACCGCGAAATTGCCGTTGATTGCCACACACGAAATTCCCAGACTTCAGCCACCGGGAAAGACTACCGCCGACGCCATGAGCGTCGGCGTAATGGCCGCACAAATCGGCGCCGTCGGATTTCTGGTCCGCGGGTATACACGCCAATCGCCCTCCCCACCCTGGTTGTTCATCACTGGTGGTGCAGTTGGTTCTCTCAACGGTCACAGCTTTTCTGGCGTCGATCGGGTCGTGTCCGATCCCCTGTTAACTCTCAAAGGCATCCTGCTCGCGGCGGAGGCACTGCCGTGAGTGACACCACCGTGACACTTCTCACCCCGCCCGGTACTGGTGCGATTGCCACACTTGCGGTGACTGGTCCGAACGCCTGGGCAATTCTCGCAAAGCATTTTCGCCCCGCGAATGGGAAAGCGTTACCGGCCTCGCCGATGGCGTACCAGTTCTGGTTCGGGACGTTGGGCGATGGTGTCGCGGATGAAGTCGTCGTGGCCGTGAAAAGTATTCTGCCTGAGTTCAGTATCGAAGTGCATTGTCACGGTGGCCGACGTGTTGTGCGCTGGTTGACGGAACTACTCGTGGAATCTAGCTGTGTTGAAACACAACCAAATTTACTGGCGACACCCGGTTTCGATGCCCGTGCTGTCATCCCGTTGACATTGGCACTGACGGTTCGCACCGCGAGCGTGTTACTCGACCAATACCACGGCGCGTTTCGCCACGCGGTTAAAGAAATTTTGGATCTGTTCACGTTGAATAACGACCTACTTGCATCGGAGCGATTAGAGTGTTTGGCTCGATACGCATCACTTGGCCAGCATCTCGTTACGCCGTGGAAGGTCGTCATCGCCGGTCCGCCGAACGTGGGGAAAAGCAGTCTGATTAATGCCTTGGTCGGGTATCAGCGAAGTGTGGTGGCACCCGTTGCCGGGACGACGCGGGATGCGGTCACTACGACGGTTGCGCTGGATGGTTGGCCGGTTGAACTTACGGATACTGCAGGGTTACGCATCGCAACCGAGGCCCTTGAAAGCTCCGGTATCGACCGTGCCTATGAACGCATGGCAAACGCCGATTTGGTCGTGTGGGTTGTGGATGCCACGGAAGCAAATCCAATCTGGCCGGAGTCGCGCACTGGTTGCCCTTGGCTTGATGTCGTCAATAAAACCGATCAGCCAGCGGCGTGGGACTGGGATACGGCGCACGTCGATCCCCAACCGATTTCCGCAACGACGGGTGTTGGGGTTCAAATACTGGCAACGAACATCATTCGCACACTGATTCCAAATCTGCCAGCACTGGGGGAAGCCGTTCCGTTCACACGCCAATTGGCGGAATTGATACGCCAAGCCCATCAGCAGTGCCTCAACGGTGACAGGTCCGGCGCGATGCTCACCCTCACAACTTGCCTCATTGGTTTGACCTAATCTCCGAGCCACATCCGTTTTCTTGGCGCAAGACTATCACTGCTGTGTATCTTATCTGTAGGTCGATAACGGATTTGTCCCGTCATGGAAGGCGTGGTTCGATAGCAATCGGAAGTGGCTGCCGTGGACCGATTCTCAATTTTGTTCACCCGATTTTTAGCTGTACTGACCGTCCTTGTTTCTCTCGCCTCGCCCTCGTTCGCCTTCGGTGAACTGCTTGGTATTGGCTCTCGGGACCAAGTCACCAATTTGAACCGCAAGCTCGGCGGGCAAATTCTCGACTTCACAAACAACCATGACGGCGATAATCGGCTCCATTCTACGGCACTCAATGAAAAACGCGATCTGTATGTCTATCTCCCGCCGGGCTACGACGGGCAGAAGCAATTCCCTGGCGTCCTCTTTTTGCACGGCCTTGGGCATGACGAAAAAAAGTTCCTGGATGTCGTCCCGATGTTCGACGACGCGATCTGCAGCGGAAAACTTCCGCCGGTGATTATCGTCACCCCGGATGGGAGTGTGACTGGGAAACCGTCGGTGTTCAACGCCGGCAGCTTTTACATCAACTCGAAAGCAGGCCGGTTTGCCGATCACGTCATGGAGGAGGTGTGGCCGTTCGCCAAACGCACCTTTACGATTCGGCCTGAACGGGATGCGCATGTGATTTGCGGCGCGTCGATGGGCGGCTTCGGGGCGTTTAATCTGGCGTTCAAGAATCGTCAGGAGTTTGGTCACATCGTCGGCTTGATGCCGCCATTGAACCTCCGGTATTGCGATTGCGATGGTCGCTATCTAGCCGCGTATGACCCGAACTGTGTGGGACTCCGCACAATCGAGCGTCGCAATGAAGTGGTCGGGCGGTTTTACGGCGTGGTCCTGATTCGCTCCCGGCGGATGATGGACCCGATCGTGGGGCGATTGAACCCGGACGCCACGGCGTTCATCGCAAACGAAAACCCGTTCGAGATGCTCACGAATTACAACATCAAGCCGGGTGAGTTCAACATGTTCATCGGCTACGGCAAGAAGGACGAGTTCAACATCGACGCGGAGATCGAACACTTCCTGGATGAAGCCGCCCGTAAAGGAATCAGTGCGGACGTGGTGGTGTTGCCAGAAGGGCGGCACAACATCAAAACTGCAATCGAGATGTTCCCACCGCTGACGGTGTGGCTGACGGACAAACTGTCCAAATACACTCCGCTTGACTACGCTCTTTCACCCGTCGCCGCCACGCCGCCCAACACGCGGGGGTTCGGTCCACTCGTCCGAGTTCGGGAGAGCCTATCCCCGGCCAAGGCACTTCGGGCTACACTGCCTTAATTGTGGCAGCGACTTTCCGAGGAGCGGAACATGCGGTTTGCGAAAGTTCGGCAGATGGACGGCGACATCGGCGTGGTTCGAGTTGATGAATCCGGCATGGCACTCCCGCTCGATTTTTCTCGTGTTCAAGGTGTGAATTGCCTCGCGGATCTTTTGGCAGCAATCAATCCGGTGGCACTGGCACAAGAGTTGACAGCACTCAATGCGAAGCCCACCCCGCTGAATTCACACAAGATTTTGCACCCCGTAGATCGCCAGGAGATTTGGGCGGCGGGTGTCACGTATAAACGCAGCAAAGTGGCGCGCGAAGAAGAGTCGGCTGGCGCGGCGCAGTTTTACGACAAGGTTTACACCGCCGATCGTCCCGAACTGTTCATGAAGGCCACGCCGGACCGGGTGGTGAATCCCGGCGACCCAATCCGCGTTCGACGCGATAGTAAGTGGAGTGTCCCGGAACCAGAACTCACGCTCGTCGTTTCGCCGGACCTGCGGATCGTCGGCTACACCGTCGGCAACGACGTGAGTTCCCGCGACATCGAAGGCGAGAACCCGCTTTACCTGCCGCAAGCCAAAATCTACCACGGCGCGTGTGCCATCGGCCCGGTTGTCACCTTGGCCAAGGCGATGCCACCGCTTTCCGACGTTGAGATTCACCTCGTAATTCGCCGCGCGGGCAAGGTCGGATTTGAAGGCAAGACCACGATCGCGTCAATGGCCCGCACTCCCGAAAGCCTTGTTGAATGGCTAGGCCGCGAAAACCAGTTCCCGAACGGCGTGATGTTGCTGACCGGCACCGGCATTGTCCCCCCCGATGATTTCACGCTCAGTTCCGGCGATATTGTCGAAATCACCATCAGCGGCATCGGCACGCTTATCAACCCCGTGGCGTGAACCCCTGTCAGGTGTCGCGCTGTCCCCTACGATGGCTTGATAAAAACCGTTTCACCACGGGCGGCACAGATCAGAGGATCACGAAAACACGAAAGTACGAAATCACGAAAAAATGCAAAAATCTTATGGTTTCGTTTCGTGTTTTCGTGTTTTCGTGATGGATTTAGGTTTGCGACTTGGTCGCGTGTGCCCTCTGTGGTAAGTGCATTGCTATGTGAAGGGGGATTTCTTCGATGCTTGTTCCGTTGCAGTGGTTGAAGGATTACGTCACGCTCCCGGCGAACCCGGCGGAGTTGGTGGAGCGGCTCACGATTGCGGGTCTGGAATCGGGCGGCGTGCGGGTGTTTGGGTTTCCGGTGCCCACGGGCATTCGGGTCAAGCCCGAGGACGCGGGGTTGGTTTGGGAACGGGACAAGGTCGTCGTGGCCACGGTGTTGGACATCACCAAGCACCCGGACGCCGACAAGCTGAAGATGGTGAAGCTCGACTACGGTGCCAGCGAACCGAAGACCGTCATCACCGGCGCGCCGAACATTGCGCCAGGCCAGAGTGGAATGAAGGTAATTTTGGGGCTGAAGGGAACTCGCTACTTTTACACGGACAAAGACGGCAAGAAGGCCATCTTCACGCTGGAACCCAAAGCACTGCGCGGCATCATGAACGATGCGATGTGCATGTCCAACTTTGAACTCGGCATCGCCGACGACCACGAAGGCATCATCATTCTCGACGACACCGATGCGGTACCGGGAACTCCTGTCCAAGACTTGCTCGGCGATATTGTGGTTGACCTGGACGTGCTGCCCAACATGGCCCGTTGCCTGGGAATGTTGGGCGTGGCCCGTGAAGTGGCGGCGCTAACCGGGGTGCGAGTCTGCGAACCGAATTTAGATTTTCCCACGGCGTCGGATTCCATCACCGGCAAAGTCGCGGTTGAAATCGAAGACCCACAACGGTGTGCCCGGTACACCGCCACGATCATTCGCAATATTACTGTTGGCCCGTCGCCACGCTGGATGCGCACGCGGTTGCAATACGCCGGGATGCGCCCGATTACCAACGCGGTCGATATTACCAACTACGTGATGCTGGAGTACGGCCAACCCCTCCATGCGTTCGATTACGAGGTGCTGGTGAAACGGGCGGGTGGGAAAGCACCAACGATCATCGTGCGCGCCGCCAAGTCAGGCGAAAAGTTGAAAACGCTCGATGGCGTCGAACGGGAACTGACTGCCGACAACTTGCTGATCGCGGACAGCGCCGGTCCAATTGCCTTGGCAGGTGTCATGGGCGGCCTCGATACCGAGGTCACCGCAGCGACCAAAACCATCCTGCTCGAATCCGCCAGCTTCGACTTCGTCAGCGTTCGCAAAACCGCCCGGCAATTCAACTTGTTCAGCGAAGCCAGCACGCGGTTCAGTCGCGGCGTTCACCCGGAAGTCGTGAAACCCGCTGCGTTGCGGGCGGCGCAGCTTTTCCAAAAGCACGCGGGTGGTGAGGTACTATCCGGGATCGTCGATAACTACCCGGCCCCCGTTCCGCCACAAATTATCGAACTGAGCAAAGCGGAGATTCAACGGCTGCTAGGTTGTAACCTTGCGGACCAGGACATCGTCCCGGTGTTGGAAGCCTTGCAATATCAACTGAAAGAAACGCTCTGGGGTTGGTCGGTCACAACACCGCCGACGCGGCTCGACATTCAGGCTGGACCTGCAGATATGATCGAAGACATTGCGCGGATCTACGGCTACGACAAACTGCCGACGCGATTATTGCCTCAAGAGTTGCCACCGCAACGCGGTAACCCGTCACTGGCGTTCGAGCAACACGTGCAAGACTTGCTCGTGGATGCGGGCTTGCAAGAAGCCATCACCTACGCGCTGAGTAGTCCGACTGATGACGACAAGCTGCGGCCCAATGCGACGACGCCATCGGCAAGCACGGACTATGTCGCGTTACTGAACCCGCTGTCGCCCGAACGATCCGTGATGCGGCGATCGTTGCTGCCAGGATTACTGGCCGTCGCCGCCGAAAATTTGAAGCAAGCCCCGACCGTGGCGTTGTTTGAATTGGGGTTCGTATTTTTGCCGAAGCCCGGTCAACAACTCCCTGATGAACCGCGACGGCTCAGCATGGTCATGACTGGTCATCGAGATACCGCAGCATGGGACGATGAACCCGGCACCAAGCCCGCGACCGCTGATTTCTTCGACCTCAAAGGTGTGATCGAAGGCTTGGTTGCGAGCTTGCACTTGGCCAACGTCACCTATCAACCGGCGAAGGATGTGCCGCACCTGCACCCTGGTCGCGCTGCCCGCCTTGTTGTGAATGGCGTCGATGTTGGTAGCTTCGGTGAACTGCATCCCAAGGTGGCCGGTGCGTTCAAACTGGCAGAACGGGCGGTGATGGTGGCGGAATTCGACCTCGAAGCCATCTTCGCGGCTATGCCGTCCCGGTTCGCCTATCGGGCCATCAGCTTATTCCCGCCGGTGTTACGCGATGTGGCCATTGTGGTTTCGGACGAGATTCCTGCGGACCGAGTGTTGGCTGAATTGAAAACTGCCGGTGCGGAGTTGCTCGAAGACGTTCGGCTGTTCGATGTCTACCGTGGGGAGAGCATTCCCGCTGGCACGAAGTCGTTGGCATATGCACTGACTTACCGTGTACCGGACCGACAATTGGGCGACAAAGAAGTGGACAAAGCCCATCTGAAAATCGAAGGACGATTACGCCACGTGCTGAAGGCGCAAATTCGTGGTAAAGACGTGGTGTAAATCACAATTGTGTCAGACGACATTGGTGGAAGTCTTCAACCCCCTCAGTCCCCCACACGCGGGGGGAAGGAAGGCTCTGGCTCCCTCCCCGCTTGCGGGGAGGGCTGGGGTGGGGTCGAAACTTCCACCCGCAAACGGCAGGAAGTCGAAGCGACCCCCCTCAGTCCCCCCGCACGCGGGGGGAAGGAAGAAAAGCACAACGGGAAGGAAGACTCTGGTTCCCTCCCCGTTGTGCTTTCAGCTTACTTCAACAGCTTGTTCACGTCGTCCTTGATCGCCTTGGCCCAAATGTCATAGCCTTCTTCAGTCAGGTGCAGGAAGTCCGGCATGATTTTCTTGTCCAGTGTTCCGTCCGATTCCAGGAACTTCTCGCCGATGTCCTTGTAGATCACCATTTTGCCGTCGGCGACTTTCGCAATCATTGCGTTAACGTACTTAATCTTGCCGCGCACATCATCAGTTGGTTTGGCGGAGCGAGGAAAAATGCCCAACAGCAGGATTTTCATCTCAGGCCGTTGTGTGCGCAACTCGGCGACGATCGCTTTGACTCCGCCGGCAATTTGCTCGGCGTAATGCGCACCCATGTTGTTGGTGCCGATCATGATGACGGCGGCTTTCGGCTTGATCGGTTCGAGTTCTTTGCCCTCGGTGATGCGCCAGATCACGTGGCCGGTTTGATCGCCACCGATCCCCAGGTTCACGGCTTTCAGCGACTCAAAGTTTTCCGCCCAGGCTTTTTTACCCGCACCTTCCCAACCTTGGGTAATCGAGTCACCGATAAAAATCACGTCCGCTTCGCCCTTTTCGACAACTTTCAAAAACTGCTTGTGGCGAGGGTTGTCCCGGTTGAGTGCCTTCGCAGCGGGGTTCTCTTTTGAGTCCTTCGTATCTTTCTTATCTTTGGCTTCCTGGGCAACGGCTGTCTGGAGCAGACACACCATGCAAAGGGTACCAACCACCTGGAAGAGGCGCGCGATCATGAATCACTCCAAATTGGAAGCAGTGGCCCGATCGTGGGCCGGGGGGTAGGCACAGTCGTTCACACCCGGCTCGTGATGAGCAACTTTGAACGAACTGCGTTCAGGCATTATGGTAACTCGATCGCGGACGATCAACTAGAATTCCGAACTACTCGACTGACGCAATTCCATGTTGCAATGTGGCGAACGTCCGGAATTCTGCCGACTTTAACGAATTTGGAAAATCTGCGGATTTTACGCTTGCGTTGCTGGCTTTCGCTTGAGAACATCTCTGAACAAGGTTCACGAAAATCCTGTGAACAGAAATGTGAATCACGTTCAGCATCTGTTCGGCATTTCCACTTTGACATGAGGTAACTGTCCATGAGATTCGTTGCACGCAATTTTTATGGCTTGTGCGGTTTGTGTCTCGTCGTAATCTGTTTCTGCTTGGTCTGTGTGGACGCGGACCTTCTGAGAGACCATACGGTAAAGGATCGTGTTCTAGAGTGTTACACGCAAACACTTTAGGAGCAATTCATGTCGGCATCGAAACATCAGCGGCGGGCATATAGCAGTGATCTCACATTGGCGCAATGGAACATCTTGTCGCCGATGAGAGACCATACGGTAAAGGATTGTGTTCTATAGTATTGAATCCCAACACTTTAGGAGCAATTCATGTCGGCATCGAAACATCAGCGGCGGGCATATCGCAGTGATCTGACATTATCCCAATGGGCCATTCTCTCGCCAATGTTGCAACCGAACACGGGCCGCGGACGGCACAATACCC
>JAYVXO010000264.1:0-64629 GCA_043785105.1 Fimbriiglobus sp.
GTTGACCGCGAAGTGGCAGATCGTCCAGGATGCCGTCCGCGCGTACCGAACGACTCCGCGATACCGCCTTCAAAATGCCGCGACTGCGTAACTCCTATAAAGAACAATAAATGGAATCTTATCCAAGTAATCCGAGTGATCTGAGCTTGAAATTTGATAGCTCGTCGGACGGGAATCAAGTCTCAGTTGACGTATTGGTACGCTTTTTAGAGGGTGTTCAAAACGCCATTTGGGGACTTGCGAAAGCTTCAACATCAAGAGCTATTGAAAATCCGGCTAGAGTGCGCCTTGCAAAAGAACTGAAAGATGGATTTACCATCCAATGCACCGCAGCGGAACCTGGAAGTTTTTTATTGCGTCTCGTGGTCGGGACAACTGCGTTCGTACCCTCGGACAAAACAATTGATTTGGAACCTGTGACACCAACGCAAGTTCTGCATCAGTATGTAGAATTCGTGAGCGCAGTATCTCACAAAAACGAAGCCGCAATGGTAAAGGCCGTTCCCGACTCGTTTTGGAGAGCGAGACTTGTGCGGGAAAGTCTTAGGTACTTGCCCAAACAAGATGAAACATGGTGGGTTGATCTCCAGACCAATTTCGACACCAAGGCATCAATCCGATTCGATCGCAGATACCGCGCTATTTCCCAGAAGCTGCTTGATAGGGGCGAGAGTGATTCTGAACAAGTAACGTCATTCATCGCAAGAATAGACAGCGTCGATTTTCTCAAGGAACAGGTCCACGTTTACTACGAACCAACAAACAAAAAACTCAAACTGAACTACCAGTTCGATGCGGAAGATAGCCTCGTTGAATCTCGGCGTCGTTTGGTTGAAATTAAAGCACTTTGCAACTTGGATGCTGATGGACACCCGACATCGGTTAAAGAAGTACGGCTAATCACCCCTCATGATCTTTCACCGCTCGTCTTCTCCATTGTGATCGATGAAGATAGGCAGTTTGAGATTGAGCCAAAGTTAGTACTTGAGCCTAAGAATGACGAAGATTCAAAGGGGGATCTGCTTGTTGTAGAAGAATCATCCTTGAATCTCTTTGTGTGTGCTAAAACGCGATCGGAGTTAGAAAACGAAGTCAATTCGACCCTGATTTTCCTGTGGGACAATTACGCGATTGAGAGTGATTCAAAAATGTCGAAGGATGCCATACGGCTTAAGAACGCAATTCTTGCTCGAATGAAAAGGGTTGGCTAAGATGCCACGTGCTAAACGGGATGTCGATCGAGGTCTTAAAAAGAAAGGTTTTGATAGTTCAGAACGCGATCATACGTATTACACTTTTCACACAGTGGACGGTGTAAAAACATCAATTTACACAAAAATCAGCCACGGTGAGCGTGAGATTTCAGACAATCTACTAGCAAAGATGTCTCGTCAAATTGATCTTCCAAGACGAGATTTTGACAAACTTATTGATTGTGCAATTTCACACGAAGAGTATGAGCAGATGCTGATTGTTTCAGGGCGGTTACAGTTAGGTGATGAATGACCCCCTACTTTTAGCGTCATCTCTAAATTCACCTGCTGCACAGACAATGCTTTGATCAATGTAATCTCTGCCAAATCTTAATCGTCGTCGCTGTCGGCGATGGGGCTGGTGATGTCGCCCGTTTGGTAGCGTTCGAGTTGGCGTTTGTAGTGGTGGTTGCGGCGGTCGAGGGTGACGAGTTGTTTCATGATGGTGACGGCTTGGTCCCGTTCGCCGCGACGGAAATGCACTTCGGCGAGGGTTTCTTGGTAGCCTCGCAGGTTCGGTTCGAGTTCGACGGCTTTCTTGGAATAGGCGAGCGCGGTATCGAGTTCGCGCCGACACCCGGCGGCTAGCCACGCGGCGCTGGACCGCGCCCACGCACTGTTCGGGTTGGCTGTCAACAGCTTGTCGTAGCTGGCCCACACCCGTTGAAAGAGGGCGTCCGCGTCTTTCTTGCGGCCGCGCTTTTCTAACTCCGGCACCATGTTGACGACGAGTTCGCTGGAATTAGGGATCACTTCCAGGCACTGGTTAGCCAGCGCGAGGGCCTCATCGACTTTGCCGTTGGCGAGTAAACCCCGTGCGGTGTAACCGCGAATCATTTGCGGGACGGTCAGGTACGCGAAGCCTTCGATGTAGCTGACGCCGGGAGTGCGCAACAGGTAGTGTATCGACTTGCGGTTGGCCGCCGCCGCCGCGTCGTAGTCTTTGTTAAGCAGTGCGGCGCGGCCCACTTGGTTCCACACGTTGCCGATGTAAGTTTCGTTCACCCAGGCGGTTTCGCGCACCAGTTCCCACTCCCGTTTGGCGTCCGCAATGCACCCGCGGTTGTTCAATTCTTCCAAGAACCGGCCCCGCATTCGCGCGTTGCCCAGTGCCACCCAGTGCGAGAGTTCTTGCCGCTTGCGGCCTTCGTTTTCGGACCCGGCTTTCACGAGGCACCGGCCCGAAAGGTACAGCAATACCGGGTTGTTCGGCGTGAGTTTCCAGCCTTGTTCGAGGCGGTCGGCGGCTTCCTTGTGGCGGCCTTGCTCGGTCAGGAGGTCGCCCAACTCGACCCAAAACCGGAAGCTTTCGTCCACGCCAAAAACCCATGCACGACTCCCGCGACCCATACGCCGTGTAGCCGCATCTTCCAGCGTCACCGGGAGTTTCTGGGCCGCGAGTTTGTCCGCGACGGTACTTAATTCCCGAATCGCTTGGTCCGCATTTCCGGCGACCCGCTCCAGCGTGGCCAGGGTCAACGCCTGCGTCTGGGCCACCGGCGATTCCGCACTGTAAATTTCCTGGCGAATCGTTTTGATGACCTTCTCCCGCTCGGCTGCCGGTGCCGTCCCCAACAGCAGTGTCCGAACCCGTCGCATGGTCGCACCCGCTGGTTCATTGGCCGGTCGCGCCGCGTAGAGCACTCGCCACAGGTACCGCGCTGCGTCCGCATCGGTATCGAAGATCAACTCGAAGTCGTCTTGCCCCAGACGAGTGAAACGATCCTGGGGATCGGATTTGGCAATGGCACGCCCAAGGTGTTCACACGCCAAGTCTTGGCGACCGCTGCGAACTTCGGCCCGGATCAGTGCCACGAGCGCGTCCGGGTTCGGGCTGGCGGCGATCTGTTCGGCAACTTGTTCAAAGACCTGGGCGGCCTCATCCCGTTGCCCCAGTTGGGCCAAAATCCGGCCACGTCGGGCACCATAGAGTGGGCGAAGGGATTCGAGATCGGTTCCGAGCGCGCCGTCGATTTTCTTGTTGCGCGGGTCCAATAAATCGAGGGCCTCCTGAAACAGCAGCCGCGCCGACAGAACGTCCGCCAGGATGTGCGGCGCGTTGCGCTGCGCCTTCATCCGCTCGATGCCTTGCAACGGCATGTCGTTCATCATCATGGCCAACGTGGGGGCGTCGATGGTCGCCGTCCGGCCGGTGTCGCGGAGATCGGAATCCTTCTGCTGTTCGGCCAGTTCGGTCGCTTGCTTCGTCTTGCCCGCCAACCGGAGGCGGAAGATTTTCAAGCCCTCAAAACTGTTCGCCACGATCGGTGTTCGCTCCGCCAGTTGGGACCACTCGCCGAAGTCTTCCAGCAGCGAATCCACGGTGTCGCGGAACTGGGGGTCGGTTAACTCAATCTCTGCCGCCAGTGCTTTCGCCTTCGCTTTCTCCCCCGCCGCACGGTACACGAACACCAACGCCCGCGCGGCCGCATCGGCGGTTTCGCCACGCGCTTTTCGACGAACTTCGAGTTCGGGGATCGCCTGCTTTTCGCGGTCGCGCAGGTGCAGAAACGTGACGTAGTCCAACAGCCCTTCGCTCACCGGGCCGTAAGTCTCCAGGGCCAAGATCATTTCCGCTTGGTCGAGTTTCCCGTCCAAGATGAGCAGCGGTACTTCGTTCCGGACGAGCCACCGCAAATGGTCAAAGACCGGCGCCCGATTATCCCGCCCCAAGTCTTTGCCCAACAGTGCGCGTAACGCCGGCACCCCGGTGTCACCGAGTTTCAGAAGCGCGGTCGTGGCGTGGTATTGGTTATCGAGGACGCCACTGCGGAAATCGCGGATGTGCTTGAGGACTTCCGGCGGCGTGTTGAAGAAGTTTCCTGCCGCGAACTTATCGAGAATCTCCTTGGCCCGATCGGCGACCTCCGCGTCCGCGTTTTTGAGTGCGTCCAACAAGGCGGGTTTCGCCTTGTCGCCCATCTTCCAAAGAGCATCACTCGCCTTTTCGCGGTTCGCAAATTCCGGGCTTCCGAGATCGGCAATGAGTTGTTCAACAACTGGGTCCGTAGGGTTCGCGCTCCACAGCAGCGTGGCGAACAAAAGCAAAATGCCGCCGATCAACCCGAACCGAAACAACGATCCCACGGTGCGCCTCCCTGAACCGCGACTGAAGCGGAGATGACCCCCCCATCGTATCCGTTGCCACGAACCCCAAGCAAGAGGGAGAAACGAACGAGGTGTTGATTTGGATCAGGCGAACCGGCTGCGTAAGCTGCTGGGTGGTGTGCCACGAACGGTTGGTAGGTTATTGTCAGGTGCGTTGTCCTAGGTCGAGGTCGGTTACACCCAGGCGACTGACGTCGCCGGTTCGCCGGGAATGCAAAAACCCGCTGATTCAAACGAACCCGCCGCAGGGATGACCCCTACGGCGGGTTGTTTATCATCGACTGTGGTTACTTTTTGCGGCGAAGCATTCGCACGAGACCAACCAGTGGTAGGCCGAGACCGGCGAGTGCCAGGGTCGTCGGCTCTGGCACGCCTGGTGGGGGGGTAACAACTGCCCCGGTGGGGACGATAGTGCCTGTGATGTTGCTATCGGCCAAGCCGTCGGACGACCGATTGGTGTGGGCGGTGAAGAACGAATCCGCTTGGGTACCAAACGTGGAGACCCCCCAGAAATTCCCGAGACCAATTTGACCACTCGGAATGGTCGGCCCGGTGTACTTGAAGGTCAAGTTGTCGATCAGCGGGTCGTCCTGCGGATTGACACGGTCTGGCGTCGGGCCAGTTTTGCTCACGCTCAAGGTAAAGCCAGCGGGAGCCGAGGCACTGCCGGCAACGTAGCCACCAAAATCGTAGATGGTGAAGTAGTTCCCGGACTGAAGCTTCATGTCCGTCGGCAACACGATCGCATACGTCCAGCGGAAGTTACCCGCTTCGGGCGTGACCGTCACGCTCACCGGCAGCAGTCCGGCGTTCGCCGAAGACGCTGCCAACAGTGCCACGGTAGCGCCAAGAAAAAGGCGAGTCATCAAATTCCCACGGGTCATTCGACCATCCTCCGGGTTGCAGGCGAAATTAGTCAATCCCGGGTTTCCCTACCCCCTCCGTCGTTGTGGAAGGCGGGTTACCCAGTCCCAAGGCCCGGAACAATAGTCCGGGTCAATTGGAGTGTCAATCGCAGTCACGCGCAGTCACGCGCAGTCACTCAGCTCACCAAATTACTGCTTGCGGCGCAGCCATCGCGCAAAGCCCACCAACGGCAGACCCAGCCCTGCCAGGGCCAACGTTGTTGGTTCGGGTACGGTCGGGCCAACCGGAGTTGCCGTCGGTACGGGGACACTGGTGGACGTAATGTTCGTGTCAATGCGGCCATCGGACGAACGATTAGTACGGGCCGTAAAGAACGAGTCGGTCGGCAACTGATAGGCCGAAACCGCCCAAAAATTGCCCAAGCCCGTTTGCCCCGCCGTGATCGTCGGGCCGGAGTAGCGGAAGCTCAAGTTCGGGATGTTCGGGTTATCCTCGGGTCGCACGAGTTCCGGGGTCGGCCCGACATTGGCCAGTGTGGCTGTCCAACCCGCTGGGGCCACTGCTGAACCGGCGACGTAGCCGTTGAAGTCATAAATCGTGAAATAATTCCCGGTTTGTAGTTGGGAATCCGTTGGTAACACGATCGCGTAAGTCCAGCGGAACTTATCCGCTTCTGGGGTCACTGAGACACCAACCGGCAACAGCCCAGCCCGTGCGCTGGTGAGCGGCCCCATTAGGGACAGCCCACAAGCCAAGAGCGGAGCCAGGAAAGTCAGACGGACCATGTCCATCCTCCATCAACAGGTCAAAAATCGAGTCCCCCCGCCCACGAGACAAGCTCGGAGCAATGGAAGGGCACTGTGCCCTGATGCGGAGAAACTGTCAACGCCGGTTGCGGAAACGGAAACGCACGGGATTTGTGACCTAACCGAACATCGGAAGTCGTGGGTATTACAGGGATTAACGGCTTCCCTGCGGTGCAGGATTTGCGTCGGAATGGCGTAATCTGTCGAAGAATTGCGGATGAATTCCCCGGTATTTCGACCCGGAATTCAGCGAGTCGGGTCGATTTGCGAAATCTCGGTAGGGTGGTCAAGGTTGTTCGATTCGGTACCGCGTCCTTAGAATCGGAAAGTCTGGGAGCCAACTCGTTGCAAAGAGGTTGTCGTGTTCCGTATTGGTTCAGGTCATGACACGCATCGGCTTGTGGACGGTCGCCCGCTGATTCTCGGCGGTATTGTCATCGACCACACGCGGGGCTTGCACGGACATTCCGATGCCGATGTGGTGCTTCATGCCCTGACGGATGCAATCCTCGGGGCACTGGCACTTGGGGATATTGGCGATGCGTTCCCGGATACCGATTCGCAGTGGAAAGATGCCGAGAGTCGGCTATTCCTAAATGCGGCACTTGCCGAACTGAACCGCTTGGGCTGGACGATTGTTAATGCCGATGTCACCATCTTCGCCCAAGAACCGAAGCTTGGTCCGGTGAAGTCGCGGATACGGGATCACCTCGCCGAGTTGTGTGGTGTGCCGACCGATGCGATCAACGTGAAAGCCAAAACGGGCGAAAAAGTCGGCCACATTGGCCGTGCCGAGGCCATCGGGTGCCAAGTGACCGTGCTCATTCAGAAGCCAGATAAAGTCTAGTGGGAGTGTTGGAAGATGTTGCAGGTGTACAGCACGCTGAGTCGCAAGAAGGAACCGTTTCACAAGCAGCCCGGCGACGCGGTGAGCCTGTATGTTTGCGGGCCGACCGTGTACAAGCCCTCACACATTGGCCACATGGTTGGCCCGGTGATCTTTGATACCGTGAAACGGTATCTCACCTATTTAGGGTATCAGGTCACCTGGGTTGTTAACATTACGGACGTGGACGACAAGTTAATCGTCCGGGCCAAAGAATTGAATACCACAGTACCCGAACTCGCAACGAGAATGACAGCCGACTATCAAGATTGCTTGAAGAAGTTGAACGTCATTGGGATCGACCAATTCCCGAAAGCCACAGACCACATCCCCGGCATGATTGCGATGATGGAACGGCTGATTCAAAAGGGCTACGCCTACGCTGCCGGTGGTGATGTCTATTTCGATGTGTCCAAGGATCACGACTACGGCAAGCTGTGCAACCGCGACCCGGAACAACTCGAAGCGGGCGCTCGCATTGAAGTGACGGGCAAGAAGAAGAACCCCGGCGATTTCGCCTTATGGAAAGGGGCTAAACCCGGCGAACCGCAATGGGACAGCCCCTGGGGGCCGGGCCGCCCCGGTTGGCACATCGAGTGTAGCGTGATGAGCCAAGCCTTGTTGGGCGACACCCTCGACATCCACGGCGGCGGCCTCGATTTGGAGTTCCCGCACCACGAAAACGAACTCGCCCAAAGTGAAAGCGACACTGGCAAGCCGTTCGCCCACGTCTGGATGCACAACGGCCTGTTGAAGATGGGCAGCGCCAAGATGGCTGGTTCCGTTGGCAACGTGGTCAACATTGCCGATTTGTTACAACGCCACAGCGCAGAAACGGTACGGTTTTTACTATTAAGCTCACATTACCGCAGCCCAATAGAATATAGCGAAGAGCGGCTGGATGAGATTAAGACTGCACTGCAAGGTTTCTATCGCTTCTTCGAGCGATATGAACGGATGACGGGTACCAGCTTTTATACATTGCCGACATTGTCGCCCGACGAATTAAACCCGAAGTCACCGACCAAGGGCGATGACAGTTCGCCGGAAAACCACTTCCTGGAGTACATGAACGACGACTTCAACACCGCCGGCGCAGTCGGTGTGCTATTTGACCTGTTAAGCTTCGCCAATCGCTTTGCCGACGGGATGGAATCCGCGAAAGATGCCAGCGTCAATCGTCTTCCCTTGTTGGTGCAGCAAGCCAAAGTCATCCGCACGATCACATCCCTTCTCGGCCTCTTCGCCGTACCACCCCCGGCCCAGAAACTCGGCGGTGATGATGCACTCGTCGCGGGGTTGATGCAATTGCTGATTGATGTCCGCAACAACTTACGCACCGAAGCCAAGGTGGCAGCGAAGGACAACCCGCTCAAAAAACCGATCTTCGACCAAATGGATTTGATCCGCGCCCGCCTCGGGGAATTGAAAGTCACGCTGGAAGACCGCCCCGGTGGCACCACGTGGCGTGTGGGTTAACGATGAGGAAACATTGACGTGTCGGGTGGCGGTGCGATCAACCCCAGGCTAATCGCTGGCATCCCTACCGGGATGCGTTGATCCGGGCGGGAAACCATACCTGGGGTGTCGCTGCGCTCAACCCCAGGCTAATAGCTCACATCCCTACCGGGATGCCTCCGGTTGTTTCCATCCCGAATGGATTGCAGCGATTAGCCTTTTTGGTTTTTATCCCGAAGGGATCACAGCGATTAGCCTGGGGTTGAGCGTAGCGACACCCCAGGTTGAGTTTCCTCCCGGCCAGAGCATCCCGGTAGGGATGCCAGCCACTCGTTCCGATTCCGCCTCCGCCAAGCCCGTTGCCATCGTCGGTTGGGGTATGTACTCTTCCCTCATAACTCTCCCAAAGCTCCCAGCCGGAAGGACCGCTCCATGCAATTATGCATTGCCCCTGTGCCGCACACCGCACCACCCACACTGTGGCAACGACTGGGTTCGTCGTTGCTTTGTTCGTTTTTGGCACTGTTGTTGGTGGCCTTCCTCGCCTCACCGGCTTCGGCGGTTGAGGGCGGCGAAGCGAATTTGAAGTTGCCGGACTTGAACTCCGCGTCGTTCCTCGGCGATCTTGTTGGCGGCAAAGACCTGCTGTACAGCGGACTGGTCGTGTCGGTGTTCGGACTGATCTTTGGCCTCGTGATGTACTCGCAACTCAAGAACCTGCCCGTCCACAGTTCGATGTTGGAAGTGTCCGAACTGATTTACGCAACGTGCAAGACGTACCTGTTTACGCAGGGCAAATTCCTCGCGGTCTTGTGGCTGTTCATCGCGTGCGTCATCGGCTTCTACTTCGGGTATCTGAAGGGGGAGAAAGACGGTTTTACGCCCGAAAAAGTGGCGATCATCCTTGGGTTTAGCATCGTCGGAATTCTCGGCAGTTACGGCGTGGCGTGGTTCGGCATCCGCGTCAACACGTTTGCGAACAGCCGCACCGCGTTCGCCGCCCTCACGGGCAACGCCTTCCCCTGTTACGCCATTCCGCTGAAGGCCGGGATCAGCATCGGGATGCTGCTCATCTCGGTCGAACTGCTGCTCATGCTGATTATCCTGATGTTCATTCCCGGTGATTACGCCGGGGCGTGCTTCATCGGGTTCGCCATCGGGGAATCGCTAGGCGCTGCCGCGTTGCGGGTGGCGGGCGGGATTTTCACGAAGATCGCCGACATCGGCGCGGACTTGATGAAGATCGTGTTCAAAATCAAAGAGGACGACGCCCGCAACCCCGGCGTGATTGCGGACTGCACCGGCGACAACGCCGGTGATAGCGTCGGCCCGAGTGCGGACGGCTTCGAGACCTACGGCGTCACGGGGGTGGCACTCATCACGTTCATCATGTTGGCCGTGCCGAACGAGACGACGAAAGTTCAACTCCTCGTGTGGCTGTTCATGATGCGGGTGATGATGATCCTGGCCTCGGGCGCCTCGTACTACATCAACGACCTGTTGGCGAAAGCCAAATACAGTACGTCCAAGAGCTTCAACTTTGAAGCCCCGCTGACGGTCCTGGTGTGGCTCACGTCGATCGTGTCCGTGGTCGCCACTTACGCGGTCTCGTTCGTGTTGATCCCGAGCCTTGGCGGTGATACGACCCTCTGGTGGAAGCTTTCCAGCATCATCACGTGCGGCACGTTGGCCGGGGCGATCATTCCGGAACTGGTGAAGGTGTTCACCTCCACGAGTTCCGCCCACGTCCGTGAAGTGGTGACATCGTCGCGTGAAGGCGGCGCCTCGCTGAACATTCTCTCCGGTCTGGTCGCCGGAAACTTCGGCGCCTACTGGCTCGGCATCGTGCTCGTGGTTCTGATGGGAATCGCCTACCAGATCAGCCTGTTGATTCCAGACATCATGCTTGCACCCGCCGTGTTTGCTTTCGGCCTCGTGGCGTTCGGGTTCCTGGGGATGGGGCCGGTCACGATTGCGGTCGATAGCTACGGCCCGGTGACCGACAACGCCCAGTCGGTGTACGAACTCTCCATGATTGAAGAGCAACCCGAAATTAAGGGCGACCTCGAACGAAACTTCGGCTTCGCACCGGACTTCGCTTTGGCGAAGGAGAACCTCGAAAAGAACGACGGCGCCGGTAACACCTTCAAAGCCACCGCGAAACCCGTGCTGATTGGCACCGCCGTCGTCGGGGCGACGACGATGATTTTTGCGATCATCATGCAACTCACGCACGGCCTTCAACCGCAATACTTGGTGAACTTGTCGATCCTCTATCCGCCGTTCCTGCTGGGACTGGTGACCGGCGGCGCGGTGATCTACTGGTTCACCGGGGCCAGTATGCAAGCCGTGACTACGGGGGCGTACCGTGCGGTGGAGTTCATCAAGGCGAACATCAAGCTCGACGATTCCGTGAAGAAAGCCAGCGTGGAGGACAGCAAGAAAGTTGTGGAGATTTGCACCCAATACGCCCAGGCGGGGATGTTCAACATCTTCCTGACGGTCTTCTTCGCCACCCTCGGGTTCGCGTTCCTGGAGCCGTACTTCTTCATCGGCTACTTAATCTCGATCGCGCTGTTCGGCCTCTACCAAGCCATCTTCATGGCTAACGCGGGCGGCGCGTGGGACAACGCCAAGAAGGTCGTCGAGACCGAACTCAAGATGAAGGGCACCCCGCTGCACGACGCCTGCGTGGTCGGCGACACGGTAGGCGATCCGTTCAAGGACACGTCGTCCGTGGCGCTGAACCCGATCATCAAGTTTACGACGTTGTTCGGCCTGCTAGCCGTCGAACTCGGCGTGTCCGTGCGGGAAGAACAGGGGCCGAACTTGACCCTGGGCCTTGCGGTCGCGTTCATCGTCATCTCGATGTTCTTCGTCCACCGCAGCTTCTACGGGATGCGGATCAAAGTTGAACCCTCGAAGGCGTAACCGGGAAGAATCGTTCCACCACGAATCACACGAATCGGACGAATGAAATCCCGATCACCGCGAACGTCCGACGCTCATAGGGATTGGGTTATTTCTTCCGAATGGAGTGTATCGAACACTCCATTTCTGATTCGTCCGATTCGTGTCATTCGTGGTGACACAGCGGAGCCGTTGCGATGCCCGAGTTGCCGGAGGTCGAAACAGTCGTGCGCGACTTGCGACCTCTGCTCATCGGGCAACGCATCGGCGCCGTTCACGTCAGTAAAAAGAAACTTCGCCGACCGTGGCAGAAGCAGTGGAATCACCAACTTCTTGGCGCGACGGTGGATGCGATTCGGCGCCGGGGGAAGTGGATGATTGTGGATTTTCGGGATGAACAATTTCACCTCCTCGTTCACCTGGGCATGTCCGGGCAATTCACGGTGGTCGATTCCACACTTCCCGTCGGCGATCACCTTCACGTCTGGTTTGGCTTGGGCGATGGGACGAATCAATTGCGGTTCCGCGACCCGCGCCGGTTCGGCAGTGTTGAACTTTTCCCCGATGAAGCCGCCGTGCAACAGTTCCTTGGCGACCGCCTCGGACCGGAACCGTTTGATATTCCATCAGAGCATTTCCACGAAGCCGTGACCGGCACCAGCCGCACCTTGAAAGCAATTCTGCTCGATCAATCTGTGGTCGCCGGGGTCGGGAACATTTACGCCGATGAAGCGCTGCATCGTGCCGGACTGCACCCGGAACGGCGTGGCAAATCCTTGACGGCATTGGAAGTGAATGCCTTGCGAGAAGCGATCACCACCGTCATCACCCACGCCATTGACAATCGCGGTTCGACGATCCGCGACTACATCGGCGGGTCGGGGTTGCGGGGCAATTTCCAAACCGAATTCCGCGTCTACGGCCTGGATGGTAGCCCCTGCCCGACGTGCCAGTTCACAATTGAAGTCCTCCGCGTCGCCGGTCGCTCCTCCCACTTTTGCCCGCAGTGCCAACCGAAAAGCACTTAGGATCGGTACAAAAATAACTTCCGTGCCGATTGCCCTTGCTAAATGTGGGATAACGAAATTGTGTGTTGGCAGATGTCGGTTCCCTCAAATGGACCGTCTTGGCTTTGTGCCCTGAAGGGGCACCGGGCTGTAGCCACGGGTGGAGCGCAGCGCAACCCGTGGTAAGTGACATCCCATTGTCAATCGCCCTGGAGGGGCGAAGGAATTCCTCTGCCCCTCCAGGGCAGTTGTGATGGGGAGTCTCGGATTCCACGGGTTGCGCAAAGCCTCCACCCGTGGCTACATTCCTTGACCCCAAATGGGGTCATCAATCCAGCAACACCAACTCACCAACTTTAGCGTTGCTCACTGACAGTTCGCTTTCCAGCAGCTTGGTCGGCGCGTGGATTGGCACGGAAGTTATTTTTTCGTCGTTGCTTAGGGTTGAAGCGGGTGTCTACTCCTGACGCCTACCTCTGATCGGGTTCGGCGAGGTGGAGGATTTGCACGGCAGCGGCTCGGCGATCGGACACGCCGGGGGCGGGCCATAGTCCACCGATTAGTACCATGCTGGCCAACACGAGGACCGCAATTCGTTCCGGGGTGGTGCTATTCAAGAGTAAATTCGTGCGTGGCGAACACCCGGTAAACAGCAACGTGTAAGCACGCAACACCGCGATACCGTTGAGTGCGGCGACGAAGATCAACCCGACGCCGATGACCGGGTTCGCGTTGATGACCCCGTCCAACAGCATTTCAGCGGCTACGAAACCAAGAGTTCCGGGGAACCCGACACTCGCCAACCCCATCAACAGAAAGCCCACGGCTAACGTCGGCGCTTGGTCATACAGGCCAAGGTGAGTGGTGAGCGAGAGCCGCCCGAAGCGGGCTTCTAACGCGCGCATCGTTAACCCCAGCCCACCCAGCGACAACGCGACCGAGACCCAGAGACACAACGCACCCGTCACGCTGGTTATGGTGTGCAACTCCAAGCCGACTAGCACCAGGGAAGCGTTACTCAGGAATAAATATGCGATGAACCGCCGGCCGTCGCGTTGCACCACTGCCATCCCAGCGGCGTAAATGGCGGTGACGAGCGACACAATCCCGATGCTCTGAAGCACCCAATCCGGCGAATTCGGTAGCACCAATCGGACCGCAACGTACATGCCCGTGATCGGGGTGACGAACAGCAGCGCTGTGCCGAACGTGGCGTGCTCGAAAAGATTGGTCACCCAAAGGTGCCCCGGCAACGTGCCACTGCGCAACAGCACGGCCAACACCAGGAATATCGAACCCACGGTCAACCCGGCTTCCACGCCGAGCCAGCCCAAAATGAGCAACGCGATGAATGCCCCCATGTGGAGCACGAATATCCGCGTCGGCTTGCCCCGGCTGACCAGCTCGAAGTAGGGCGGAACAACGGAAATTGCAAGCAACGCGATCAAGGGCCAGGGGTCGATGCACGCAAAAACGGCCAACCGCAAACCTTCCCCGAACAAGTGACCCGCGAACGACATGCGGTTCCGCTTCACCTGGGATGTCGCCAACACGGTTAACACGTGCAGGATCGCCACCATCGGCAGCAACGGGGCGCTGAACGTGTCGAGTCGAAAGAGACACCGACCGAACCAGTTTCCGCACAAATCGAGACCAGCATCGGGAACAGTATTGTGAACCGCGGCCAGCGCCAGCAGTGTCGCGGCCAGTGTCAAGAGGGTGACACTGAACGTCCACTTCCCGGCCAGTTCGATGTTGGGAATCAGCGTGACGATCAAGCCGCCGAGGATTGGCGTAAAGATCGCAATCTCGGTCCACGGGAGTTGAAGCCAGTTCATACCGTTTGCGTCACTTTCTCAGAGTATTCGGGGGCGACGATAGCCGGATCCGGTTGTTGTGGGGCGGACTTGGCACCGGAGATCGCGTCCGTGAGTCGATGTTCCATTCGGTCGCACCATTGAAACACGGCCAGGAATGGCTTAGCCACGTAGTCTTGCAAGATGGCGTCCAAGTAGCCGCGTTCGACGGCGAAGCGGTGGAGCCAACGGAAGAACGGCGAGTCGCTATGCTGCGTGGTGTTCAGGTTGCTGCCGATCGCGTTTTCCAAGTTCTTGCGGTCTTGCAGAAACGTCGGGGCGCGAACGAATTGCAGCGTTCGCAAGCAGGCATGTCCCAGCAGATGCACCAGCGGTAGGTACCGCCAGCCCATGCCAATCTCGGCGACAATCAACCCGACCTGGGTGAGCGAGGCAAACGAGAGGGCCGATTTAATGTCCGTTTGCACACGGGCCACGAGTGCGGCGAACACGGCTGTCGTCAGGCCCAGCACCAGGACCAAGCCGGAAAGCACGGGGGAGGCATCCAGTAGCGGACTAATCCGAAGCAGCAGGAACGCGCCCAAATGCACGGACAAGGCGCCGTAAAACACGGCACTGGACGGCGTCGGCCCTTCCATCGCACGGGGGAGCCAACCGCTGAAGGGCACCAACCCCGACTTCCCTGCTGCCGCGATCACGAGCAGCCCGCCGACCAGGAAGGCTTGCCACGAAGTCACGTCCGACTTGCCAAACGGCCACGTTGGCAAATCGAGCGGGGACACGCCGAGCGGCTCGCCGTAGCCGGTCAGTAAATCAAAATCGCCCGCACCGCTCATGTGATGAAGGACGATTGCGGCCAGTAACAATGCCGCATCAGAGATGCGGTAGATCACCCAGATGCGAAAGCCGTTTCGGACCGGGGCCGAGCGTTCGTGAAAGAAGCCCACCAGCAAGGCGCTCGACAAACCAACAAGTTCCCACCCGGCGAACAACGTCTCGATCGTGCCGGCCGCTCCGGCCATCAGCATTCCCAACAGAAACAGCGAATAGAGCGTGAAGAATCGGTTGTACCCCGGTTCACGGTGCATGTACTTGCTGGCAAACGCCCCGATCGCGCCGCACAGCACCAGCGTGAGAATCACGAACGGAATCGACAGCCGATCGAAGACGAATTTGATGACGAAGTGGTACGACTCTTCGTGCTCGCCATGCCCCCCGATCGACACCCAGTTCCACGGGCCGACGACAACGTGCCGCGTGTCCGTGGTGAGCATCACGGCCAGGATGGCGAACGTGGCAAGCAAGGAAACCGACGTGGTGACGTACACCGCAACGGCGGCTGTCGATTCGGACAACTTGCGGTCCACCAGTGTGGAAACGCCGAGTAGGGCGACCAGCACAACCGGCGGCGCGAATACCATGACGCCCAGCACAGTCGTGATCGTTTGCAATTCAAGCATCGTTTTTTTAGCCGATAACGGCGAACTCCAAGTGGTCCCGCCAGCCGCGATACCAGTCGGCGGACGTGGGGGCTTTTGGCAGGTGCGAGGCGTGCAAGGTGTACGGTTGAAAACGGCCGTCTTGATAAACTTGGATGGCACCCGAATCGGGGTCGAGGACCGTCATCTGAACCCACCCGTTGCGAACCGTGCGTCCGATGACTTCGCTGCGGGCCATGATGCCCAGAATCACATCCGGTGTTGTTTCGACCACGAACAGTAGCCGAACCGGCTCGTGAATCTCGACCATCTGCCACGGCAACCCGGTGCGGAGATCACTTGCGGCGCCGTCCATTACTCCAAGTAGGGACGTGATGTTGTGGGGCAGTTTCGTTCCGCTTCCGTAACCGGGTGAGTCAGTATGGCAGAAGTAATACTCCAGGTTGATGCCCGCACACACCGGCACAGCCGCGCTCAAGAGGCGCAGGAGGATCGACCCGGCCGCGTCGTCCTGGGTCGGGTCGTAGGATGTCAGGAACGCGCGTCGGTCAAGGAACAAACCGCGCGTGCGTTCCCGGCGGCCCACGACGCAGATGGCGTTCGTCGCGTGGCCCCACTCCGGCCGCACCTGGGCCAAGTCCTCGGCCCGGTCGTCCATGTGCTGCCGTGCCCCGGCCGGCGTGATGTCCAACGGGGCGGATTGAAACCGCCGCGCCCGTTCGTGCGCGTTGCGGGCGATGGCCGCCTCGATCGACGGCAGGGTCGCCTCGTACTCCGCGCGGTGGGATTCCGGGATGACATCGGTGTCGGCAAATTTAACGTACTCGTTCGAGGTGTTGTGCAACCCGCCGACGAACACCGTGTCTGCGGGGACGGGCAGCCCGCGTGCGGCCAGCCCGGCCCGGACGTGTGGGTCGTTCAAAAACTTGGCGACCACCCGCCCGTTCGGCCCGCCGACGCTCCCGCCGCACGCCCCACAGTCGTGGGCCGATTCGTGCGGGTTGTTCATGCTGTGCGACCCGTGCCCCAGCGTGAACACCAGCCGGGCGAAGTTCTTAATCAGCCCGACATCGCGCAACAACTGTTCGGCAATCCCCGTCATCTCGGCGACTGTAAACCCGACGCCTTGGCCTTCCGGTCCGGCGTCCGAGTCCGCCCGTTCTAACTGCAGGCGGGTTTTTTTCGGGGCATGAGTCAGCCACGAGGCCCGGCGGTGGAGGCGGGCCGTGAGCCGGGGGAACAAGACGCGGGCGACCAACGGGAACGTCGCCATGACGCCGAAGGTTGCGGAGATGACCGCCCCGACCGCGAACCCCCGCGTGCCAACGTGGAACTGGTGCGCCGTGCGGCCGAGCGCGCGGCGGGCCCGCTGCGCCCGCCGCGCGCTCCCTTGGTGTTCCTCGACTGGCTGTTCTTCGACCCAGTGCTTGGGGCGAACGACGACGGGGCACAGGGGGGAGTACCGCGCCTCCGCCACCCCCCGGTAGTACATGACGACGTTGAAAAACCCTGCCGCGCCGAACGTCTCGCAGTCCGGTGCCACTTCTTCCAGGTGGCGGCGGAACGACTCCTCGCGTTCGTCCAGGCAGGTGAAAACTTGGAACCTCGGCCGCGAAACGGGTCGGCGAACGTGCAAACTCAGCGCATCGAGCGTCTGGTTCCGAAAGCGAATCTCGTAGGCGCGGTGGAACAACCGACGGCGTTCAATCGAGTGAAACGCTTCCAGTTCCGTGTCCAGTTGTCGCCACTGTTCGGGCGTTAAGGTTTCAAGTTCTTGCGGTGCCCACCCGAATAGTTGGGCGAGTTGGAACACACCAATCGCCCGTTCTTCCGGAGTCGGTAGCGGCAACGCGGGAACCCGTGAGCGGAATTCGTCCCGTAGCTTTGCAAGTGATCCCGTGTACCCTTCTTCGCTCGCCAAGTGCGTGATTGCCAGTCGATCGAGTAACAACCGCACGGCCAAGAATTCCAACAGCGTGTTGGTCGGGATCGCATGAGCCACCCCCCGATCGGCCCGCTCTTCCATTTGGCGAATGATCCCGCCCCACCCCCGGAGCGCGAGCAACGTGTCCGAAAGGTACTCGTCCCATTCGGGTTCGGCGACGCCGAGGACTTCCAACGAATCCAAGATGTATTGCAGCGGAGTTATCTTGGCGTTCAACAACCGTTCGGCTTCCACTCGCAGCGGGCGGAGCCACGGGTTTGGCGGGCCGTAAGGCATCCGATACAAGCGAAGGAAGGCAGCGAAGAAGCCGTCCTGACGGTCCGGCAACGACCAATGCGAAACGCCCTGATCGACGAAGGCCGCCGAAAATCGAGTGAGAACATCATTGACACCAAGATCGCAGTCGTGGCCGGTCACGGCGTGCAACACGTCTCGATGTCGCACTAACTTCGGCGCCGTCGCAACACGGTTCGGGGCGAGTGCGGCTCCGTCACAACAGACGGCCCACAGCCCTTCCAACGTGGCGGCTTGCCACGTGGAATCGGACCATTGCTCAATGTCGTTGATGCGAACGGTCTTGAGCTTCGACAGCCAGTTTCCGGACGACCCGTTGCGGCCGTCCCGCATCACCCACCGTCGCGTCTCGGCGACCAAACGGTTCCGGGTGGCGGCGGAGGCGTCCGGGCTAAATTGTTTCAACGCCGCCGATTCGGCCATCCACCACTGCAACTCGGCTGCCGTCCCGGTCCAAAGTGCGTGTTCAAGCAGCGTCATGCGGAGTTGGAACCGGGTCACTAACCCGGCGACCAACTCTTGCGAATGGGAGTTGAGTTCTTGCTCAACGAGTTCGCGCAGGCTTTCCACCCGGATGCGACCGCGACCCAGCGCGGCGCGGTATTTCTCTTCGGTCAAATACGGCTGGGTGCCGAAAACGGCAGCTCCACGTTGGACCGCGTCGTCGAACGGCAGATGCTCGAACGCATGAAGGGTGTTGTGGTGGATGAAGACTTGGATCGGCCCTTGCGCCGGTAGCAAGCGGGCGGCGTGGTCGATCGCGCACCGGAGACGCTCAAGGGGCGACAAGGCGTCGGGCGAGTTGTGCGATTCGTTCGCGTGATCGCTGAGTTCCAAAGTCGCCCTCATTTTAATGTCCAGTCGCAGGCGCTGACCCAATGGCCAGGTAGTAAGGTCGTTGCACACGTCATGCCAAGCCGGGAAATACGGAGTCACACGCTCCGTCGCCAAGATTCACCCGCACGAATCGTGCAATCTGCGAAGGATTGACCGCCCCGGAACCAACATGACCGTTGTCAAGCCAACCGTCCTGCTACAACAACAGGGTGCTTTGCCAAATCTGTGGAGGGAAATCATGACCGGGTTCCGTCTCCGCTATCTCGGGCCTGTCGTGTTCGTCACCTTGTGTCTTATCATACTTTGTGCCGCGACAGCGGTGTCTTTGTTCACGCAGCAAGAATCCGTCACGCGGGTGTTGCGTGAGAACGTGGAAAGCAAACGGGCGGCAGTCGAGTTGGGCGGGTGCCTGTTGGATCTGATTGAGCTGGAAAATAATCAAGTCGAAAACATCACCGTGTTGCACGATCGGTCCTCGCGCCACCTCGTCACGATTCGGCAATTGTCGGATCAGCCGGAAGAACAACGAATTGCCACGCAACTCGAAGCGGCGTTTCGGGAATACCTTCGACGGTGGTCACGGTTGCCCCCAGTGGGAGACTCGGGGCATGAGGCCGCCCGGCGGGATGCGACGAAGTATTTGGAAGTGCAGGTGTTGAAGCCGTGCCAAGAATTTGAACACTACAACACCGGACGAATCGACACCTCGACACTCAACCATGAAAACTTCTTGCGGCAACTCGCTTGGGGCATGGCGGGAATCGGCGGGCTGGGGGCGGTCGCGGGACTCGTCCTGGGTTACGGAGTCGCACGCGGGCTAAGCCGGTCGATCCGGCGGTTGCGGGTTCAACTGCACGACGCAGCCGGGAAGCTGGACCGCAAGTCGGCGGAAATCGTCTTCACGGAACAAGGGGATTTTCAACAACTTCACAGCGAAGTCGCTGACCTCACCGTGCAGATTGAACAGATGGTGCAAGAACTCCAACAGCGGGAGTACGAACTCTTACGGTCCGAGCAACTCGCCGCGGTGGGACAACTGGCGGCGGGGGTGGCGCACGAGATTCGTAACCCGCTGACGGCGATCAAGATGCTGGTCCAATCGGCACAAGAAGGAACGTCGGATCTGACCCCGGAGGACTTGCGGATCATCGAATCGGAAATCCGCCGTGCGGAGCAATCGTTGCAGTCGTTTCTCGACTTTGCCCGCCCCCCAAAACTGGTTCGGAGTTCGACCGATCTCATCGAACTGATCCGCACCGTCATAACGCTTTTGCGCGGTCGGTTGGAAAAACAACAGATCGAAGTTCACCTGGACCTGCCGCAGAGTGTCATCCCGATGACAGTCGATGGCGAACGGATTCGCCGCGTGATCTTGAACTTGTGTTGGAACGCCCTGGACGCCATGCCGCAGGGCGGGCGGTTAACTGTAAGAACTGCAGTTCGCCCCACGAAACAGGTTGTTCTGGTCATCGAGGACACGGGGCCGGGAATCTCCAAGCTGATTTTCCCCCGCTTGTTTGAACCGTTTGCGAGTAGTAAAGACACGGGCCTGGGATTGGGCCTCGCTATCTCGAAGCGAATCGTTGAGGATCATGGCGGCTCGATTTCGGTCGTCAACAGACTCGAAGGGGGGGCGACGTTCTTCGTCAAGCTTCCCACGGAGGTGACCAGTGGCGGAATTGCTCATCGTTGACGACGAACCGGCGATCCAACACGCTTTTCAAAAAGCATTTCGGGGCACGCACACGCTTCGTTCGGCCACTACGAAAGTGGAAGCCGTCGCGGCCTGCGTGCAATCCCGCCCGGACGTGATCGTACTCGACATTCACTTGCCAGATGCCACGGGTCTCGAAACGTACCACGCCCTGCGCGCCATTGACGCGCGGGTTCCGGTCATTCTCGTCACGGGGCATGGCACGACCGATTTGGCGATTGAAGCCATGAAACATGGTGCGTTCGACTACCTGCACAAGCCGCTCGAATTGCCCCTGTTGCGGGAACTCATTGACCGGGCCGTGCGGTCGAGTCAATTTATGCGGGTGCCCGCGACCTACGCCACGGACGAGTCCACGGTTGCGGGCGGGGATCAATTAGTCGGCCACTGTCCCGCGATGCAAGAGGTTTACAAGGCCATCGGTCGCGTGACCGCCCAGGACGTGACCGTGCTGATCCAAGGGGAAAGCGGCACAGGGAAGGAGCTAGTGGCCAGGGCGATTTACCAACACAGCGGCCGCGCCGACAAGCCGTTCCTGGCGATCAACTGCGGGGCGATCCCCGAATCGCTGATCGAGAGTGAACTGTTCGGCCACGAAAAAGGAGCGTTCACTGGCGCAGACCGCAAGCGGATCGGCAAGTTTGAGCAAGCCAGTGGTGGTACGCTGTTGCTTGACGAAGTCGCGGACTTACCGGCCCAGGCTCAAGTAAAATTGCTTCGTGTGTTGCAAGAGCAGCAATTCGAGCGGGTGGGTGGGAATGAAACGGTCCGGGTGGACGTGCGCGTTATCGCAGCCACAAATGCTGATCTTGAAGCAATGGCGAACGAAAACCGTTTCCGCAAAGACCTCTATTTTCGGCTCAATGGGTTCACGATCAAATTGCCGCCGGTCCGGGAACGTGGTGACGACATCCCGAAGTTAGTCGAGTATTATCTGCGACGGTTCGAGCGGTCGATGGACAAGCCGATCACCGAGATTCCCCCGGAGACGTTGGCCGCGCTAACCGCCTACCCCTGGCCGGGTAACGTGCGAGAGTTGCAGAGTATTTTGAAACAAACGATGCTGCAAATGGGCGGCAACGTGATGCTGGCGGATTTCCTGCCCAACCAAGTGACGCAACCCCAATCGACCGTCACGCCACGCCCCGAATCGACGCGGTTCGATTGGGATCACTTCGTCAGCGAGCGAATCGCAACCGGGTCCGAAACGCTTTACGCCGAGAGTCTTGTGCGAATGGAACGCGAAGTTTTGGTGCGGGTCTTACGGCATACCAAGGGGAATCAACTCCAAGCGGCCCGCATCCTCGGGATCACCCGTGGAAGCTTACGGCTGAAAATTCGTTCCTTGGGCATCACCATTGATCGGGAAGTGTGGACCGAAGACAACCAGCCTGATAGCTGACCGATCACTGGATTCGCACCCCGTCGTTGAATCGCCACATTTTCACGTCGTTTCGACCGCTGGCACATGAGTTGCGTAGGGGGGTCACCTGACTTAACCCACAGGTGACACGTATGGCAACTGCTTCAACGCCCCTTCCGCCGCCATTGGCGACAACCCGCTTTGGCAACGTGCGGTTTGACGCGATTGCCGGGTTTTTCGTGTTCTTGATCGCAATGCCGTTGTGCTTGGCCATTGCTCGTGCTAGCGGATTTCCGCCCATCGCGGGGATTTGGACGGCTGTGATCGGTGGCGTGATTTGCACGCTTCTTAGCAACTCGGAACTCACGATTAAAGGCCCCGCAGCCGGGCTGATTGTGATTGTTTACGGGGCCGTCACCGAACTCGGCAACGAGTTCGGGGCCGGCCTCTCGGACGCGGATAAGGCGTTCCTGGGGTACAAGTTGGCGTTGGGTATCGGGGTGACTGCTGGGGTCGTTCAAATGATATTCGGGGTAGTTCGGGCCGGACGGTTAGCCGACTTTTTCCCGCTAACACCCGTCCACGGTTTGCTCGCCAGCATCGGCATCATCATTATTGCCAAACAGAGTTACGAAGTGATTGGCGTGGCACCGACCAAGGGCGCCGGGCCGCTCGATCTGCTCACGGATCTGCCGGCTAAAATGCTGCAATTGAACCCAGAAATCGCGGCGATCGGGTTCGTCGGCTTGGCAATCCTGTTCGGCTTGCCACTGTTGGCGAAGAAGCTGCCGTGGGCCAAGAAACTTCCGAGTCAACTTATCGTGCTGATGGTGGCTGTTGCCATCGGAATGGCGTTTCAGTTGGACACAGAACACACGTACCTGTTCCCAACGCACTACTTCAACGGTGATTTGGCCGACGGCGAGTATACCATCGGGCCGAAGTTCTTGGTCACGATCCCGGACGTACTGAGTCACCCCGCCGAGGCGTTCGCGTTCCCGGATTTCCGCGGACTGGCGACGGCAACGGGGCTGCAATACCTGTTGTTGTTCACGCTAATCGGCAGCTTGGAATCGTTGCTCAGTGCGAAAGCCATCGAACTGTTGGACCCGTGGCGCCGCAAGACCAACTTCGACCGCGATTTGTTGGCCGTCGGGTTTGCGAACACGTTGGCCGCCGCCGTCGGCGCGTTGCCGATGATCTCGGAGATTGTCCGGAGTAAGGCGAACATCGACAGCGGTGCGCGAACCCGTTACGCCAACCTCTTTCACGGCGTGTTCTTGCTCGCGTTCGTGCTGTTGTTCCCGAACCTCATTCACAAAATCCCGCTCGCGGCGCTGGGAGCCATGCTTGTTTACACAGGGTTCCGCTTGGCATCCCCGGCAGAATTTGCCCGCACGTACAAGTTAGGCAGTGAACAGTTCCTCGTGTTCATCGGCACGATCATGGCAACGCTGGCGACGGATCTCCTCATCGGGATTGCGGTCGGGATCGTCATGGAAATCGGCTTCCACTTGTGGCACGGCGCGCCCGTGCTGGGAATGCTCAAATCAGAAATTGACGTGATTCCACAAGGGGAGAACTCGGTCGTGTTGAACGTCAAGAAAGCGGCCGTGTTCAGTAACTGGTTGGGCGTCCGATCGACGATTATTAAGCAAGCCGATGGGCGAGATGAAGTCATCCTGGACTTATCGCACACGCGGTTGGTCGATCACAGCGTGATGGAGAAGTTGCACGAACTCGAACTGGAATTCCTCGTGCAAGGCAAACGGCTCACCGTCATCGGGCTGGACGACCACAAGCCACTTTCGTACCACCCGATGTCCGCCCGTAAGAAGAGTACCACCAATTTGCCAGCGGCTGCACAAGCATAAATAATCAGTTTGTCGGGGATGATGTGCGAACGCAATTGATGGGTGGGTGGTCACAGAAGTTAATCCTGTGACACACACACAAAACACCCATCAGTTGCCGTGTCTTGACATCGGCTTGTTTCCACTTGACAGCGTCACGGATTTGATCGCTCTCGGCTTTCAGCAAGTCGAGGCGAGCTTTGCTGAGTTCGGCTTCGACTGGCAAGCCGTTGCGTTGTTTGATCTGCAATTCTTCGAGATGACCCCGTTCCATCTTCACGTGTTGGCTGCCGAGTGCGACAAGTTCCCGTTGGCTGTTCCACTCTTCGACACTGGCCGTGATGTCCTTCGCTACTTCCGTTTCACGGTTCACAAGTAAGGTCTGGAGTTGCGTTCGCACCCCATTTTCATTCGAGTTCGTGAAACCGGGGAACAGCGTGCGCAATCCGGGTACAACCGTGTTCGTCACCACGGTAATCGCACCGAGTGGTGGCACAAGTCCCGCTACCGTGTGGCGGATCGCATCGGCGGTGGATGGGTTCAAACAGGCCAACAAGTTGCGCAGCAGTTGTAAGTCGGCACGAGTTCGCAACCCGGTTTGCACCGCCTGGGCGGCGCTGAGCGGTTCCACTGACACTTGGATGACATCGACAGGCAGCAACAACCCTGGAGTCGCTTCGAGCGCCAGCAGGCTCTTCAATTCCGTGTTCAGTTTGCGAATGCCGGCTTGCAAGCGGACGTGATCGGTCCGCAGTTCGACTTGTTGTTTCCGCAGCGTCAAGAACTCGGGTCCGTCCTTGAAGCCGTTGGCACGAAGCTTGTCCGTTGCCAGCACAACGGCATCCACTTCCGCAAGACTTTTCGCCAGGACATCGGCCAACAGTTCCGCTTCTTGCAGCCGGTAATACAAGTCCAACGCCGCGCCCGCAGTACGGTTACGGGCTTCGAGACTGAGGTATCGCGCCGTCATCTGCCGGAGATTTTCGACGGACGCCTTCGCCGTGGTGATCGTGTGGGTCGGTGACCCCTGGGCAGTCACGTCAATGAGATTTGCAATCGACGAATGACAACAAGCCAACGATTGGCATTCATCCGCCGTCAAGCGGTGATACGGCTCGCTAGTGACCAAAGGGGCGATATCGGCGAGCTTCGAGACATCCGGCGGAGTGAGTTTGCGTTCGACGACTGGCAACACCGGCGAAGCCGGGATCACGACCGGCTGCGGACACGTGCTACGGCACCCTGCCAAACTCGGCGAACACGCCAGCAACAGGAACCACACCCCGCAGCGCATTCGGAAAACCTCGCACGGTGAATCGCTACACCGCGTAATATCGACAAACTCGCCGCAAGACTTAGCGGAATCGGGTAAAATCAGTGAAGTTGCAAGGGATGTGCTATTTTTGCTGTTGGCGAATTTCCTGAACACTTGAGGGCCAGCCATGCACGCCGATGCGGAGGGGTTTTTGGTCCGCATTCGGGAGGTTCCGGATGACGACGGGCCGCGGCTGATTTTTGCGGACTGGCTCGATGAAATCGGTGACCCGCGTGGCGAGTTCATCCGGGTGCAGGTGGCGCTGGCACGGCTACCCGAGTACGACCCGCGAAGTTCGGAACTGCTCCGGGTCGAAGGTGATTTGTTGAGCCGGTACGCGGATCTGTGGGCGCAGCCGTTTCGCGGGTTGGCGACCGGCCCGGTGTTCCGTCGCGGCTTCGTCGATGAAGTGAAGGTGACGGCGCGGCAATTCCTGGCCCACCCGGATCAACTCTTCGCGGCGGGTCCGATTCGCCATTTGCACTTACTGGATGCAGCGAGTCACTTAACCGCCGTGATGGGGTTTTCCCAACTCTCGAAGCTGAGCGGCTTGACGATTTACGGCCAACACTTGCGGGAGAACCTCGCCCGTGCCATCGGGGATTCACCGCACTTGGCCAACCTCAAGGTGTTGCGGATCGGGCGAAATCACATTGGCGATGCGGGGATCGAACGGCTTGCGGCAGCCACGTCGTTGGTGCAACTCGATGAGGTAGACTTTTGCGAAAATGAACTGACCGAAGCCAGTGGCCGCGTACTGGGGCAAGCCCCGCGCTTTGGTCATTTGCGGCGACTCGAACTCGGTGGCAACGCCATCGGTGCGGTCGGCGCGACCGCGATTGCGAACTCGGCCACGCTGCCACTGTTGGATCGTTTGGGCTTGGCCGGCAACCGCCTTGGGGTACCGCGATTGTTCACCGTGGATCGTCCGTCAACGCTGCTGCGCGTCGGAAATCTCGACCTGGCGGGGAACAACCTGACGGCCGCCGCGCTGCGTGTGCTGTTGGGGGATTTAACGACGGCCGGGGTCCGTGAATTGGATTTGAGTTACAACGATCTCGGCGATGAAGGCGTCGAAGTGTTGGCGTTGTCGCCAGTCGTGATGGGCTTACGTCTGCTGCGATTAACCGGCAACAACATCACCGACGCCGGTCTCGAACGCCTCGCCCGCTCGCAGCGATTGTCCCGCCTCAACGTGCTAGACCTGAGCCACAACCCCATCGGCGACGACGGCTTTCGCGCCTTGCTTGAATCCCAGGCGCTGCGAAGATTGTGCCGCTTGATCTTCCCCGGAATCGGCATTTCGTTCCGGATGCGATTGGCACTGGAGCGCAAGTACAACCAACAATAAACCCATGAAGCCGAAGAAAGCCCATGAACGATCGTTGATGGGCTTTCCGCTTCCTCACTCCGGTACCGCGATTTCGTTAATCACCTTCTCCACACCGACGGTGCCTTCCGCAATCTCCACGGCACGCTTTTGCAACGCCACCGTACTCACAACGCCGCGTAGCTTCACTTCACCGGCACTGGCACCGGAAGCGACTTCGACCGTTGCGCCGTTCATGGATTTATCGCACTGAATTCGTACCCGGACTTGTTCTTCGATGGGGAAGCGATCGCTGAGTTTGAACGCGGTCAAAGGGGCGGCGACTTTGGAACGATCGGGCAACGAACTTTTCACTTTCTGGCCGACGACGGCACCGACATTGGCGAGGATGTCCGGATCAGTCTTCTTGCTCCCCGCCACCGCCCCGCCAACGATTCCGATTAGCACCAAGATACCCAGAATACGCTTGCTCATCGGTTGCTCCACCCGTCACATGTCTACGCCGTGCCAATCAGTTCATGGCTTGACGAAAGATTAGCACACAAACAGCGTGTGCGACGGTTCAGCGGGCTACTCTCCGGGCAATGTATCCCCGCTCCCGCCGGCAATGGTGAACATCGTGGCCAGCACCGTGGGGTTGGTGCGTTCCGTGAGCAACCGCACGGAATGATCCGCATAAGCGAACAGCCCACCGCCGAAGTGATTGCCGCCGAATTGCCCGCCCGGACCAATCGGGCGCCTGGCATCCGGTGATGTGTCCAAGGCTCGCACCGTACTCGGGCCGCCCTGAATCCACGGGCCAAGGTTTTGTGACACTTCCCCGAACAAGATGCTTTGACTGAGGCCATCCGTGATGGCGGAAAACGGCGTTGGTATGTCGTAGCGGAAGCAACCGGCACGCGGATCACCCAACGGCAACAGGGCCGCATCAAGGCCGACTCCGCCGATGCCGACGTATTGCGTGACCGCCGGCAATCCGGGTTGGAGTGGCGGCGGGTTGGCGTAACTCACAAGCGTGAAGACCGGGCTTTGGGAAGCGATCTGGTTTTGCTCCGTGTCCCAGGCAGCAGATTGATGAATCTGCGTCACGATGCTCATCGTGTCTTGCCGCGATTGGTTGAACGTCGGCAGCAATGGCACGACCCAACTGAGCCGCCGTTCGGGTGGCAACGCGGCGTTGAAAATCGTCCCGGCAGGGATGTGGGGTTGAACGCCCATTTCCCGGAGTTTATCGAGCGGCGTCGGCTTGAACTTCGGGTCTTGGGCCAGCTTCCACCTCGCTTCAGGGTCGGTCTTCAGCGGCCCCGTCAACGTGGACGTGTGGAGTTCCGCAAATTGCGACAGTTCCCGCAGGTTATTAATCGAGTACAGCAAGTTCTGATTCGCCCGATGCTTCTGCAAAAACACAAGCAAGAACCCCACCGCCAGGAACACCATGCCCACCAGAAACACAATCCCCAATCGCTGACGCATCGGCCCGACTCCGCAAGAACAAGTGAGTGCAGAGTGTTTACGAGTTTCACGCGGACGCAGTTCGCGTAATCCGAAAGTGAGCGGAGACAGCGCCATGCCGGTTACTTTGGTAAAAGTGAGCTGATTTCTTTTTTTCGCGTTCATTTCGCCGACGATGATGGTAACACTACGATCGACGATGAGACCCACCACTTAGTAAATGATGATCGGAGTTCCGTTGTGGTTGCACCCCCAACACCGCGATACGCAAGAGAAGTCATCGACGAAGCGATACGGGAGAACAGTTCTTGGGATACAATCTGTAAAGTATTGGTCGCCGTCTTTGCTGCGGCAGGTGCGGTCGGAATCATCGCGGGATTAATTCGTGACAACGGATTGGTCGCTCTATCTGGGTCGATTTCAGCGATCATGTGTTGGCCCGCTCTGCGATATGCTGATCCGATCCGCCGAACCAACATGGCGATTCGATTACTTGAGGTGCCGTTATCTCAAGCGAAGACAGCCGCCCAAGCTGTGGATGCGATCAAACAGGTTTACCTCTTGAACACTGACAAGAAGGGGAAAAACAATGTGGTTCCTTCAGCCTAAGCACACGGTTGAATCGGTTTGCGAGACACTGGTGACAGGTCTGGAAGCCGGAACAATAGTTCTTGCCCAGAGTGCGGAACACGTAACCGCTGACGCGAGCGCCATCACACCTCCACCAATTACAGTTGGAGTAAACGCCGTTGCGGTTGGTGAAAGAATGAGTCGATCCTAGATGATTCCGAAAGTGGCCTTGCCGTAGAAATGACATCACCCGGCCAATTGGTCGGGTGATGTCATTTAGCGAATCGTTGAGTCAGTCGAGTTTAATGCTTGCTCGACATTTCCCCGTTCAGCAGATGCTCGGCGACGGTGGCGGCGCTGGGCTTGAGTTCCTTCATGGCGGTTTGCTCCTGCCAGAAGCACTTGAGCGCGATTTGCGCACACCGTTCTTGGAACTGGGCGGGGGTTTCTTGCAGGTCGGCGAACCGATCGACGAAGTCGATCACTTCGAGGTATTGCTTCTCGTAAGCGCCCAGAATGCGGCGGGCCATCTTCTTCTTGTCGATTGGGTCCATGTAGCCGAGTTCGACGGCCTTATCGACTCGCCCCGGTCGGGTGCTGATGAACTCGACGTTGCCATCGGGCAGCTTTCGCGGTTGGCCGAGGGCGGGGTCGATTTTGCTGATGTCGTTGGTCGTGATGATCGTGAAAATCCCGTCCGACCGCTCCACGCCGTCGAGGCAGTTCAGCAAGCAGTCGAAGGTGAGTGGCATCATCATGCCACCGCTTCGGCCACGGTCGCTGTCGTCGTCATCCTTCTTGATCGACGGCATCATCATGGACATCGGCGCGTTCTTCCGCGACACGTTTTCCCGACCGTGGAACACGTTGTCGATGTCCTCGATCAGCGCGATACAGGGTACGTTCATTTGCATCTCGGACCACGTCCGCATCAACTCGTGGTTGCTCATCTCCGCGAGGTTGTAGACGTAAATCGGCATGTTCATGTCTTCGGCGAAGGCGCGGGCCAGGGCGGTTTTCCCCGTACCAGGGGGGCCGTACAGCATCCACCCGCGTTTCCACGGGATGCCCTTTTCGCGGTACCAGTCGCGGCTCTTGCGCCACAATTCGATCTCTTTGATGAGGTCTTTAATCCGTTGCGGGAAGATCAGGTTATCGAGCGCCTTGCCGTTCATCGTCGGCCGCTTGCCCAACTCGTCCGGCCTGTGTGCGAGCAATCGGTACGTGCCCTGTTGGTACCACGCGAGGCCGTTACTGCCGGAATCGTTGTCGCTGTCGTGGTCGCCGCGTTTCGGCACGTGGTGAATCACGAACCGCGTCTTCGATTCCTGCTCCGCTTCCTCGGCGGCCCACGAAATCTGGTTGCGAACGGTACACGCTTCGCGCAGGATTTTTTCCACGTCCAACGTGCCACGGATGAACGTCAACGTCGAGTACACTTTCGTAGCGTTGCTGTTGTGCCCGGAGCCTTCCTTGGTACTCGACTTCTGTTCTTGTTGGTTGGAAAACAGGAACGGGTACCAGCCGTTCCACAGAATCAGCGTGCGGTTGCCGAACTGCTCGTAGGGGATCAACCCGTAGCGACCGTCACGCTGGAATTCCCACGACGCGCCGAACATGCGGTCGTAGTTGCGCGATCGCTTGTACTGCGAGATCAAGTACGTAGTCAGCGCTTCGTGCCCGGCTTGGGTCGGCACTTCAATTCGTTGCACGGCAAGGTTCAGCACTCGCCAAGCGAGCGTTTTAATTTTGTCCCACATGCCGGTCACAAGACCGAGGGCCATCCCCCCACCGGCAACCAACCACGGCGTTGACCCTAAGCTTTCGAGCATGGTGCGATTCCTTCAAAACACCCAATACAAGACCGAAATTCCACACCGGGTGGACACGGGTTCAACGGCTGGGTTCACGTTGGGATGATGGGTGACGAAAATGAAGTATCAGATGTCACCCGCGACATAGTACGGTCGAAGTCAAGACCCCGCGTCGGCGAGATTATTCCCGAGATTTCCAACTGACTGCGAGGTCGGTTGACGCCAACAGGACACGAGTCGCCCAATACAGGTTCGTCCACAGAACCCCAAGATTGCAGCGATTCCGGCAATATCTTTCCGCCGAGATTTCCGCGCAATTCGACGCCGAATTTGCGTTCGGGAAATGGTCAACCCAATTCAATGGTGCCGAGTTCGACTTGAAGCCAAGCGCGGGTATAGCGCCACATCCGGTCAGCAGTCGCGGACGAGACGCCCAACACCGTGGCCGCTTCATCACCACTCAGACCGATCAGGAACCGGAGTTCGATCAACTTCGCATGGTCGGGTTTCGTCGCGGCGAGTCGATCCAGCGCATCATCAAGGGCCAGAAGCTTTTCGTCCGGCAACGGGGCCGGGAAATCATCGAGTGGCACCTGCTGGCCGCCGTCCCGCTTCTGGGTCCGCTTCGCCCGTGCCCGATCCACCAGAATCCGTCGCATCGCCGTCGCTGCCGTCCGTAAGTAGTGCGTCCGGTCGTTCCATTCCACGGACGCATTCGCCAACTTCAACCACGCTTCATGAACCAACGCCGTGGCATCCAGGGTGTACCCCGGTGCCTCCGCCGCGAGCTTCGCCGCCGCCACCCGGCGAAGCTCGGCATAAACCAGCGGCAGCAGTTGTGCGGGCGTCACGTCTTCTCCTATGGCAGCGGGGCGACCTCCGGGTACTTGGCGCGTTCGTGCGCCACTACATCGCTTCGTCGGGGTTGTTCGGCGCATTGTACAGTTCGATGAGGCGGTCGATGGCTTCGGGGAGGCGGATCGACAATGGCAGGTTGATTCCCTTTTGCCCTCACGTTAAACTGACTTCAACAATCATTGTGAGGAATGTTCCATGTCCGCAATACTGGAAGATGTCAAAGCGGCGGCGATCATGCTGTCCCCGACAGAGCGCTGCGAGTTGATCAATTTCCTCGAAGATGTCTCATTCGATGAAATGAATTCGATTCGGAGCGATTGGGAAGCCGAATCCCGTCGGCGGTTCGCGGAAATTGAGTCGGGCGCTGTCGTCGGCGTTTCCGTCGAAGACGTTTTCCGTCACCGCAAGAGCGTGTGACATGTTGCCGATCCTCTTTCACCCGGAAGCCGCCATCGAAGCCTCGATCGCCGCCGATTGGTACGAGTTTCAACAGCCGGGTTTGGGGCAACGGTTTGAAAACGATCTCCAAGCAACGGCCCGTCACGTTCAGGCGAACCCGCTAATCTATGCTGCCGAAAAGCACGACGAACGAACCGCAGCCCTGCGTCACTTTCCGTACTCCCTGATTTTCAAAGTGTATCACGATCGAATCTGGGTTTCCTGCGTCAGTCACCACAAACGGCGCCCAGGTTACTGGCGAAAACGCAATCCGGACTGATACGTCACTTCACCACCCGTGGCGGGTCCGGCTTCTTCGGCGGTGGGAACTTCTGTTCCAACTCTGCCAGCAACTTCTTGAAATCGGCGCGGTCGCGGAGCGGGTCGAGGTCGGTGTCTTTGGCCATGTTGGCAGCGTTGCTGTAGCCCGCCTTCACGGCCTTTTGCAACGACTCCATCGCGCGGTCGGCATATTCCTGCTTCTTGTCCGCTTCCTTACCGCTTGTGATAGCGTAGAGGCAGGCGATGTTGTAGTGGATCCAGGGTAGGTACTGGTGGTACGAGGGCACGTCGGGAAAGTCGGAGGTGAGTTTCTCCTGGATCGCCAAGGCATTGCGATACTGTTCTTCCGCATCCGACCGCTTCCCGAGGTCCGCGAGTACGGTTCCCAGGTGCAGGTAACTCTCGGCCAGTTCCTTGCGGTATTCGGGTACGGCGGGGAACTCGGCGGCGAGTTTTACTCGAATCGCTACGGCCTTGCGATAATCGCCCTCCGCATCCGCCTGCTTGCCGATGTTCTTGAACAGGATTCCCAGGCTGAGGTGGATCGTGGCCAAGTCTTGGCGGTACGTGGGTACGGCGGGGAACTCGGCGGCGAGTTTCTCCTTGATAGCCAGGGACTTGCGGTATTCGGTCTCCGCCTCCGCACGCTTTCCAAGAACCTTGAGCAGCATACCCAGGTTGTTGTGGGTCAAGGCCAGTAGCTTGCGGTACTCGGGCACGGTGGGGAAGTCGGCGGCGAGTTTCTGGTGTATTGCCAAGCTCTGGCGATATTCGCCCTCCGCCTCCAACCGCTTCCCAATATCCTTGAACAGGTTCCCTAGATCGATGTGGCTCACTGCTATGCCATTGTTGTACCTTCTAGCGGTAGGAGAGTCGGCTGCGAGTTTCTCGTATATCGCCAGGGCTTGGCGATACTCGCCCTCCGCTTCTACTCCCATCCTGAGATCAGTGAACAGTTGCCCCAAGTTGCGGTGGCTCAGCGCTAGGTTGTGACGGTATTCGGTCGCAGAGGGGAACTCGGCGGCGAGCGCAGCGTACACGTCGCGAGCCATACGAAACGCTGTCGCCGATTGCTTCTGATGGCCCAGGCTATATTCGATGTTGCCGACTTTCAACGCCGCCGCTGCTGTCCTTTCGCGGGAGCGGTAATCGTCCGCTTTCTCGCCTGCGAATTCCTTGTAGTAGGTCAGCACTTCGGCCAGGAACTTCTTCTGTTCCTCAGTGATTGCTGTCTGCGTGGCGAGCGAGTCGCCGGTAACTCCCGAGATCATGGCGTGAAGCGCTTCACTGGTCCGGTCGCGCGCCTTCTCCGCTTTCGCGCGTTGCTCGATAGCAATAGCCAGTTGCGCAGCCTCGCGCAGTTTGGCTTGCCGTTCTTCTTCGACGGCTTTTACCGCAACCCGTTCTTTCTCCTCCGCTTTTGCCCGTTGCTCTACGGCGATGGCCAGTTGCGCGGCTTCGCGCAGCTTCGCTTGGCGTTCCTCTTCGACCGCTTTCAGCGCGACCCGTTCATTGTCTTCTGCGATCTTCCGTTGTTCAGCCTCGGCCTCGGCGAACCGATTCGCCCGGACAAGCCCAACTGTCGTACCGGCGATCCCGGCTAGGAGGGTGGCCAACACCAGCCCTGCTGCGATGACCGGCCCTCGGTGTTTGCGAACGAATTTCCTCAGGCGATAGCCCACGCTTGGTGGGTGAGCTTGCACCGGCTCCCCGGTCAAATAGCGGTTGATATCCGACGCGAAGCCGTTGGCGGTTTCATAGCGTCGAGCGCGATCTTTCTCCAGCGCCTTCATCACGATCCAGTCGAGTTCATTCCGTAACAGACCCAACAGCTTCTTCGGCTCCGTGCCACGGTTCGCCGAGATGGACGGTAACGCATCCGCCGTACTCAGTTTCATGCTCGGTCGCGGCGGTTCTTCTTCGCGCACCATCCGGAGCATTTCCATCCACCCGGCTTTCTTCAACTGGTGCGAACTGAACGGCGGACTGCCCGCCAACAGTTCGTAGAGCAGCACACCGAGGGAATAAATGTCGCTGCGGGTGTCAATGTCGTGGTTGTTGAGCGTCGCTTGCTCGGGCGACATGTACTGCGGCGTACCGACGACCGCGTTCAAGCCGGTGTTGATGCTGTGTTCGGAAAGCTGTTGCCCCGTCGCCTTGGCCACGCCGAAGTCGATGACCTTTGGCACCGCCTTGTCGTCGTAGAGCGCAATCAACACGTTCGAGGGCTTGATGTCGCGGTGGATAATCCCTTTTTGATGGGCGTGTTGAATCGCCTGACAGACCGGCACGAATAGTTCGAGTCGCTGTTGCGGGCTAAGCTTGCGTTGATCGCAAAACTCCGTGATCGGCGTCCCCTTCACCAACTCCATCACGAAGAACGGCCGGCCATCAAGCGTCAAGCCGCCGTCGAACACCTTGGCAATGTTCGGGTGGTCCATCATCGCCAGCGCCTGCCGCTCCGCCTCAAAGCGAGCGATTACCTGCCGCGAGTCCATCCCCCGCTTGATGAGCTTAACCGCCACCTTGCGTTTCACAGGTTCGGATTGTTGCGCCAGCCAAACCGTACCCATTCCGCCTTCGCCGATCGGCTCAAGCAGCTTGTACTTACCCGCCAGTACAGTGCCTGCCAAGTCTGTAGGCGAAGCGTGGTCAACCGTGGACGGTAGGCTTCCGACCTGGAAAGCGTTGGTGGCATCCGCCGCCAGCAGGGCTTCGATCCGGGCACGCAGCGCCGGGTTGCCCGCACACTCGCGGTCGAGCAATGCCGCCCGCTCGCTCGCTGTGCTGTTCAGGATCAGGTCAAAAAGGGTTTCTTCAGTCATCATGGCAATCCTCCTACGATATCAGCGAGAAGACCGGGCCAGCAGCGTCAAAGAATTTTGGAATAATCCGGATCGTTGAGCAGAATCTAACCGTGGCCGAACCGGAACAACAGCGTGAAACACTGAAATCAATCGGCGTCTTCCGGCATTTTGCAGAACGGAGAACCATTTATGAACCCCATCGTTGGCATCGGCGAGTTGCTTTGGGACGTGTTCCCCGATGGCCGCAAAGTGCCAGGGGGTGCGCCGTTTAACTTTGCGTTTCACTGCCATCAGTTTGGCCAGAAGGCAGTGATCGTGTCGCGTTTGGGCAACGATGATCTGGGGCGCGAGTTGCGGGAAGCCGTGAAGGGATTCGGACTCAGCGACGAGTTCATCCAGACGGACGACCAGCACGAGACCGGCACCGTCCAAGTGACCCTGACCGCCGGCCAACCCAGTTACCGCATCACTGAAAACGTGGCGTGGGATGCGTTGGAATGGAACGAACTGCTGCAAAAGTTAGCACACAATTGCCGGGCAGTCTGCTTCGGCACACTGGCGCAACGAACTCAGGTATCGGGAACGACCATCCGCCGCTTCGTGACAGAATCCCAGTCAGCCAAGGCGTTGCGGGTCTTCGACGCCAATTTGCGACAACACTACTACTCCCGAGACGTTTTGTGCGCCAGTTGCGAATTAGCCGACATCGTGAAAATCGCGGATAACGAACTGTCCAAACTGCTTGAGTTAGACGGCGTGGCCACGATCATAGAGTTGCGTCAAGAATTCGACTTGCAGGCGGTGTACCTGACCTGCGGTGCAGACGGAGTATGTTTCGCGTCAAAAGACGGGGAGATTGGCTCAGTGAGTGGTGTCCCGACACAAGTGATCGACACCGTTGGCGCCGGGGATGCGTTCACGGCAGCGATGGTGTGCGGGCAACTGGAAGGGCGGACGGTGTTGGAGTGCGTGCGGTTTGCGAACCAGTACGCAGCAAAAGTGTGCGAACATCGGGGGGCAACACCGGAGCTTGACCGCGAAGAAGTGTTGAACGAAGAAAGCCCATGAACGATCGTTCATGGGCTTTGAAACTTATCGACCCTCGCGCAGTCGATCGCCCAAGAAGTTTTCCAGATCGAGCACGTCGTATATTTTCTTAACGGTCTTGTCCACGTCGTACTCGACGCGGCGGAAGGTGATGGTTTCGTTGTCGAGGGTGACGTAGCAGGCGCGCCAATTGCCGTCACGGGGTTGGCCGACGGAGCCGACGTTGCAGAGCGTTTTCTTGCCGTCCAGTTTGTACGTACCGCTCATGTCTTCCGGCGAAATGAACTGCAAGCTTTCGGTGAAGATGCCCGGCACGTGGGTGTGGCCTTGGAAGCAGTACTTCTCCACGAGGGCGTAAATCCGCTCCATCTTGCGTTGGTTGTAGATGTCCTCGGGGAACACGTACTCGTTCAACGGGTTGCGTGCTGAGCCGTGGACGAACAGGTGGCCGTTCTCGCGGTGCGATCGGGGGCGTTCGGCGAGGAACTCCCAGCGCTTTTCGCGGATCGCTTTCGGCTCGGGGCCGGATTCGAGTTGCGCGCGGGTCCAGAAGATCGCCCGCTCCGCCGAGGCGTTGAACCCGTCCGGATCGAACATCGCCCCTTGGTCGTGGTTGCCCATCAACACGAGCTTGCAGTCGATGATGAGGTCGATACACTCCCGCGGGTTGGGGCCGTACCCGACGACATCGCCGAGACAGTAAATCTCGGTGATGCCCTGGGATTTAATGTCCACCAGCACCGCCTGGAGGGCTTCCAGGTTGCTGTGAATGTCGCTGATGATCGCCTTCACGCCGTAACTCTCTCGGTCAGGCCGGGTGAAACTCGCCCCGGCGTTATCCTGGGTATCATTGACAAGTATAGACCACAAGACCACTTCCGTAAACTAACACACTTGATTCGGCGGTCCGAATAGTGGTCAAGCGGGCATTTTGGGTAACTCCGGCAAAATCCGGACAACCAATCGTAACGATCGTGCTGATCTCGACAAACGCCATCTCCGCCGACTCTATTCTACCTTAGACTTGACCATAAACTTTGCGAATCCGCTCGATAAACGGCCGACTCGTCGCCTCGTACTGACGGAAGATTTCCCGACCGATCGTGTAAACCTCGACGGTTCCGGTGGCAATAACGGTGGCGCTGCGGGGTTCATTCGTCACCAAGGAACGGTCACCAAAGAAATCTTGCGGCCCCAGTTCCGCGACCCCGCGAACGCTGGAACCGTCGTCCCGTTCGATGCGAACCACGCCCCGGCGAATCAAGTAAAACAGGCTCGCTTCCGTGACCGGATCGCCTTGGCGAATGATCGCATCACCGGCCCGAAACACTTCCACGCAGCCCCGCAACTTTGCCGCGTCTACGGTGCGGACCGGGATGTCGGGATGTAACCCAATGCAGACGCTATCGGCGATCGCCTGTTGCTGTTCCGGCAATATCGCGGCAAAGAACCCGCACTTTCGCAACCCCTCCGCCACGAACAGTCGCTCCGCCACGACCACGTTCGACATGATCTTCCCGCGCTCCATGTGAACGATACGGTCGGCGCGATTCATGATCCGCGAATCGTGGGTGACGATCAAACTAGTGGAGCCTTTCTCGCGGGTCAGTTCCGGCAGCAGCTTGGCTTGCTCGTCGGTCAGGCGACCCGTTTCATCATCCGGCTCGCCGGGTTTGCGTACCAGTTTCGCCGTCTCCACGGCATCCCGTTCGCGGGCCAAGTGTTGCAGCAACGTGATGACCGCCAGCCCGGAGTTCGCGTCCAGCGCGGCAGTCGGTTCGTCGGCGAGAATTAACTTCGGCTTGTTGATGAGCGCCCGCGCAACGGCTACCCGTTGCCGTTGCCCGCCGGACAAACCCGCCGGTTTGTAGCCCGTTCGCGCTGCCAGGCCGACGTAGGTCAGCAGCTTCTGAACTTCGGCTGCATCGCCCGGGCCGGCTGGGAAGAGTTCGCGGGCAAGCTGAATGTTTTGCGTCGCCTTCAACGAATCAAACAGATTGTGCCGTTGAAAAATGAACCCGATCAATCGCCGAGTTTGCACCAACCCGGCTTCGTCGAGTCCCATGAGGCAGTGGTATTTCCCCAGTACGCCGTCCCAGATTTGGATGTCGCCGGTTTGCAAACTTCGCAGGCCACCGATGAGTGTCAGAATCGTCGTCTTCCCAGACCCCGACGGCCCGCTCATGATGACCAGTTCACCGGGCATGACTTCAAGGTTGTTGTCAAAAAGCACCTGGGATGTCGCGTCGCCGCTGCCGAACGTGTGGTTCACCCCACGCACCCGCAACAACGGTTCCCCCGGCGGCGGCAATTGGTACGGCTCTGGCATCAACACTCCTTGGCTCAAAACAATCACCACGAATCACATCATGTTAAGATAGAACCGCGTGACACTCCCAATGGGGCTGGCAAAATTTTCTGGCACTCCTTCTGAACAGGCTTTCGGCCCTGAAAGGGTCGTTCTATCAGCCCAGGGCCATGCCCTGGGAACCGGCACCCAGGGCATGGCCCTGGGCTAACAGAACGTGCCTTTCAGGCCCGAAAACCATGAGCATTCTACCGCCCGAATAATTTGCCAGACCTCTCCCAATTCGTTGGCTGTTGACGTTCGATATTGTAGCGGCGTGAGCCGCAGGAGGGATGCCAACGACTAGCTAATGCTTGAGCGGAGTGGTGAAAGGAATTCGTGTTCAGTAGTTTCGTTTGGCGCGTTGGTCGGCACTGGTTGCCATCGAGAAAAACATGTCCAACGTGGTGGCAACGATCGCGGATTCGAGCCAGCGGGTGAGCTGGTCGAGATCGCTGATGCCGCGAATTGTGGAGATGACATCGTAAGGGGCTTCCGGGAACCGCAACCGCATGACTTTGAGGACATCGCTACGCCGGGCTTCGAGCATCCCGATCGCCAACCCCTCGGCCATGCCCTCCGCGCGCCCTTCGGCCATCCAGGTTTCTTTGAATGCAAGTGCTGACATGGTTCAACTCCTGACACGTTGTTCGCAGTCCCAGTCAGGCAAGGGTAGTACAAAAGCAAGGTGTGGGGAATAAAAAAAGGCTCTCGAAGTATCGAGAGCCTGAGCAAGCACGGTTTATCAAGTCAGTTGGAGGGTGAAATCGCTGACTTAGGTTTGGTGCTTGAGATCGTCGTTGTTGTCAGGACGCCGATGGCAGCTTCTGCGGCATCGTCGGTTGCTGCCCATTCAGGGGCAAAAGTTCTTGGCGGTAAATCGGGACATCACGCGGGGCTTCGATGCCCAAGCGAATCTTACCACGGTCGATATCGACAACCGTAATACAGATATTGTCACCGATAAATATCTTCTCACCCAGTTTCCGACTGAGAACCAACATTGCTGCGACCCTCCGTTGAGCGTAATCCTGCACGCTATTGCTGCAGAATTGTACGCCACGATTTGGAGCGCCGCCGAACCGGGTGCGGGAAATTCTGTTGGGGCAGGTCTGGTGAGGTAGCCTGCGTCGTCATGAGCGGCGCAGCCAAACCCCAGCGGACCGTAATGAAATCGTTGAACTCTCACGGAATGCTAAGCAGACCGTGGTTTGCGCGCTGTCGTTGCGGTGTCATGACAAGAATTCACTGTGGTGCAAGTAAAAAATTGCAAAATCGGTCGGATTGACCCAATCGACAGGAATCGGACATCTGGGTAAACTGAGCGCAAAGCGAGTTGTCAATGCACTGACACTCTTTACGGGATCTCGGTCGCTTCAAACTGCGCGACGAAAAAAATCTGTTCGAGGGTGTCATTGGGACGATACTCGGCGGGTGGTTTACAGATGAAGCGGATCGTGTGCCGACCCGGTGGGACAACGATGGTGTAGGCTTTGGAGGTCACGTCGCGGTTAACGGGGAACCGATCGGACCAGATCGCACCCTCAATTTTCAAATCCGCAGTCTCGGACCAACTCGTGCCGAACACCATGTTGCATTGAAAGCGACGGGTCCGATCGGTCGGGTTGACTAGAACCAGTTCCCCGCGTCGGCTACACCAGCGGTGCTTCGATTCTTGCCCGATTGGCTCAAAGCTGACGAACCCATGCAACCACAAAACCTGTAGCCGTTCCTGCTCCTGACGACGAAGTGCCACAAGTTCAACGGAGCGTTCCGCCTCCAAGCGAGCCTTGTAACTTCGCAAGTCGATGAAGGCTTGCTGGCCATCGACGTGGCGCAACGGCAGTGTGGTGTTCCCGGTTCGCAGTTGGATTTCGGCGACCAGTTTTTCACCCACGGTCGGGGGATACCCGCGTGTGTCGATGAACAGCCCATCGAAGCCTTGCACGATCAACGCGAGAAGCATTTCGTCAGGCGGCAAGTTCACGACGTGACGCTGCACGAGATCGACTTCGCGGCCTTTCATCGCGCCGAAACTCCACCGCACCGTGCGGGTGTGTAAATAACCCCGGTTGTGAACGTACCCGCCAGCAAGGGGCGTGGCGTAGTCTTCGGGGTACTTCACGTAAGGCAACATGAAGACCATGCCGCCCGGAACGGCTTGTTCGATTTGGCCGAAGAACGCCGCGTCGTCCTGATACCTCTTCGCCACGGCGGTCCGCGCACCCGCCGCATCCGCACGGAACCACGGTCGCGCCAACTCGTCCCACAGCCCGACAACAGCAAGGAGTGATAACAGCAAGACCCGGACGAATCGCGGCCTTTTGTTGAGTAATTGATCGACTGCCCACAACGCAGCAAACAGGGCGAAGAACGCGATATAAATCGACACCCGGTTATACGCCCGCACTTGGGGGGTGATGAGAAAACTGAACAGCGAACCCAGACCGCCGATCGTTCCCAACAGGACTAGGAACACCGTGAGTGCGGCCAGCGGACTGAGTGGCCAACCCGGCCGCGTGGGCCGGATTAGGACGACCAAAAGTAAAAGCAATCCGGCCGTGCCGACCAGACCGAGGCTACCGTCCCGATTTTCGTTTTCGAGCGGCCGCCCTTTGATGTTGTACGTCGATCGCAGGTCGGCCAGGGTTTGGCTTTGATGGCCCGTGACTGGCAAAACCAGATGCGTCAACTTCATCCCGTGGACCTCCGCCTCCAGGGAATGCCGGACGTGCGTAGCCGAATTGTGACCGTTCTTCCACTGATAAAGAAACGTCGGGGCATGGTTGGCGGCACCGACAATGACAACCACGCCGATGAGTAGCGCAGCCGACGCAGACGCCCGCCAAGTACCCGTTAGCGCCCAGCCGTAGCACCCCGCAAGTAGGTACAACGCACAGGCAAAAAAGGCGTAGTACGCCCCCGCCGACCCCGTGGCCACCGCGACGAGCAGCACCACAACCGCATCCCAACTTCGCAACGAAACGCGATACTGCCCCCGACACAACTTCACCGCCAGCATCGCCGAAAGCGGCACGACGTAGTACGCCGCGAGGAAGTAGTGGTGCTCCCCGCGCAAGTAGTGGTACGGCTGAAACGCATACAGCAACCCACCCACGCCCGCCGCCATCCGCGACAAGTGAAAATGCCGCAGCACCAGCATCATCGTGACCACAGTCAGCGGATACGTGGCCAGGTAATACAGGTTGAAAACCAACCCAGTATCGTGGGTGAAGACCGCCATCAACCGGATGATTAGAAAATGCAGATGATCGACAATCGGAAAATCATGTAGCTCCTGAACCCCCGGCGCCCCGAGTCGAGCATTCCGCCAGTGATGGCCCCCCTCCACTGTTTCCTTCACCAGCGGCAGTATCAGCAACGTGTCTTCGTCGTACTCAAACGGAATCGACAGGTCAGTATCAAACAGCTTCAACCCGAAAATCAGAATCAGAATGCTGACGAGAATGAACAGGAAGTAAGAAGCGGATTCGACCCACAAACCGGAACGGTTCCGGCCTTCGCTCGTCGTCTGGTCTGGTGTCATCGGCGACGTTCCCTGGCTTCGTAACGAGCGAGATCCCGTTCGTTCGGATGGGTAATGAGTTCGGTTCCGTCGCGTCACTTGGGGTAACCGACGACTCCATTGGAGTACCCCGCAGGGGTTGAAGATAATAGCCCAGGGTCGCGGCGCTTCGCCGCGCACCCTGGGTCGAACCGGGAACGGATCGTACCCCGCAGGGGTTCCATCGTTCCGCGTGGCGCAGGATGGAACCCCTGCGGGGTACGGCCGGGGTGGCGTCGGGAACCCAGGGTGCGCGGCGAAGCGCCGCGACCCTGGGCTATTATCTTCAACCCCTGCGGGGTACTCCGAAATTGCAACTTCAAAAGCTGCGCTCAAACCCCAGGGATACTCGTCAGTAATCACCACGAGGTATGGCTGAGAATTTGTACAGAATTGCGAATCGACGCCATCACTCGACAACTGTTGGCTCGGGTGTGATACTAACCCGACGTTGGTTGGCTTCCGCCACACGCTTCCTTTCCGAGGCTCTTCCATGCGCTGCCGCTACTTGTTGGTATTGATCCCGATGTTCCTGCTGGCCACCCTTGAAACCAACGCAGAACCGCCGAAATCGCAGACGTTCAGCGAGGACGGTTTCGTGCCGATCTTCGACGGGAAGACGCTAAAAGGTTGGACGGTCTCGGCGAAGACCGGCCACAGTCGGACGACGAAAAACAAGTCAGGCGGCAAGTGGGTCGTCGAAGACGGCGCGATCATCGGTAGCCAGGACGTGCCGGGCAACGGCGGGATCATCATCACCGAAAAAGAGTACACGGACTTTGAAGTGGCGCTCGAAATGAAGAACGACTTCGGCCCGGATAGCGGCCTGTTCTTGCGGAGCAACGACCGGGGCCAAGCCTACCAAGCGATGATTGATTACCACGCCGACGGCAACTTGATGGGCATTTACGGCGAAGGCATCGGTGGGTTCAAGTCCAACAACTACAAGTTCGACAAGAAGGTCACCGACATCATTGAAGAGAAGAACGCGACGCCGTTGCCCGTGTCGCCGAAAGACTGGCCGACCTTCTGGAAGCACGGCGAGTGGAACGAACTGCGTGCCCGCGTCGTCGGCAACCCGCCCACGATCACCACCTGGATTCGTGGCGTGAAGTTCGCGGAGTGGACCGACGAGCGCAAAACCGGCAACATCCCGACGAAGGGTGGCATCGCCCTGCAAGTCCACGGCGGCGGCGATTACACCAAACAGTTCGTCCGCTACCGCAACATCCGTGTGAAGGAACTGTCCGGGAAATAAGGCTCGACGGCTCTCCGGGAGTCACCAGTTTTTCGGTAACAATGGTTACTCCCGGTTGAAGTTCTTCTCGGCACCGGCGAGCTTGTAAATGGCGGCGGTTTTGTCGAACGCTTGGTCGGTGGCGCCGATCAGTTTGAGTGGCGTCTTGGGTGCAAGTAACCCGAGCGCATCGGGAATGTCCAGTGTCCGCATCACGTTCAAAAAGTGCGGGCCGTCGCTGTGCGACGTGGGCGGATCGGCGATCACGACTTGCCGAATCTTGTCCGAGGAAAGTAGCGCCGAGTAGGCGGCGATCACACCCGCAGCACCCCGCCCGACTAGCCACACCTTCGTTTCGACTTGCCCGACGACGGCAATCACGTCCTGAACCCGCCCGGTATCGACCGTTTGCCCCAACAGGGCGTAGGACCGCTCCACCGTGTTCGGCGGGTTCTTGACGGTCCATTGTTTGTTGCCACCGCCACGCGGCCGGAGCGTGAAAATTCTGCTCGGTTCGATCGCCAATGTTTTGCTCCAATACACTTTTGCCGCCGCCGCGTCCTCCGTCGGGTTCAGGACGACAACGACCGGGTACGGGGATTTGGCTAATTTCCCGAGGTCATCGAATTCGCAGAGCAATTTCGTTTCGCTAAGCGGCGGCAGTGTCGCCAGGGCGCGGAAGCTTCGCTCCTTCAACTGGGTAACCAAACCGTCTTTCCAATTGCCGAAGTCGTCCGGATTCGTGGGCAACTTCACGTCGGCTTTCGGCACGAACAGTTGGTCCACGCGGTCGTTGATGCTGTCCTTGGGCAAGTCACTGTCCTCGGGGAACACCCGCAGCGATTTGCCGTCAATCTTCGTGAATTCACCGTCGAGAACCGGCGCGGGTTTACCGCGAAGGTGCTGGTTGAAGAAGCGGAAGACGGGCGTGCGCAGTTCGGGCGTGTCGAGGTGTTTGCCCGTTGTGACGACTTCTTCGACGAGGTCTTTCACGCCGAGCATCTCGTAGCACTGCCGCAGTTTGACGATGATGCGGCGGTTGCCGTCCATCGGGAAAATCGGGTCGGCGTCGCTATTGGCGAACATCAGCGGACGCGGCGCGATCATCGCCAACATCGTGGTGAAGTCCCACTGATAGGTGTTGATCGGGAACATGCAATCGCAGTGGCCGTTGATGACCTTGTGGGCCACGTGGCTTTCCAGATCGCTGAACCCCGAGACCGGCGCCGCGACCTTCACCCGGTCGTCCGCCACGGCAATCCAAACCGTGGTCGCGCCACCGCCGGACCGCCCCGTCACCCCGATCCGGCTCGCGTCCACGTCCGGTCGGCTGCACAGGTAATCAATGGCGCGAACGCCGTTCCAGCACTCCACGCCTGCCGGGGTGTACCCGCGACTGTGCCACCAGAACCGGCCCAAGTTGTACGTGCCGTGGTGCTTCCCCGCCACTTCGCCGAGTTGCAGCGTGTCAATCACGAGGCAAACATAACCGTTGTTGGCGAACCACACGCCGTGGCGTTGATACCCCGCTTTGTTCCCGTCCCGCCCGAGGTTGCTGTGCCCGCACACGTACAGAATCGCAGGCAATGCGCGTTCGGGGCCGTGCTTCGGCTTGTACAAGTTGCCGGTCACGTACAACCCCGGCATACTCTGGAAGTGAACCTTTTCAATGACGATGTTGCCCTGCTCCACCGTGCCGGTCACGGTCGCCTTCAACGGCGTTTTCTCCGGCAACGGTGACAGCCCGAGCATGTCCAGGAACTGCTCCTTCAACACCGGCCGCTTCTTGTCCCACGCCGCTTTCGTCGTGGCACCGTCCAGGAACTTGGCATTGAGCCGCGACGTTTCCGCCACGAGCGAGGAGTGAATCGCCGCATCCGTCTTGGGGTAAATCGGCGGCGGATCCACCATCGGCGTGAGAATCGTCGCAGTCAGGAGAAGGGTTGGAAACATGGAAACCACCAATCGGAAGCGCGTTCAAGGTCAAGCGGATCAACACTAAGAATAAGCCATCACCGCCTGTCACGATAGCAACCTTACCGACACGCGGCACCGATCGGACCACCCGCGTCGAAAAAATTGATTGACGCCGAACTTGATCCGGGTACAATCGCCTGGTAATGGAATTAGTAGGAATCGGGAGACGATAATCGTCGTTCGTCACTCCTACTTTTCCATCCGCTGTCTGGCTCTTCTCTCACTCCCCCTCTCTCGGAGGCGTTCGTCATGTTTCGAGGCAAATCTCGGGTTCGATCGGGGTTCACCCTGATCGAGTTACTGGTGGTGATCGCGATCATCGCCATCCTGATCGGGCTACTGCTGCCGGCCGTTCAGAAGGTCCGCGAAGCGGCGGCCCGCGCGAAGTGTTCAAACAATTTGAAGCAACTCGGGTTGGCGATCCACAACTACCACGACGCCATCGGCAAGTTCCCGGCCAATCAGCAGCAAATCGGGCCGAACGTCTGGGAATCGTTGAGCGCCCATTACGCCGTCCTGCCGTACATCGAGCAGGGGAACGTGTTCAATCAAGTCGTCATCCCGGCCAACGCCCCCAAGGCGGGCGGGTCGTGCGGTGGTTGCGGCGACGGTCCGACCTGGAGGGCCACCTACAACGGGCCGATGAACATCACGATCTCGACGTTCATCTGTCCCTCGTCCCCGGCAGCCCCGCGGCGGGGGTCGAACAACAACGGCTGGGACGGCCCCGGATCGAACTACGGCTGGAGTGTCGGGAGCCGAATCTTCATCGTTTGGGACGGCAACGCCACTGCCCGGTCGAGCCGATCGAACGGGATGATTACCCAGCAGGAAGAACGGGCCATGAAGGACGTGACCGACGGGCTGTCGAACACCATCCTGGCGTCGGAATTGCTCTCCGGCTCGAACGCCCGGCAGACCGGCGGCCCTGGTAAGTACCCGTTCGACATCTTCTACGCCGGGGACGGCCCGTTCAACGCGATCGTCAACAAGGATTTCCCGACTGTCGCCGAACTGGACGCGATCGGGTCGAGGGCCAGGAATAGCCCGCTCGGCATCAAGTCGAACAACGGGACCATGCCCCTGTGGTATGCCGGCGGCCACTCGACGTTGAACACCGCCACGACGCCGAACTGGAAGTGGCCCAGCGCCGGTGGCAACTGCTGCCCAGGCGGGGCACAAGACTGGGGCAACGGCCTCGTACCACCCCGAAGTATGCACACCGGCGGCGTGAACGCCGTCCTCGGCGACGGGTCGGTCCGGTTCATCCGGGACAGTGTTGACCTGTTGACGTTCCAACGACTTGGCAACGGTAAAGACGGTCAGGTGATCGGCGACTACTAACACGCACCGTTGACAAGGCAAAACCTCGCCGTTCCCCGCTCGGGGAACGGCGAGATTTGTGTGCGCATCCCCCGTTCAATCGCCTCACCGATCTCCCCCGCAGACGGTCGGTCCGACCGTCTGCGGAACACAACCGCTTAAGGATGGAACATGCTCCGGAAACAGCACGGATTGATTGCAGCGATGATTCTAGCCGGGCTTACCACCGGGTGTGGCGGCCCAGTCAAGGAAGAAACGATCGCGGTCAGCAAACAAGACCCGATGGTTCAAGTCAAGGCAACCCTGTTGAACTACGTCAACGGTCAACCCCTTGCCAGCGAAGTGACGAGTTTCGAGTTCATGATCGAGGATGTCCGCAAAGTGGACCCGGCCAAAGCCGAAATCCTGAAAGCCGGGCTGGAGGATCTCAAAACGACGAAGGGGAGTCCCGCCGCGAAAGCACGAGCACTCCTCAAAAAACTGGGCCTCGGCGAAACTGCGAATTAGAAATTAACACCACGGAACGGGCGGCGCTGTGCCGCCGCCCGCTTCTTCCCCTGACCGGCGACTTAGTCAACGAACATTTCTCGGGCATGAACTTTTAACGGTGATGACCGGAGGGCAACGTGAACAGGTTTTGCTTCACCAACTTGGCGGTTGTCTCGTTGTGCCTTCCCGTTTTGCTGGCCGGGTGCGTCGTCGAGCGACCCCTTCCGGTCGAAGTGCAAGGGGCCATCACGTATGACGGGGAGCCGGTCCCGGCGGGGGTCGCTTCCTTCTTGCCGGCGCCCGATGGCGGCGCGCGCACGAGCGGCGGCGGCGCGATCACGGACGGGGTCTACCACGTGTACCCCGAAACCGCCCTCAAACCCGGCAAGTACCGGGTGGAGTTCCGGTGGGGCAAGGCGACCGGCGAAAAGAACAAGGACGCCGGGTACGGCCAATCGCCCGACATATTCGCCGAAGGACTTCCCAAGAAGTACCACTCCGAGTCGATCCTGACGGCCGAGTTGAAAGCGGGAATGAACACCCTCGACTTCACCCTCGAAAAGTGACGGACGGACCACCCGCTGCTGCGGACCAAAGGGGCACGTGCGGTTTCGGACAGTATTTCCTTTGATCGTCAACTGGGCGTCCCGAGCGACAGCTTGGCGGCGACCCGCACGGCGGCGATTAGGCTCGATTCGTCGGCTAACCCTTGGCCGGCGATGTCGTAGGCGGTGCCGTGGGCGACGCTGGTGCGGACGATCGGTAACCCGGCGGTGATGTTCACCGCGCGGCGACCGCCCAGGAGTTTCATGGCGATGTGCCCTTGGTCGTGGTACATCGTCACGATGCCGTCGAACTTGATGCGGTTGTGGGGTAGGAAAATCGCGTCGGCAGGCCACGGTCCGGCGGCGTTGATGCTCTCCGCATTCGCGGCTTCGACGGCCGGGGCAATGATCGTTTCTTCTTCCCATCCGAACAGCCCGCCGTCGCTGGCGTGCGGGTTCAACGCGGCCACGCCAATTCGTGCCGGGTGCCCGGTGAGCTTCGGCAACAGTTCGTGAAGTAGGCGGATTTTCTCCAGCACGCTTTGAACCGTGATGAGTGCGAACGTTTCCCGTAGGGCCATGTGCAGCGTGACGTGGGCAACGGCGAGGGGCAGCGCGTCATCGTAGAGCAGCATCGCATGGGTCTTCGCGCCGGTCTTGGCGGCGAGAATTTCCGTGTGGCCGGGGTACTCCACACCGGCGGCGTGCAGCCCTTCTTTGTGCAACGGACAGGTGACGATGCCGGCGGCTTGCCCGGCTTGCGTCAGTTCAATCGCCTTCACCAGGAAGTCATACGCCGCCCCACCCGCTTGCGCCGAAATCACGCCCGGCTTCACCCCGGACAGATCGCGTTTCGTGGCGGCTAACAGCGGCAGGGTGTCGATGTCCGGCGTCGCTTCGTTCACATCCGTGATGCGTTGCATCGTCACTGGCGAACCGACCAACTTCAACGCCTGTTGCATGGCAACCGGGTCGCCGATAACAATTGGGTGGGCCAAGTCGAACAATTTCGGCCACGCCTTGGCAACAATCTCCGGGCCGATCCCCGCAATGTCGCCGAGCGTAATCAGCAATCGTGGATGTTTCATACCGTTGAAATTAGCGGAAACCGAGGAATCGCAAAACCCCGTTTTATCTGGCGGCCCCGCCGCTTCGTGTGGCGTTTTGCGGTGGCATCATTTACTATCGTGACATTGCTTTCTCCCTGAAAGGAACTCCCCCATGCGTCGGCTCTCTCCCGGCCTCGTGCCGCTTCTTGTTCTGCTTTCTTCGACGCCGCTTTTCGCGCAGAAGGAGTACGGCTTCGACAACCGCAAGGGGTCGGGGCAACCGTACCTGACGCCGGCGGAGACGGTGGCGAAGTTCAAGATCGCGCCGGAGTTTGAGATTAAGCTGTTTGCCGGTGAACCGCAAGTCATCAACCCGGTGGCGTTCTCCATCGACGAAAAAGGCCGGGTGTGGTGTCTCGAATGCTTCGAGTACCCCAGCCGCACGCCGAAGGGCAAAGCGCCGCGTGACCGCATTGTGATCCTCGAAGACACCGACGGCGACGGCGTGTGCGACAAACGCACGGTGTTCGCCGAGGGGAAAGATTTCCCCGTTCCGGAAGAACGCGCCAAAGCCGGGTTGGGGGCGTTCGACTTGGCGACCGGGTTGGAGGTCGGGCACGGCGGGGTGTGGGTCGGGGCGCCGCCGTACTTGTGGTTCATCGAAGCGAAGGACGACAAGCCGGTGAAGTTCGAGACCGTGCTTAAAGGCTTCGGCAGTCAGGACACGCATGAAACGCTGAACACCTTCCAATGGGGGCCGGACGGCTGGCTTTACGGGATGCAAGGCATCTTCACGCAATCGACGGTCAAGCCGCTCGACGGCCCCGAAACCCGCATGAACGCCGCCGTCTGGCGACTGCACCCGAAGACCAAGAAGTTCGAGATTTTCGCGGAAGGCACCTCGAACCCGTGGGGCATGGATTGGCGGAACACGGACGGCCAGTTCATCCTGGCGTGCTGCGTCATTCCGCACCTGTACCACATCGTGCCGGGCGGGATTTACAAACGGCAAGCGGGCGCGAGTTTCAACCCGTACAGCTACGGGTTCATCAACGAAATCTCCGACCACACCTTCCACAAGGAAAGCGGGTGGGCGCACGCCGGACTGATTTCACTCGACGCGCCGCACATCCCGGCGAAGTACCGCAACAGCGTGATCTTCGGCAGCATCCACGGCTGTAGCCTGAAGCAAAACATCCTGAAGCCGAACGGCAGCAGTTTCACCGCGTCGCGGGGCGACGACTTCCTCGTGTCCGGGGATAAGAACGTCCGCCCGATCAACCTGAAGTGGGGGCCGAACGGCGACATCTACCTGATCGACTGGCACGACCAGATGCCCTGCCACCAAGCCAAGGCGGACGAGTGGGACTACGAACGCGGGCGTGTCTACCGCATCAACGTGAAGGGCCGCGCGGCGAAGAAAGCGGAAGACTTGGGGAAGAAGTCGCCGGAAGAACTAGTGGACCTCATGAAAATCTCCGAATCTGATCCACATACCACACGCACGGCACTTCGACTGCTACATGAAGCTGGACCGGATGCGAAGTATCGAGCACAGGTGCAGTTCATCAAGAACCGAAAGGGTTATCCGCTAATGACAATGACCCGCCTTGGCGTGGCTGTTGACGGCACTCCAGATGACGAGATCGCCAACTTCGATCCAAAAACTTCACTGCGGTTCCGAGTCCTGTCTGAATCTCCCAACTCGGCGGGTATGCTTGCAGCCGACACACGGACCATGTCCGAATCGAATGTAGTAACTCAAAAAACAGTGAACGGCTTCAGTGACATGGCGTTGCAATCCCTCTCTCCCCCCGTTCGTCGTGAACTCGCGTCCGCCGCGATCCGGCTCAGTGACAAGCACGACGTGAGCGAACTTGTTCATTCGTTGATGTCCCGCAAGCAGGACGCCAACGACCCGCTGATTCCGCACCTCACGTGGCAGGCTTACGAGAAGGTGATTGCGAAACAGACGGCGGCAAAGGCCGTGGAGAAGGAGCTGGCGTGGCTCGCGGAGCAGGCACCGGACAACGTCTTCGTCCGCGACCAGATCGTGCCGAAGGTGATGCGGCGGTTGGTGGCCACAGGCAACGCCGCCGACTTGGCGTTGTGCGTGAAGTTCATCGCAGGTTTGAAGGATGCGAACAGCCGCGAGAAGGCGCTCGACGGTTTGGCGCTTGCGCTCGACAAGCAAACCGTCACGCCGCCCGAAAGCTGGGCGAAGCTGCAAGACGAAATCACCCGTAGCGGCGAGGTTCGACTGATCGCGTTGACGAACAAACTCGCCGTCAGCTTCCGCGACCCGGCGGCGATGAAACGCGCGACCGCGATTGCGATCGACACGACGAAAGCCGTCGAGGCCCGCACCGAGGCGATCCGCCAACTCGCCTCATTGAAAGTGCCGAACGGGGACGAACTCTTCGTTCGCATGATGAACGCGGACCCCGAACAAGCGGTGCGGATCGAAGCGGCACGCGGGCTGGCGGCGTTCGACAAACCGGGGCTTGCGAAACAAGTGCTGGCGGATTGGGCGAAGCACCCCGCGCCCGTGAAAGCCGAACTGGTCAACGTTCTGGCCGGTCGCAAGGAGTGGGCACGCGAACTACTCCGCGCGATGGACGCCAAGACCCTGGCCCGCACCGACGTGACTGACAACACGATCATCCGCATCCAAGCCTTCAACGACAAAGACCTCAACGCGCTCATCGAAAAAGCCTGGGGTCGGACTCGAACCACGCCGGACGAGTTGTTGAAAACGATCGACAAAATGCGCACCGAGTTGGGCAACGGCCCGGCGTCATTCGGGCGCGGCAAGGCGGTGTTCGAGGCCAATTGCGCGAAGTGCCATCAGTTCGAGGGCAAAGGCCAAAACGTCGGCCCGGCTCTGGACGGTGCGGGACGTGACATTGAGTACATCCTCGCCAACGTGATCGACCCGAACCGTGTGATCGGCGCGCCCTACTTCTTGCGGACCTTGACCACCAACGACGGCCGCGTCGAGCAGGGGTTGTTGCACGAAGAGGACGACAAAACCATCACGTTGAAGGTCGAAAACGGCGTGCTGAAGAAGTTCGCCAAGGCCGACCTTGATGGGCCGGTGAAAGTCCAAGAAAAGTCGATGATGCCCGAGGGCCTGACCTACGGGATGAAGCCGGACGACTTCCGCGACCTCGTGCGGTACGTCATGGCGAACCCATTCATCACGGATGTGAATGTGAACGGCAAACGCATCACCGCACCGCCCACCGGACGCATCGAACTGCCCGACGGCAAAGGCACGATCGAAGCCGAAGTGACGGTGGCGAACGATGTCAAAACGCAACTACTACTCGGCCTCAGTGGTGACTACACCGTGAAGCTCAACGGCACCGTGATCGCCACCGGCAAGAGTACCCAACCCGAACCGGACCGCACTGTCATCCCGTTGTCACTGCCGAAGGGGACGCACCAAATCACGATCACCGCGACCGGCAAAGCGGTGTATGCCCGGCTAACGGACTTGGACCGAAAGCTGAGCTACCCGGATGTCGGGATGAAGAAGTGAGGGTTCAAGCCGGATCGGCGGGGTGATTTCGATGGGAAATCACCCCGCCGATCCGGGAAACTGAGTACGCCACCTACTTCTTGTTGTTGAACGCCGGGTGTTGCTTGCGTCCGGCGGATTCCATGTAGGCGATCAGGTCGAGGATGTCATCGCTGGATAGCACATCCACGAGGTGGGCGGGCATCGGCGAAAGCTTCGCGGCCTTTCGGGTGTCGATGTCGCTCTTTTTGATTTCGATCCGCTTCGGGTCCAGCGAATCGGGTTGGACCGAAATCGTGGTGCGGTTTTCATCGACGACCCGACCAATTATTACCTTGCCATCAAGGGTGTTGAACTCTTCGTTTTGGTACTGCTCGGAGATCACCTTCGACGGTTCGATAATCGACTCCAACAACGCCCGGCGGTCGAAGCGGCTGGCGACGGCAGTCAGTTCCGGGCCGACGGCACCACCGTAGTCACTGAACCGATGGCACTTCGCGCACTGGGCGTCGGCGTAGGCTTGCTTGCCCTTCTCGAAGTCCCGGCCCTTGCTCGCCTTGTCCAGGATCGGCAGGATGTCGTCCATCTTCCAGTCCTTCACGAAGGCTCGCGGCTTGGCTTCGACCGTGACCGTGGCCGCTTTGTCGATCGCCGCAATCATCGGCTCGAGTTCCTTACGTTCGGTCAGGGACAAGTTGGTGACGTACTCCTTCAGGAAGTTCTTCAGGAAGTTCGCGTAACTGTTGCCGTCCGCATACGGGCGCCCGGCCTCGTCGAACCACTTCGTCAGTTGGGCCGGGTGCGCCATCTTGCCTTTGTCCTTGGTCCAGTAGCCCAGGTACTCTTTGCGTTGGTCCAGCGTCCAGAACCCGATCGGCAGCGTTCGCAGGTGGAACAAGTAATGGAGGCGGTCTTCTTGGGTCTTCGCGTTCGCCATCAGCTTCAAACATTTCGCTAGCACTTTCGGCGATTGCAAGAAGATCAAAACCTGCGCCGCTTCACGGTTGAAGTCTTCATTCGTTGCCGGGAACAGCGCGTCGATTTCCGTCGTGAGCTTCCGGGCATAGTCAGCAGGAGGTGAACCGTGCCGTGTTGATGCAACCTGGATCACGCGGAGTTTATCGAGCTTCTGCGCGTCGCTCAACTTCGAGAGAGGAAGCTTTTCGAGCGCCGCGAGTAAGTCGGCCAAGTCCTTGTAGTCCCCGGCGCGGGCCAACGCCAACAACGCGGTCAACGCGGCGGTGGGTTGCTTCTCGGCGATGGCTTTGGCTTTCCACTCCGCAACAGGTTGAAACTCGATGGCCACCCGTGCGGCAAACCGCAGGAACCGATCATCGCTGTTCAACTGCGGCCACGCGGTCGCCACGGCTTTGGCGTCCGTGTGCCCGTGGAACGCTTCGAGGGTGTGACGCAACGCACGTTCTTTTTCTCCGACTTTATCGTGCAGGTCTGCCTTCGCGGTCGGTTCCGTGCCGGTGTACGTGACCCGGTACAACGCCGACTGATTGTTCCGACCGCCGATGACGAAGTACATCGCCCCGTCGTCGCCGATCACCACGTCCGAGATGTTCAACGGCTTCTTCGGCGAGACGCCGTCAATCCCCTTCGGTGCCACGAGGTTCTCGAACGTCGCGTTGTAACTCGACCCGTTCGGGGTCATGTGAACCGCGATGAGGCGGCCATAAGACCAGTCGCTGACAAAAATCGCCTTCTGGTACTTCGCGGGGAACTTGGCCCCGACGCCATTGCAAACCCCCGTAGGCGAACCGACGCCGACGTTCACGACCGGCGGCAGGTTGTCCGGGTAGTAGTCCGGCCACACGCCGGTGCCAGACCGCCAGCCGTGTTCGGACCCGATCGTGCAGTGGTTCACCCGCGTCGGGCGGTACCACGGCATCCCCCAATCCCATTCCATGTCGCTATCGAATGTGAACAGTTCCCCGTCGGCGTTGAACGTGAAGTCGTAAGCGTTGCGGAAGCCGCCGAGAACCAGTTCCCAGTCCTTGCCATCCGCGTCGGTACGGGCCACGTAGCCACCGGGGGCGAGAATCCCGGCCGCGTGGCCGTTGCCGTCCCATTGCCGTGGCAACAGCAAGTCTTCGCGGTAATCCTTGAACGGCGACTTCGGTGAAAGGCCGTCGGGAAGTTTGGTGTGGTTGCCGATCATCACGTAGATTTTACCATCTTTGCCGAGGGCGATGGCGTGGGCGCCGTGTTCGCCGTTGGCCTTGAAATCCTTCAGTAATTTCACGTCGTCGTACTGGCCCGTTCCCTTCGTATCGCGGCAGCGGTACAGGCCATAGCCACCACCCGGACCAGCACCCATGACGTACAGGCTGTCATGAGCGTTCAGAATGCCCATGAGTTCGCTGATCGGCAGATCCAGCTTTTCCATGATCTCCACTTGGCCGTCTTTCAACGTCGCACGCACAACGGGTTGGTTGCGCTGACCGCTGATAATCAACCGCCCTTTGTTGTCCTTGCCCATGTTGATCCACGAGCCTTCCGTCGTCGGGTCAGCCGTGTAAATCAGATCAACCTTAAACCCTGGCGCGGTGGTGAGGTCGCTCGGTGACGTGGCCTCGCGTTTCTGCGGCGGCTTTTTATCTTGTTGCTTCTTGGCCTGCGCCTTTTTCTGCGGTTCTTGGGCCTCGCCAAAGGCCGCAAGACCGATGACGGCGAGTAGTAGCAAAACAAATCGAGACACGGGAGAGCCTTTCAAAGTCGGGGAGGAGCGGCGGGAGTTCGGGAATGGTCGCGGTCGGTGTGTTCACCAATACTGGGTGTAGTTTGTACTGGAAGTGGAGGTTCGTCAAGCACTTGTTTCGATGGCAGCAAACTCGCCCCTGTTTTTGGGACCGATCGGCAACGGCGGTGGACGCGGTTAGCGGCCCGCGATCCGGTGGTGCGGGACCGCCCGGCGCGGGACGTTGTGCCCGCGTTGTGGACCGAGGTGCTGGGGATCGCCCGCAACCGCCGCCCGGTGACGCCGTTGACCGTGTCGGGATTCTGGACCGAACTGGCCCGCCTGGGCGGGTACCAGAAGAACCCGCAGACCCACCCGCCCGGCTGGTCCCAACGCCAAAAACTCATCCAATACCACCAATCCCTGAAAAAGCTGCTCTGAACTGTCAGCCGTGAGGGAGTGGCCCAACCGACCGACCTGGATTCGTCTCCTGGCATACAACACTGCGTTTCGTGGGAGACTGTTTGGGCCACTCCCTCACGGTCGTGGCTCGGATGGGTCAAGCCGTCATACCAGTTGGATCGGCACGGACAGTTCGCGCGAATCGAGATAGACTGTCCTGCGTCACCGTTGCCCCTTTGCTCGCTAGCGCCGTGAATTCATGCCCCGTCTCGTTTACGTGTACTCCGAAGATTCCGACGAAGCCGGTGTCCTCAAGGCCTTACCGGAACTGGCTGAGTGGAATTGCTCGTCGTTTGAAATCGACTCCCGAACCGATTCCCGTGATTTCTGGGCCGCGCGGAAGTCCATCAACGCTTTCGCGCCGGATGTTCTCCACGTCGTCGGGCACACTGCCGCGCGCTTCGCTTGCCTTTTGTTCGTTCCGTATATCGGACTGCGTCGTCGCCCCAAACTCATCGTTTCCCAAAATGACCGACCCGATCCCGGCGTGATGGGTTTCATGAACCGTCGGGTGAACAGGCTCGCGGACACGGTCGTGACTCAGACCGATGCTGAAGCCGAGCGATACCGGAACCAGGGGGTCTTACCGGAGCGGATTCACAAGATTCCGCCTGGCGGCGTAGCGCCTGGGAGCGGTAATCAGGGTGCCGATGCGGTTCGAGATTGGCTGACGGTTCCGAGGTCCGCACGACTCGTGATGGTTGCCGGGCGGTTCGACACCGATTCGGGAATGAAGGAAGCGATTTGGGCGTTCGATATTTTGAAGTACGCGCATCGCGACGTTTACTTGGTACTAATCGGGGACGGACCTCAAGATGAGCGGCTCCGCCAACTGAGTCACGCGATCGGCTTCGATGACAATCGAGTCCGGTTTGCCGGATCACGATCCAACCGGCGGGTACTGTTCGCGCTCGCGGAGGTCGTGTGGATCACCCATGATCGCGGCGGAGTCAACATCGCTGCGGACGCGATGGCAGCCGGCAAGCCGGTCGTTGCGTTCTTCACGCCGGAGCTTGCTGAAATCATCGAAGACAATGTGACCGGGCGGTTCGTGGCATCCGGAGACAAAGTCCAACTCGCGGCTGTGACGAACGAACTCCTGGCGAATCCCGAAATGGCGAAGCAGATGGGCGAGGCCGGTCGAACGCGGGCAACAACACACTTTGCACTGGCACCAATGGTGGCGCGATTCTCGGTAATTTACGATAAACTAATGACAGACGGCCCGCGTTAGGTGACACTGTGCCAGGGTGCCATCACTCAGGGGTGCCATCACTGGAGAACGTGTTATGTTGCGGAGTGTCCTGACAGTCATCTTGGCGGGCGGTCGTGGGACGCGGTTGGAACCGTTGACGCGCGATCGGACCAAACCCGCCGTGCCGTTCGGGGGGATGTACCGCATCATCGACTTCACGTTGTCGAATTGTGTCAACAGCGGGTTGCGTCAAATCCAGGTGCTGACGCAGTTCAAATCGCGGAGCCTTGATCGCCACATTCGGCGCGGTTGGAACTTCTTGAGCACGGAGTTGGGTGAGACGATTGAAGTGCTGCCACCGCAACAGCGCATCGACGAGAACTGGTACAAGGGCACGGCGGACGCGCTTTATCAGAACATTTACAGCATCGAGAAAGACGCCCCCGAAGAGATTATGATTCTGGCCGGCGACCACATCTACAAGATGGACTACAGCCACATGGTTCGCGCCCACCGGGAGCGCGGCGCCGACCTCACCATCGGGTGCATTCCCGTGTTGCTGGGCGAAGTCCGGCAGTTCGGCATCTTGCAGATCGACCGCGAAACCCGTGTCATTGGCTTCCAGGAAAAGCCCGCGTCCGCAGTGCCGATGTCAGATTTTCCCGGCCACGCGCTCGGGTCGATGGGCATCTACGTTTTCAACACGCGGGTGCTGTTTGAACGGCTGTGTGAAGACGCGGCCCGCACGGACAGTAGCCACGATTTCGGCAAGGACATCATCCCGGAAATGATCGCCGACGGGCACCGCGTTTATGCTCATCGCTTTCACGATGAGAACCGCAAGGCGATGCCGTACTGGCGCGACGTGGGCACTCTCGACGCCTATTACCAGGCGAATATCGACTTGATCGGCGTAGAACCCGTGCTGAATCTGTACGACGACCGCTGGCCGATCCGCACTTGGCAGCCGCAATCCCCACCGCCGAAATTCGTGTTCAGCGAAGACGGCCCGCTTGGTGTCGCCCGGCGGGGCCAAGCGCTGGACAGCCTCGTGTCGCCGGGTTGCATTGTGTCCGGCGGGCAAGTGCGGCGGAGCATTCTTTCGCCCCAAGTCCGCGTCAACAGCTACGCCACAGTCGAAGATTCGATCTTGTTTGAAGGGGTAAACGTCGGGCGGTATTGTCGCATTCGCCGCGCAATCATCGACAAAGACGTGAAGCTACCACCCTACACAGTCCTGGGGTACGACAGCGAGTTCGACCGCGCACGCGGGTTCACGATCACCGAGCAAGGCATCGTCGTGGTACCAAAGTCCGAACCGCCAGAGACGTTTCAATCGCCCAACAAGTTACCAATTTAGGTTGAACAGATCACCACGAATAACACGAATCAGACGAATGAAATCAAAGCATGCAAGTCCAGCAGGAATCTAACGGCGAGCGAGTTCCCCGAGCAAGCTTCTTCGATATTAATTCTGATTCGTTTGATTCGTGCTATTCGTGGTGAGAACGGTGATCGGCCCAGGTGCTGTCTACATCGGGTCATCTTTCACGTCGCGGAACTGGTCAGTCTTGCCGAATTGGGTGGGGTCGAACGTGCCACGGGCTTCGGACTCGACGAGGCGGAGGCGGGTTTCCAGTTCGCGGAGTTTTAGGGTCAACGTCTCCAGTTTCATCGACAGGTCGTCACGCGGTTTCAGGCGGGGGACTTCGGGGTAGTTCAGTTGGCGTTGCAGTGCTGCGAACAAGTACAACGGGTCACGCCCTCGGCTGGCGTTGGCGATTTTGCCTTCGCGGTCGCCGTACAGCGGCGGCACTGGCGGCACGTAGTCGCGGTTAGTGCGTCGCTGATCGGTCACGTAGAGTACCGAACGCAAGTAGACGAGGTCGCAGAAATCCACCACCCCTGCTTGGCGGCGAACCATGTCGATGTACGCCGCCCAATCGGGGCCGTAGATCGGGTCTAACGCCACTGCTTTCAGCCCCTCGTCGTAGCCCAGGCGATTCCGTGCGATCGTTTCAAACTGGTAAACGAACAGGCCGGCGGGCGTGGGGTTATTGGCTTTGTACGTCGCTTCCCGTTCGAGAATGAGCAACGCAATCGGCATCGTCAGGCGTTGCTTCTCGTCTTCCGCTTGCTTCATCACGAAGGTTTGGAACGCGGTGAAGTAGTGCGGCAACAGGCCGAAGCCGATCGAGAGCCGCCCCGAGTGTTTCAACTCCGTGGCGACGAATTGAATCGCCAACGGCAACCGCGTCGTCGTCAACACTTCCTGGTGAATGCGACTCAATACATCCTGCGCCGGCATGTTCTCCAGCACCCGCTCCCGGAAATTCCGGAAGAAGTAAGCCTGTTCAACACATTCGTCGTGGTCGGGCAGAACGCCCGGCGTCGGTTCGGTAGCCATGTCGGTATCTTACTGCGTTTTGTTCCCAGCCTAATCCCAGGCATAGCTCAGGGCTGACGTCATGACGCTTCCAGGGCCGAAAACCCGTTGATGACTGAGTGTCAAAAAGTTTTTGCCAGACCCCATCATGTTCTTGTCCGAACTGCCTGTAGTAACTCTTGTGCCGTCGTGGTAGCATGATTTTTAGCCGGTGCGAGAGCCACTGACGGTTTTCGCCGGCAGGGAGTGTGCCATGATCCGCGTCAAAAAGATCTTGTACCCCACGGATTTCTCGTCGTACTCCAATCAGGCGTACTTCCACGCGCTCGGCCTCGCCGAGGCGTATGGTGCCAGCCTCACGATTGTGTACGTCTACACGCCCGGCTCCGAACGCCAGGGCGACCCCTCCGCCGAACGGCGCTATTGGCGAAACCAACTCGAACAAATTCGCCCGACGAACGCGAACATCCCCGTCAGCCACGTGTTGCTGGAAGGGGATGCCGCCACCGAAATCGTGGAGTACGCCGACGAAGCGGGCGTCGATGTCATCATCATCGGCACGCACGGCCGCACCGGGGTGGATCGTCTGGTCATGGGAAGTGTCGCAGAAAAAGTGATGCGGGAATCGACCTGCTCCGTCCTCGTCGTGAAACTCCCCCGTGGTAGCCGTTCGACGGAACGCCCCCATATGGAAGTCACCAGTGGTGTGAATGTTTGAAGTGATTCCTGATGACCACGAACCCCGAAAGCCCACAAACCCCGAAAGCCCACGAACGATCGTTCGTGGGCTTTTTAACGGTGTGACTCACAACATCACTAACTCGCTTTCCCCTCTGTCTTCATGTATGCTTGGTATCGCAGTCCCACCACACTCAACGGAGGTTTCCGTCATGTTGTCACGTCGTCATTTTCTCGGGGCATCGGGGGCACTCATCACGGGGGCGCCGTTGGTGCGGTCGTTCGGGGCGGATGAGGTCAAGGACAAAGTGCGCCTAGCCGTGATCGGCGTGGCGGATCGCGGGGCAGCGAACTTGGCGGGTGTTGCGACGGAGAACATTGTCGCCTTGTGCGAAGTGGATGAACCCAGAGCAGGGAAGGCGAGCGAGCAGTTCCCGAACGCCAAGTTCTTTACCGATTATCGCAAGATGTTCGACGCCGTCGGCAAGGACTTCGACGCGGTCGTGGTCAGCACCCCGGACCACACCCACGCCAACGCGGCGCTCATGGGAATGCGGTTAGGGAAGCACACGTATTGCGAAAAGCCGCTTGCCAAGTCGGTCCACGAAGTGCGGTTGATGCAGAAGGTCGCGGTGGAAAAGAAGCTTGTCACGCAAATGGGCACGCAGATTCACGCCGAGAACAACTACCGCCGCGTCGTCGAGATTGTGAAAAGTGGCAAGCTCGGCACGATCAAGAAGGTCGATGTGTGGTGTGCCCGCAAGCCGGACGGCGGCAAAAAGATTCAGCCCACGGTGCCAGTGAAGTTTGACATCAACCAATGGCTCGGCCCAGTTCCCGAAGAATTCTTCTACGCCGACTTCAAAAACTGGCCGCACTTCAACTGGCGGTGGTGGTGGGCGTTCGGCGGCGGCACGTTGCAGGACATGGGCTGCCACTTCATGGACCTCGCGTTCTGGGCGCTCGACCTCGGCGCCCCCACGTCGGTGAAGGCCACCGGCAACGCCATCCCCGGCGCAGAAAACAAGGTGCCGGAGAAGCTACAAGTCGATTACCAAATCCCCGCGTTGAACGGCAGACCAGCCGTTCCTGTGACTTGGTACCACGGCGTTGAGGGGCCGAACTTGGCCGGGACGGGCAACATCCGCGGCTTCCCCAACGGCGTGTTATTCACCGGCGAAAAAGGGACGCTGGTAGCGGATTACGGCAAGTTCAAACTCTCCCCGGATGAGTTCGCCAAAGACTTCCACGCACCCGACCAGTCGATCGCCAAGTCCGTCGGCCATCACCGCGAATGGCTCAACGCCATCCGTGGCACCGGCAAACCGCTGTGCGAATTCGGTTACGCCGGCGTGCTAACGGAGACGGTTCTGTTGGGGAACGTGGCGTACCGCACCGGCCAAGAATTAACCTGGGACACCGTCGCCGGAAAAGTGACCAACACCAAAGACGCGGACCAGTACATCGAGTGCCCCACCCGCAAGGGTTGGGAACTCGGGTAAGGAAAGCACCCCGCAACACCTCATACCTTGGACCGTGATGTATTGAGCTTGCAATACCTCACGGTCCAAGGTATTCCTCTCGCATGTCAACCAATCGCAAGGACATCGACTTTCTCAACGGCGTGCCGGAGTTGCTGCTGTTGCGGCTACTCGCTCGGCAACCCATGTACGGCTACGAACTGGTGCAGGGCATCCGGTTGGCCACGAGCGGCGTGCTGGAGTTCGGGGAGGGGTGCATCTACCCGATTCTGCATCGGCTTGAAGCCGACGGGATGCTGTGCAGCGCACGTGAAAAAGTCAGTGGGCGAAGTCGGGTGGTCTACCGGCTGACGCCAACCGGCCAGGCGCGGTTAGCCACGTCTGCATCACGGTGGGCAACAGTGGTCGCGGCTATCACCGAAGCACTCCGGGGGGGCCACGATGCAACACCAGAACTGGGCTAAGCGATTGGAACATGAGTTGGTAAGGCGGGGCGTACCTGCCAGATCGCGCCGTCGGCTGTTAGCTGAACTGCGCGACCATGCCGACGACTTAACAGACAAGGAGGGTCTAACGATGACAGACGAGATGTTGAACAAACGGCTCGGGGAACCCATCGAATTGGCGACGCAAGCCGCCGAGCAATCCCGCCGCGCAACCTGGGTGGGACGGCACCCGTTGATGGTTTTCGCGCTACTGCCGGTCCCGATCGCGGTGGCCGTGATGATCGCCGTCGAAATCGTCATCGGGCTAACGTTCGAGGTGATGGCGGTTTTGTCGGCGGGCGGCTCGGACCACGTGTCCCGCTCCACCATCGTCACGATCGCGTATGGGAACATGTGGGCAATCCGGTACGTGCCGTTCGTTCTGCTGGCGGCGCTGTTCACCCGCCTCTACACGCGGCACCATGTGAACAGATGGTGGTTCGCGGCAGCAGCGGTCCAAATTTTGGCCCTCGCCGGTTCGTTGATTTCACAAATCAACTACAGCGAAACCCCAGGACAATCGCAACATGTTCTCGGGCTAGCATTGATGCCGTTGCCAATGGGTGCCGGTTGGGGGCTTCCGTATCTGTCGATGGTCGGTTGGATCCAACTGTCCCAGATCCTCGTGCCCGTCGCGGTCGGCGGGTTCATGCTGTGGGCCACTCGCCGACCGCGACGCGGTCTGGGCGGCGTGGTAAAAACACGTCTCAAAACAAACGCAGCCTGGCCACGGGATCGTGGCCGGGCTGCGCGTTTATCAGGAATCGCGTCGTGGGATGCGGTCCCAGTGCCTGTGTAGTGTAATGTAGATGGCATTGGTACATCTGGCCGTCCATCGGCTGAATTGAGTAGGGCGATCATGAACGTCAGGACTATCAGCCCCGGTGATCTCAATGCGAAACGGCTGAGCGGTGAACCGATTGAGTTGCTCGACGTGCGGACCCCGGTTGAGTACCGTGAAATGCACTGCGGCTTTGCCAAGAACATTCCCCTCACCGATCTCGATCCGAACGCGCTGATGACCGCCCGCAGTAGCCCTACCGAGGTGCCGGTGTACGTCATCTGTCGCACCGGGAATCGGGGGAAGCAAGCGTGCGAAAAGTTCATCGCGGCGGGCTATGCGAACGTCGTCAATGTCGAAGGTGGCACGTTGGCCTGGGCGGAGTGCGGACTGCCGGTCAACCGGGGGAAGAAAGCGGTTTCGCTCGAACGGCAGGTGCGAATCGCGGCGGGTTCGCTCGTATTTCTCGGTGCGGTTTTGGCGTACTTCGTGCATGCAGACTTTGTCGGGCTATCTGCGTTCGTCGGTGCCGGGTTGGTCTTCGCGGGCGTATCAGACACCTGCGGTATGGGGATGCTGCTCGCCCGAATGCCCTGGAACCGGATCAAGCCCGAGTGTTCGTTGCGCATCTCGAAGACCGCATAACCCAGCCACGTTCACGATACTGAAGCTGACGGGCACGCGAAACGCTCACGGCCTACCGTTTCCGGTAGGCCGTGAGCGTTTCGCGTGCCCGTCAATTGACACAACTTAGCTAGCAGACTGGATCGTCTTCTTGGCCATCGCCCGTGGCGTTGGCTCCCGGAGATCCCAAACGATACCGACGACGCTCAGGAGTTGTAACATGCGGTAGCTGAAGTCGTACTCGTACCACTTGAACCCTTGGCGTGCGGACGACGGGTAGTGGTGGTGATTGTTGTGCCAGCCTTCACCGAGTGTGAAGAAGGCAACGAACCAGTTGTTGCGGCTCATGTCTTTCGTGGCGTAGCGGCGGGTGCCAAGCAAGTGACACACCGAGTTCACCATGAACGTGCTGTGATAAAGCACAACGGTGCCGAAGAAAAAGCCCCAGGCCATGCCGGATAGTCCGTCAATTGCCAAGCAAAGGAACGCCAACAAGATACCCGGCACCAGGTCGAAGCGTTCGAGCAACTTGAGTTCCGGATACTTCCGGAAATCTTTCATCAGATCCCATTCGACCGTGTTGTACTGGTTCGACAAGACCCAACCGACGTGGGACCACCAGATCGACTTCATGATCGGCGAGTGCGGATCACCTTCTTCATCGGAATGCTTGTGGTGGGTGCGGTGGTGGCCCGCCCACCAAACAGGCCCGCGTTGCAGGGCGGCTGCGCCCATCAAACCCAAGCAGAATTGGAAAAACCGGCTGGTTTTGTACGCCCGGTGTGCGAAGTAACGGTGGTAGCCGGCCGTCAGCCCGAAGCCGCGAATCGTGTAGAACAGCACCATCATCCCGACCGCGAGCCACGAGAACTCGACGAAAAAGACCGACAGCGCTGCGATGTGCATGCCCAGAAACGCAACGGCCGTCATGTAGGAGGCCAAGGCACGTTTGGCGGGCACAACTGTTGGTGTCGGGGTCGCGGAAGTCGGGCGCGGGGTCATGGTGGCGACAGAAGGCTCGCCCATTTGAGGGACAAGAGCAGGAATAGCCAATCTCCGTGGGTTTGGGCCGAACGCATTTTCAGCCGGGTAAAATGTTCAGACCATTGGTCATCCTAAAGATAGGAGGCGAATCCGTCACTGTCTCGCTTTGCTTTTGAAAAATTATTCCCAACCGACCTGCGGGTTCCCGAAGGACCGACCGGCGTAATACTTATAATCTAAGGATACCAGTGTTCCGGTGGGGTGTGTTCATGATCCATTTTGAAGGCACGGAAACCTTCGGGGCCGATTTGTCGGCGGTGTTTGAGCACGTCTCGAACGCCGGGTGGCTGGCGCAGAGTTTACCGAATTCGGAAATCACGCACATCGCAACGGACCGCGCGTCCTGGAAAGTTCAACCCAAATTTGCGTTCATGGCCGGTACCCTCGACACCACCGCGACCGTCATCGACCGGGTTGTCCCCGAATCCATCCACTACCGCATCGTGAGTCAGGGCGTCGGCAGCAGTAGCACGATGGACGCCCGACTTCGCTTCCAACCCAGCGATTCGGGTGGCACGACGGTGAAGTGGACCGGAGATTTAGTCGAACTCGGCGGACTCCTGAAAATGGTCCCCCGCGTGATGTTGCAAGCCGCCGCGATGAAAACAATCGCCGATGTTTGGCAGGCCGTTCATCAAAAAATTGAAGGGAAGTAACGGTCTGGCAAAAGTTTCGGGCACTCCTTCTGCAAAAGGGTTTTCGGCCCTGAAAGGGTCGTGCTACCAGCCCAGGGCCATGCCCTGGGGACCGGGCAACGAGCACGTTTTCGGCGATGTTAGGACGGTTCAGACTCGTTGTCATTCAACCGAATCAACCGCCCGTTCCGCGTTCCCAGGGCATGGCCCTGGGCTAACAGCACGACCCTTTCAGGGCCGAAAACCGTGAGAGTTCAGCCGCCCGAAAAATTTGCCAGACCCGGAAAGTAACCCGTCCCGACTTCGACGGTGAACACTCTTTATTCAGAGGCCCATCTGATGCTCGACGCCACTCGCACCACCGACAGCACTGCTGTCCTGTCCGACAACGCCATCCCGCCGCCGGTTATCGTTGCCAACTACGACCTGCTCGACGAGGTCGGGCGGGGCGGCATGGGGGTGGTTTATCGGGCGCGGGATTTGGCGATGGACCGTGAAGTTGCGGTCAAGATTCTGCTGGATAAGTACGCCCCCGATTCCGGCACCGCTCGGCGGTTTGTGGATGAGGCGCGCATTACGGGCCAACTTCAGCACCCCGGCATCCCGGCGGTTTATCAGGTCGGAACCCTCGCCGACGGTCGGCCCTT